>CALKVF010000074.1 GCA_937996535.1 uncultured Novosphingobium sp. | reverse complement strand
ACGTTCGGCCAGCGCGTCGGGAACGACGACTTCCAGCTTCACCTTGGGGAGGAAATCGACGACGTATTCGGCGCCGCGATACAGTTCGGTATGGCCCTTCTGGCGGCCAAAGCCCTTGGCTTCGGTGACGGTGATGCCCGAAACGCCGACTTCGTGAAGGGCTTCCTTCACTTCGTCGAGCTTGAAGGGTTTGATGATCGCTTCGATCTTTTTCACTTGGCCATATCCCCTGCGCGTCAGACCGGCACCGCAATCGCGGCCCGGATCTGCATTTGCCACGGCAGAATCAGAATCAAGAATCGTGCCAATGGCGACAGGGGCGCTCTAGGCGATGTGTGGCGGCGCGAAAAGGGCGGATTCGCAACATCCGGCAATCGAGTGCAGCAAAGTGGCTAAGAATTGTTCGTCGATAGACTCATTGGCTTGCCCATTTTTTCAGCATCTCTGCCTAAAATTTGGGCAATCAGAGCGAGAGGCCCGCCGTTTCGGGCAGGCCAGCCATCAGGTTGAGGCTCTGCACCGCGGCTCCGCTGGCGCCCTTGCCAAGATTGTCGAGCCGCGCGACGAGGCGGGCCTGCGCGCCGTCCTTGGCGCCGAATACCCACAGGTCGAGCCGGTCGCTCGGCTGCATCGAGCCGCGCAGCAGCAGTTCGTCGACCGGTTCATCGTGGACCGTGACGATCCGGCTGCCGGCATAGAATTCGCCAAGGGCAAGGCGCAGCACTTCGGGCGCGGCCGCCACCGGCATCGCGGCCAGTTGCAGCGGCACTTCAACCACCATCCCGCGATGCGCGGCGATCACTGCCGGGGCGAACAGCGGGGGGTGGGCCAGCCCGGCATAGGCCTGCATTTCGGGGACGTGCTTGTGCCCCATGCCGAGGCCATAAGCGCGAATCGCGATGTCGCCATCGTCTTCGAACCGGGCGATCAGCGCTTTGCCGCCGCCCGAATAGCCCGAGACGGCGTTGACGGTATAGGGCCAGTCCGCCGGCAGCAACCCGGCGCGCACCAGCGGCGCGACCAGGCCGAGAAATCCGGTGGGGTAGCAACCGGGATTGGATACGCGGGTGGCCGAAGCCACGGCATCGCGCCCGGTGAGTTCGGGGAAGCCATAGGTCCAGCCCGGCGCGACGCGGTGCGCGCTGGAGGCATCGATGATCCGCACCTTGGCGCCTTCGGCGAGGGCCACGGCTTCGATCGCGGCATCATCGGGCAGGCACAGCACGGCAAAATCGGCGGCGTGATAGGCATCGCGCCGCGCCGCCGCGCTCTTGCGCTGTTCATCGTCGAGCACGATCAGCTCGAATTCATCGCGCGGGCTCAGCCGTTCGACGATTTCGAGCCCGGTGGTGCCGGCCGCGCCGTCGATGAACACCGTGTGGGTCATGCCGCGAGCGCGTCCACCGGCAGGTAGCCGACAAAGCCGTCATCGCCGACCTGGCCCCAGGCCCAGCTGCCGGTCACGTCGAGCACGTTGAACAGGGTGCCGCCCGCGAGCGCCTCGCGCACATCGGCATCGGCCTTGTTCGCGGCGAGCAGGTTGGCGCCGGCCGCCACGACCGCGCGCGGCATCGGCACGGCATAGTGCGGCACGAACACTTTCCCGGCGAGCGCAATGTGCGCCAGATCGCCGCGCACCGGCCAGTGCGCCGCATCGAGCTTCACGCTCGGCCCGGCAAGCGACAGTTGCGCGGTAGGAATGGCGGTTGCGGTCAAGTCTTGATGCCCCTCGAAAACGGAAGATGGCGCGATTAGCCCCCCTTGGCCTCGCTATCAAGCGGTCGCGTGGCTTGCGGGCCGCGCCGCCACGGCGAACAGGTGCCCGCTCAGCGCCCACAGGCCGCAGAACAGCAGGCAGATCAGCGCGATAGCCCGATCTGGGCCGGTCAGCACGATCGCAGCGGCAATCAGCGCCTGGCCCCCGGCCATCAGCCGCATGGTCCGCGCCATGCCGGCGGGCCTCAGCCGCGCGATCAGCGCGCCGGCCGCGCCCAGCGCCAGCAGGACAAAGAACACCAGATTGGCGCGGTTATCCTCATTGCCGATCATCCCCACGGCAAGATTGACCCACACCATCACCAGCGCGCCGGCAATCGCCAGCGCCGCGCCCGCGCGATAGAAATTGCTGGCCGCGCCGCGCACCGCCACTTCCCAGGCAAGGCAGGCCGCGCCCAGGACCAGCCCCACGCCAATGAAATCGCGCCCGCTCCAGTTGAAGCCGGGCACGGTCTGGTTGGCAATCGCCGCGGCGAGCAGGATCATGATCGGCACGGCCCACACGCCGCGGCGCCAGCGGCTCGTGCCAGCTGCCCGCTCAACCATAGCGCTGCTTGAGCAGCCCCCAGGCCGCGCGCAGGCCCAGCGCATCGCCGCCCTTGGGCCGGCCGGGCTTGGCCGCCGGACGCCAGGCAAAGGTGTCAAAGTGGGCCCAGTCGATCCCTTCGGGCACGAACCGGTCAAGGAACAGCCCAGCAACCGATGCCCCGGCATAGCCATTGGAGCTGGAATTGTTGAGATCGGCGATGTCCGATTTGAGGTATTCGCGGTAGCCATCGAACAGGGGCAGGCGCCAGCACTTGTCATCGCTGGCCATGCCGGCGGCGAGCAGGTCGTTCGCGGTTTCGTCGCGGCGGGTCATCAGCGCGGGCAGATCCGGCCCCAGCGCGACGCGGGCCGCCCCGGTCAGGGTGGCGAAATCGATCACCAGTTCGGGTGCTTCCTCGCCCGCGCGGGTCAGCGCATCGCCCAGAACCAGCCGCCCTTCGGCGTCGGTATTGCCGATTTCAACGCTGATCCCGGCGCGGCTGCGCAGCACGTCACCGGGGCGGAACGAATTGCCCGAAACCGCATTCTCCACCGCCGGGATCAGCAGGTGGAGCCGCACCTTGAGGCCGCTTTCCATCACCAGCCGGGCCAGCGCCAGCGCATGGGCCGCGCCGCCCATGTCCTTCTTCATCAGCAGCATCGCCGAGCTGGGCTTGAGATCGAGCCCGCCGGAATCGAAACACACTCCCTTGCCGACGATCGCCACCTTGGGATGCGCCGGATCGCCCCAGTGCAGTTCGAGCATCCGCGGGGCATGGCTGCGCGCCGCGGCCCGGCCCACGCCGTGAACCATCGGAAAGCCGCGTTCGAGCGCATCGCCGGTCGTGACCTTGAATTCGGCATGATGCGCCTTGGCAATCAGTTGCACCTCGTGTTCGAGCTGGGCGGGGCCCATGTCCTCGGCGGGCGTGTTGACCAGATCGCGGACCAGCGCCGTTGCGGCAGCTTCCATCAGCGCCGGGTCGATTGCCTTGACCTCCTTGGTCAGCAGCACGCGCGGGCCATCGGGGGCGGGATCCTTGCGGTAGCGGTCAAACCGGTATTGCCCGGTCACCCAGCCGTGGAGCGCCGGGCCCGGCTCTGCGCCTTCGCGGCGATAGGTGCCGGGGGGCAGCACTTCGGCCAGCTTGGCCATGCACCAGCTCGACAGGCTGTTCACATTGGCTACGCCTGAAGCCACGAACCAGCCATCGCCATCGGGCAGGATCGCGCGGCTGTAACCCTCGGCCTCGAACTTCTGGGCAGCAAGGGCGGCGCGTTGCGGAGCCGACAGCGATTTGACGAAGGCTTCGAGGCCGGGCTTGTCGACCAGGTGGATGGCAATGGCCTTCTGGCCACGGTCAGGCTGGATCAGGGCGTTGAGATCACTCATGCCCCTGTCTAGCCACGTGCGCGGCGCCAGTGCGAGAGGAAAATTGCGAGCCGCGCGGCATTCGTCGCCGAGCGGCTCGCAATTTTGCGAATGGTTCGCTATGATGCGGGGCATGAACCAGTATCAAGTTGTTGCCGATAACGAGACCGTCCTGCGCGACGGCACGATCAAGCTGCATGGCCCGGCGGCCTTCGAAGGGATGCGCAAGGCGGGCCGGCTGGCTGCCGAAATCCTCGATGAGCTGGCCGATCACGTGCGCCCCGGCGTGACCACGCAGGCGCTTGATGATCTGGTGCGCCAGATGACGCTGGATGGCGGCGCGGTGCCGGCAACGCTGGGCTATCGCGGCTTTGCGCACAGCTGCTGCACGTCGATCAACAATGTGATCTGCCACGGCATTCCCGGTGACCGGGTGCTCAAGGACGGCGAAATCGTCAATATCGACGTGACTCCGCTGCTCGATGGCTGGCACGGCGATAGCAGCCGGATGTATCTGGTGGGCGATGTGCCGCTGAAAGCGCGGCGGCTGGTCGAAGTGACTTACGAATGCCTGATGATCGGGATCGATCTGGCCAAGCCGGGTGCGCGGCTGGGCGATATCGGCGCGGCGATCCAGCAGCACGCCGAAAGCTTCCGCTATGGGGTGGTGCGCGAATTTTGCGGGCATGGCCTTGGCCGGCTGTTCCACGATGCGCCCGAAGTGGTCCACGCCGGGCGTGCGGGCACCGGGCCGGAACTGAAGCCGGGGATGTTCTTCACGATCGAGCCGATGATCAACCTTGGCAAGCCGGGCGTGAAGATGCTCGACGATGGCTGGACCGCGGTGACCCGCGATCGTTCGCTTTCGGCCCAGTTCGAGCATTCGATCGGGATCACCGATACGGGCTGCGAGATCTTTACCCTCAGCCCCAAGGGCCGGCACAAGCCGCCCTATTGATCGCCTAGCCGCGGCCCGCGCGGATCGCGGCGCCGGCGGCAAAGGGCGCCATCGCCAGCAGCACGAGGCTTGCCGCCGCAGTCAGGGCAAGGCCGGTGTCACCGCCGGTCGCGAGGCTGCCCGCGCCGAACACCAGCAGCGGGATGGCCAGCGGGATCACCAGCAGTCCGCCCAGCGCCGCGCCGCCGCGCAGGCCGGCGGTGATCGCGGCGACCATCACGCCCAGCGCGGCAAGGCCGGGCGTTCCGGCCAGCATTCCCACCTCGACGATCCGCAGCTTGTCCCCATCGATCCCGACCAGCGCGGCGGCGGGCAGCGCCGCGAGCATCAGCGGCGGGCCAAAGCTCAGCCAATGGGCGATGATCCGCACCGCCATTATCCATTCCTCGCTGATCCCGCGCAGCGCCCACTGATCGAACAGCCCGAGTTCCAGATCGGGTTCAACCAGCCGGTCGAGCGGAAGGATCGCGGCCAGCAGCGCCGCCACCCAGATCACCCCGCCGCCGGTGCGCGCCAGCACCGGGGCATCGGGGCCGACGGCAAAGGGAAACAGCATCGCGACCGAGAGGAAGAACAGCACCGGCAGCAAGGCCCCGCCGCGCCGCCCGCCCGCCAGCAGCAGCCCCAAATCGCGGCGCAGCAATGAGAGCAGCACGCGGATCATGCCAGATAGTCCTGCATGGCGATCTGCCGCAGCGCGGTCAGGGCCATCGGCTGGTGCGAGGCGATCACGCAGATCCCGCCAGTGCGGCAATGGTCGGCGGCCAGGCTTTCGACCAGCGCCACCCCTTTGACATCCAGCCCGTTGAGCGGTTCGTCGAGCAGCCAGATCGGCGCGCGCTGGCCGATCAGCCGGGCCAGCGCGGCGCGCTTTTTCTGGCCGGTGGAAAGGTAGCGCACCGGCACGTCCATCAGCTCTGCAAGGCCAAGCCGCGCAGCCAGATTGTCAGCCGGGCCGTCGATCCGCTGCCACAGCGCCAGCGCCTTGCCCAGCGGCTGGTGCGGATCGAGCGCGGGGCGCTCGTCGACCAGACCCATCGCCCCTTCGTGGCTGACCGTCCCGGCATAGGCGGGGAGCAGCCCGGCGATGATTCGGATCAGGCTGGACTTGCCGATCCCGTTGGCGCCGGCCAGTTGCAAGGCTTCGCCCGGAGCCAGCGCGAACGACAGCCGCGCGAACAGCAGACGGTCGCCCCGGCGGCAGGCAAGGTCTTGGACGGAAAGGCGGCACGCTTGCATCGCGGCGTGCGATAGGGGAAAGCCGGGCTGCTGCCAAGGAGAGCGAAATGTCGATTGCCCGCCTGTCCCAAGCCGAAGTTCAGGCCCTGCTTGCCGAATGCCCCGAATGGCGCCTGCGCGGCGATGGGCTGGCGATGACGCGCGAGCTGACCTTTGCCGATTTCAACGCGGCCTTCGGCTTCATGACCCGCGTTGCGCTCTATGCCGACAAGGCGGACCATCACCCCGAATGGGCGAACGTCTATAACCGGGTGCAGATCACGCTGACCACGCACGACGCCGATGGCCTCTCGGCCCGCGATGCGGCGATGGCCCGGGTGATCGACAGCTATCTCTGAACGTCAGCCGCCCAGCGGCTTGAGCGCCGAGCGGGTCTGCTTGCGCAGCTGGCCCGGCAGCCAGCGCGCGGCAAAGGCCAGGCGGTGAGCGGTCTTGCCCACGCGGTTGTGCAGCGCCTTGCCGTGGACGGCGTTCCACGCGGCATCGGCCACTTCGCTGACCGGAGTGATTTCGAGGCCCGCATCCAGCACGCGCTCGCGGATGTCGGAATTGCTGGCCTGGTTGGGCGCATGGCTGAGCAGCGGAGTGTCGATGAAGCCCGGCATCAGGTCAGCGACCTTGATCCCGTCTTCGGCCCATTCGGCATCGAGCGATTCGGTGATCGCGCGGACCCCGAACTTGGTCGCCGAATAGACCGAGGCCCCCGGCGTCCCATAGATCCCGGCGGCACTGGCGGTATTGAGCAGGCACGATCCCGGCGCGCTGGCCTTGAGCCAGGCATGGGCGGCCTGCGCGCCGAACAGCACACCCTTGAGATTGATGTCGAGGCAGCGCTCGATCTCGGTCACGGTGTTTTCGGTGAGCTGGCCGCCCAAGGGCACGCCAGCATTGTTGAACACGGCATCGATCCGCCCGCCCGCAGCCTTGGCAAAGGCGCTCAGCACTTCGTCCCACGCGCCGCGATCGCGCACATCAAGCACATGGACCGAGCTGGCGCCGGCGGGGAGCAGGGCGGCGGTTTCGCGCATCCCGGCCTCGTTCACGTCAGCAATCCCGACGAACCAGCCTTCGCGGCCAAAGCGCAGAGCGGTGGCCCGGCCAATGCCCGATGCCCCACCGGTGATGAAAATCGACTTCCTGCTGTTCATCGCGCTCTCCCAAGCGAATCTGATTTGCGCGGGAACTTACAGGCTTGTCAGCAGGTGTCACCTGCCGCGATCACAGCGCCGGGTTGTTATAGCAATGCCAGGTGAAAATCGCAGCGGCCCCGCGGTGCGGGCGCCAGCCTTCGGCCAGTTCGCGGGTGGCTTTTTCGCTCGGGCGTTCGGGCAGGGCGAGCAGCTTGCCCAGCCCGACCTGCACTGCCAGATCGCCCGCCGGCCAGATATCGGCCCGGCCTTCGGCGAACAGCAGATAGATCTCCGCCGACCAGCGCCCGATCCCCTTGATCTGCGTCAGCTGGGCAATCGCGGCTTCATCGTCGGCGGGCAGATCCTCGAAATCGACCGCGCCGGTCACCACCAGTTCGCACAACGAGCGGATATAGCCCTGTTTCTGACGTGAGAGGCCGCAGGCGCGCAGCTGATCGAAATCGGATTCCAGAATGCGCTCCAGCGATAGTTCTTCCCCGATGTGGGCTTCGAGCTTGCGCCACATCGATGCGGCGGCGGCCACGCTGACCTGCTGGCCCACGATCGTGCGCAGCATCGTGCCATAGCCGCGCTCGCGAATGCGCGGTTCGGGGTAGCCGGCGACCTCAAGCGCGCGGGCAATGCCCGGCTCGGTGGCGGCGATGGCATCGAGCCCTTCGCGGATTGCTGCTGCGCTGAGGCCCAAGTGCCGACTCCTGCTTGCCAAGTGAAGGGGGAGTGGTTAGCAGCCCGGGCAAAGCGCGAACAGGCGCATTGATGGAAGGGTGACGAGACATGCCGAAGCTGGTCGTGGTCAATCGTGCGGGCGAAGAAAAGACGGTCGAGGCTGCTGCCGGTCTGTCGGTGATGGAAGCCCTGCGCGATAACGGTTTCGATGAACTGCTGGCGCTGTGCGGCGGCTGCTGCAGCTGCGCGACCTGCCACGTGCACGTCAATCCCGCCTTTGCCGACAAGGTCGAGGCGATGAGCGAAGACGAAAACGACCTGCTCGACAGCTCGGATCACCGCGATGCCTATTCGCGCCTGTCGTGCCAGATCCACCTGACCGACGCGCTCGATGGTCTGAAGATCACGATCGCAACTGAAGACTGACGCCACCGAAGACTGATCCGGCGCAGCGCCGATCAAGTCTGGGTTTTGATGGGCCAAGCGCAATTCCGTTGCGCTTGGCCTTTCGCTTTCCTACCTCCTGCGTCATGACTGCACCAAGCCCCCGCGCCAACGCGCTTGATCTTATCGGCAACACCCCGCTCGTCCTGCTCGAAGGCGCGAGCGAGGCGGCAGGCTGCGAAATCTGGGGCAAGTGCGAATTTGCCAACCCCGGCGCGTCGGTAAAGGACCGGGCAGCGCTGTGGATCGTGCGCGATGCCGAAGATCGCGGCACGCTCAAGCCCGGCGGGACGATCGTTGAAGGCACGGCGGGCAACACCGGGATCGGGCTGGCGCTGGTCGCCAATGCGCTGGGCTACAAGACGGTGATCGTCATGCCCGAGACGCAGAGCCGTGAAAAGATGGACACGCTCCGCGCGCTGGGGGCCGAACTGGTGCTGGTGCCGGCGGCGCCGTTTTCCAATCCGGGGCACTTCGTCCACACCTCGCGCCGCCTCGCCGAGGAAACCGAAGGCGCAATCTGGGCCAACCAGTTCGACAATATCGCCAACCGCAAGGCCCACATTGAATCGACCGCGCCCGAAATCTGGGAACAGCTGGGTGGGCGGATCGATGGTTTTACCTGCGCGGCGGGCACCGGGGGCACGATTGCCGGGGTCGGGCTGGGGCTCAAGGCCTTTGACGAAAAGATCCGCATCGCGCTGACCGATCCGCACGGCGCGGCGCTTTACAACTACTACGCCCACGGCGAACTCAAGGCCGAAGGCTCGTCGGTGGCCGAAGGGATCGGGCAGGGGCGGATCACCGCCAACCTCGAAGGCGCGCCGATCGACACCCAGTTCCGCATCTCGGACGAGGAAGGCCTTGAATGGGTCGCCCGCCTGCTGAGCGAGGAAGGGCTGTGCCTCGGCCTGTCCTCGGGGATCAATGTCGCTGGCGCGGTGGCGCTGGGGCGGCAGCTGGTGGCTGAAGGGCGCGAGGATGCGCGCGTGGCGACGATCCTGTGCGATACCGGCTTCCGCTATCTCTCCAGCCTCTACAATGCCGAGTGGCTGCGCGCGAAAGGCTTGCCGGTCTTCCCCTGGCTGGCGTAGGATAGGCTATGCCCTATCAACCTCCGCAGCAGCCATCGGTTCAGCAGGCCGCGCCGCGCAAGATCGACGGTCCGCAGCATTTCGTCCCGCCCACCGCGCGCGAACTGCGCGCCCAGGCGGTGCAGCGGATCCAGGCCGGGCTGTTCGGGATTGCCGCGATCGTGCTGATCGTGGGGCTGGCCAACATCATCAACGATCGCGCCCGCCAGGCCGAACTCGCCGCCGGCAAGCCTGACCCGGCCGCCAGCGCAGCCGCCAGCGGTGCGGCCAAGACCGATCCGCTCGCGCAGGCGGGCGTGGTTCCAGCGACCACCCCCGAAGCCGCGCCCAAGGATGCGGCATCGCCCGCGCCGGGCAGCAATCATTAATCAGCTTCGCCGCCGCGCGCTGGTTATCGCCCTGCTGATCGCGGGGGCGATCGTGCTCGCGCTGCTCGGCTGGCAGCATGCGCCCTCGCGCAGCGCCGGGCACGAACCGATCGGCCTGTTCACGACCTTGCCGATCCTGTGGGCTGAAACCGGCGATATCGGCGCGCAGCTCAACGCGGCGCAGGCCCCGCATTGGGCGCGCGCGGAACTTTCCGCGCGCGGGCCGATCACGCCGCTGGATAGTCTGGCGGGCGCGCCGGGGGCTGCGCCGCTGGCGCGGCTGCACCGGCTGGTGATCGCCCAGCCCCGACCGCTTGGCCCGCAGGAAAACGTCGCGCTCGACCACTGGCTGCGCGGCGGCGGGCAATTGCTGCTGCTGGCTGATCCGGCGCTGACCGAGGACAGCGCCTTTGCGCTGGGTGACCCGCGCCGCCCGCAAGCTGGCGTGTTGCTCTCCCCGATCCTGACGCGGTGGGGCATGACGCTGCACTTTGATGAGGCCCAGCCATTCGGCGAAACGCCGCGCCGGGCCATGGACCTGACCCTGCCAGTCAATCTTGCCGGGCGCTTCACCGCTGCGGCGGGGAGCGACTGCCGGGTCTGGGGCGAGGGCCTGATTGCCACCTGCATCATCGGGCGCGGCCGGCTGGTGGCCGTGGCCGATGCCGCCGTGCTGGAGCGCGAAGATCCTGCTGGAAGCCGGCGCAAGGCGCTTGCCGGGCTGCTTGATGCGGCGTTTGCCGACCACTGAATTTCGACATTCGGGGAAAATACGGGACGCGGGGCGACTCTGCTCCGGGATCACCCGTAAGTGGCTGATTTTCGTTGAGAACAAAATAAAAACATCAAATATGCGTGCTGTAATGGTCAAGATTCAAACTTAATGAAACCAATTATTTACCGTTCAATCCCATGAATTCCCGTAAATTTCCCTTCCATCCCGCGGGAAGGGTGATATGGAACCTCTTCATCGACATCAAAATTGATCGCCGATCCCGGAAACGGGGTGATCTGGCCGCGAGGGCGCGCGGGCAGAGGCGGGAGTTTTTTTCTGGGGCCCGGGTGCCAACCCGGAATGAGGCGGGGCAAAAGTGGAGGCGGCAAAGCCGATCAGCTACAGTGGCCAGGGCTTTTCGCTGATGGGCGAAAAGGGTCGCTTTGTGCTGCCGCCAGACTTCCGCAAGGCGGTCAAGGAATCCGGTCTGGGCGACCGCGTCCTGTGCCTCGCCAAGCATCCCCGCTGGAAGTGCCTGACCGGCTTTGGCCTGTCGCGCGTTGCCGAATTCGAAGGCGAGCTTGACCGCGAAGAGCGCATCGCGCTGGAGCGCGGCGTCGATTTCGATCGCGATATGCGCGCCCAGCAGCTCTATGGCTTTGCCCGAGTGCCGTTCGATGATTCCGGCCGCTTCATCCTGCCCGACCGTTATTTCCGGCTTGGCGGGCTCGATGCCAGTGCCTTTTTCCAGGGCGGCGGTAAGTCGTTCACGATCTGGAACCCGGAAGAACTCGCCAAGATGGGCGCGGGCTGGGAAGATGCGCAGGAAGCCTGCGCCGACCTTGCTGCCCAGGCTGCAACCGTAAGGGGGCGCAAGTGACCGCCCCGGCCCTCCACATTCCGGTCCTGCTCGATGAAGTGATCGACGCGCTTGCGCCCGCGCCGGGTGCGGTGATCGTCGATGCGACCTTTGGTGCGGGCGGCTATACCCGGCGGCTGCTCGATGCCGGGGCCAATGTCCACGCCTTCGACCGCGATCCCGATGCGATCGCCAAGGGCCGCGAATGGGCCGAAACCGCTGGCGATGCCCCGCGCCTCGTGCTGCATCCGCGCCGTTTTTCGGAAATGGTCGCGAGCCTGGCCGAAGCCGGCGTGGCGCAGGTTGATGGCGTGGTGATGGACATCGGTGTGTCCTCGATGCAGCTCGACCAGGCTGAGCGCGGCTTTGCCTTTTCCAGCGATGGCCCGCTCGACATGCGCATGGCGCAGGAAGGCGAAAGCGCCGCCGATTTCGTCAACACCGCGCCCGAAGAACAGATCGCCGATGTGCTGTTCCACTATGGCGAAGAACGCCAGTCGCGCCGGGTTGCCCGCGCGATCGTGGCTGCGCGCCCGCTGGAAACCACCGGGCAACTGGCCAATGTCGTGCGCAAGGCGCTGGGCTACCGTCCCGGTGCGCCCAAGGATCCCGCCACCCGCAGCTTTCAGGCGATCCGCATCCACGTGAACGCCGAACTCGATGAACTCGAAGCCGCACTGGCTGCGGCCGAAGTGCTGCTGCGTCCCGGCGGGCGGCTGGCCGTGGTCAGCTTCCACAGCCTTGAGGACCGGATCGTGAAGCAGTTCCTGCGCGATGCCAGCGGGGCCGTGGCCAATGCCTCGCGCCATCTGCCGGCTGCGGCTCCCGCCTTCGCGCCGACTTTCGATCATGTCGCCAAGGCCCTGCGCCCGGGCGACGCCGAAACCACCCGCAATCCCCGCGCACGGTCCGCAACCCTGCGCGCCGCCATTCGCACCAACGCTCCTGCCCGACAGAGGAGGGCCGCATGAACCTGACCCGTGATCGCCTGCAGTCCATTGGCTGGGTTGCCGTCCTGCTGGTTTGTTTCGCCATGCTGGTTGCGCTGACTTTCCGGGTCAACGCCGTGAAGAGCCAGGTGCGGCTTGCTGATCGCCAGATCTCGGCGCTCAAGCAGGGCAACAAGTTCCTTGAGACCGAGTTTGAAACCCGCGCCAACCAGCAGCAGCTGCGCGCGCTCAACGATGTCGAATTCGGCTATCAGGCCCCCACCGCCGGGCAGTATCTCGAAGGCGAGCGTCAGCTGGCCGCGCTGGGCAAGCCCGCCGCACCCGGTGCGCCGAGCCCGATCCGCGTTGCTGCTGCCCCCACCGAACTGGCTTCGGCTGATCAGGCGATCACCCGCACCAGCATCGTGGCAATGGTTTCGCCGATCACCGGCAAGGCGGGCACCAGCGTGCTGGCCAAGGCCACTGGCCGCGTGCCGCTGACCGCTGCCAACCTTGGCGATCGTCTCAGCCAGCTTGACGGGTTGGTGCGCAAGGAATGAGCTCTATCGCCGTCTCGACCGTCATTTCGACCGGCCGGGGCGAGCTGGTGAACGTGCGCCAGCGCACGTTGTTGATGGCCAAATGGCGCGTGCTGTGGGTGGTCGTCGGCTTTGCCGCGATCGCGTTGATCGCGTTCCTGCGGATTTTCTGGCTCGGGCTGTTCGAAGGCCGCGCGGCGAACTCCGATCTTGCGGCGCTGCTGGCACGGGCCGACATCGTCGATCGCAATGGTGTGCCGCTGGCACGCGCATTTCCCGCCTATTCGCTGTGGTTCAATCCCGGCGCGCTGGGCGGCGATGGCCCGCCGCTGGTTCACTCGCCGCGTCAGGTGGCACAGTCCCTGGTTCAGATCTTCCCCGACATGAACGTGGCGGAACTGACCAAGCGGCTGTCCTCGGGCCAGCCCGGCTATCTGCGCCGCCGCATCCTGCCCGAAGATGCCAACCGCATTCACCTGCTGGGCGAACCCGCGCTCGAATTCCCGCGCGAGCTGGAACGCTTCTATCCGCAAGGTTCGATGGCCGCGCACGTGCTGGGTTATGTCAGTGCCGATGGGCAGGGCCACGTCGGGATGGAGCAGGTCTATAACAAGCAACTGACCGATCCGGCCAATCGCGGCGCGCCGGCGGTGCTGTCGCTCGACACCCGCGTGCAGGGCGCGCTTGAGGACGAACTGTCCAAGGGCATTGCCGAATTCGCGGCCAAGGGCGCGGCCGGGATCGTGCTGGATGTCGATACCGGCGAAGTCTTGGCGCTGGCCTCGCTGCCTTCGTTCAATCCCAACCTGATCGACCGCGCGGGCGAGGCCAACATCTTCAACGGGGTGACCAACCGCGTTTACGAGCTGGGTTCGGTGATGAAGCCGATCACCATGGCGACGGCGATCGATGCGGGAGTCGTGACCGACCTGTCGCACCGTTACCAGTCGAACCGGCCGCTGGAAGTGGGCAAGTTCAAGATCCACGACAGCCACAATTACGGCGCCTCGCTCAACATTCCCGAAGCGCTGATCCATTCCTCGAACATCGTGACCGCGCAGGTCGCCGACCAGATCGGCGGCGTGCGGCTCAAGGCGACGATGGCGGCGCTGGGCATGAACGCCCGCCCCGAAATCGAGCTGCCCGCGCGCGGCTTTCCGATCTGGCGCAGCGGTCCGTGGTCGCGGATCGACACGATGACCATTTCCTATGGTCACGGGCTGGCGCTGACCCCGCTGCATATGGCCAGCGCCTATGCCGCGATGGTCAATGGCGGGGTGTGGCATCCCGCGACGCTGCGCAAGGCAGAGCCGGGGCAGGTTGTGCCCGGGCGCCGGGTGTTCAAGGCGTCCACCAGCGCGCGGATGCGCCAGTTGCTGCGCCTGATCGTGGACCTGGGCACCGGGCGTCATGCCAATGCCGAGGGCTTCCGCATCGGCGGCAAGACCGGTTCGGCCGAAAAGCCGACCGCGCATGGTTATAGCAAGACCGCCAACATCGCGACCTTCGCCGCCGCCTTCCCGATGGACCATCCGCGCTATGTGATCGTCGTCAGCTATGACGAACCGCAGGGCACGGTTGCCGCTTCGGGCCAGCGGACTGCCGCATGGAACGCCGCGCCGACGGTGGGCCGCGTGGTTCCGCGCATTGGTCCGCTGCTGGGCGTGATGCCCGACAACACCCGCGATGTTGATATCACCGACCTGGCTCCGCTGATCGCCAACGGGGAAGGGGAATGAGGCTGGCCGCGCTGGCGCGGGGCGCGGGGGTGACCGTGCCCGCCGGCGCCGATGCGCCGGTCACCGGTTTCGCGATCGACAATCGCAAGGTTGCCCCTGGCACCGTGTTCGGTGCGTTTCAGGGCGCCAGCGTCAATGGCGAGGATTTCATCCCGGCTGCCGTGGCTGCCGGAGCCGTGGCAGTGGTGGCGCGTAGCGCGGCCCGCGTCGACGGCGCAATCCACATCGCCGCTGATAATCCGCGCCAGGCCTTTGCCCGGCTCGCGGCGCAATTCTTCGCTCCCGTGCCCGGAACGATCGTGGCCGTGACGGGCACCAACGGCAAAACCTCGACGGTCGAAATGGTGCGCCAGATCTGGCGCATGGCCGGACATAGTGCCGCCTCGATCGGGACGCTGGGCGTGACCACGGCGGACGAAAGCGTCTCGACCGGGCTGACCACGCCCGACATCGTTACGTTTCTGGCCAACATGAGCGGTCTTGCCCGTGAAGGCGTGACTCACGTTGCCTATGAGGCATCGAGCCACGGCCTGTCGCAGTATCGCAACGAGGGGCTCACCGTGGTGGCGGGGGCCTTCACCAATCTCAGCCGCGATCACCTCGATTACCACAAGGACATGGACGATTACTTCGCGGCCAAGATGCGGCTGTTCGATGAAGTGATCGCACCCGATGGCACCGCGGTGGTGTGGATGGACGACGAATGGTCGGGCCGCGCCGCCAGCCATGCCCGCCAGCGCGGCCTGCATCTGATCGAAGTGGGCGAAGGCGCAGGCGCCGATGGTCTGCGGCTGGTGTCGCGCACGCCGGGCCAGCTCGGGCAGGTGCTCGATATCGAACATGCCGGTCAGGCGCGGCGGATTACGCTGCCGTTGATCGGGGGCTATCAGGCCGCCAATGCGCTGGTTTCGGCCGGGTTGGTGTTGGCCAGCGGCGGCGATGCGGCACAGGTGTTCGATGCGCTGGCCCGTTTGCAGCCGGTGCGTGGGCGGCTCGAACGCGCGGCGATTTCGCGCAGTGGCGCTCCGGTCTATGTCGATTATGCCCATACACCCGATGCCCTGGAGGCCGCGATTGCCGCTTTGCGCCCGCACTGCGCTGGGCGCCTGATCGTGGTATTTGGTGCGGGCGGGGACCGTGATGCCGGCAAGCGCCCCGAGATGGGCCGCGTGGTAGCCGCTCAGGCCGATCTCGGGATTGTGACCGACGACAATCCGCGCGGCGAAGATCCGGCGCTGATCCGCGCCGCCGTGCTGGCGGGCGGGATGGGCGCCTTGCGCGAAGTGGCCGACCGCCGCGCCGCGATTGCCGCTGCGATTGCCGAAGCTGGGGCCGAGGACATCGTGCTCGTGGCCGGCAAGGGCCACGAACAGGGCCAGATTATCGGCGCGGGCGAACAGTGCCGCGTGCTGCCGTTTGATGACGTTGCCGTAGCCAGGGAGTGTGCCGCATGAATGCCCTCGTCCGGATTCTCGATTGGCCGACAGAGCTTGAAGATGCCCTCGGGCTGGCCCTGTGGGATGCCGGTTCGCTGGCGCTGGCGATGGGCGGCATCGCGGTTGGCGAATTCCAGGTTTCCGGGGTCGAGATCGATAGCCGCGACGTGATGGAAGGCGATCTGTTCTTCGCGCTCAAGGGCGAGGCAATGGACGGCCACCGCTTCGTGCCGGCCGCCTTTGCCAAGGGCGCGGCAGCCGTGGTGGTCGACCGCCCGGTCGATGGGCCGCACATCCTGGTTTCGGATACCTCAAGTGCACTTGAGCTTCTTGCGAAAACCGCGCGCGACCGCGCCGATGCGACCGTAATTGGGGTGACCGGATCGGTTGGTAAGACCGGGGTCAAGGAAGCGATCTTCGCCTCGCTCGACCGGGCCAGCCGGGGCAAGGCCCACCGCAGCGTCAAGAGTTACAACAACCATGTCGGCGTCCCGCTGAGCCTCTCGCGGATGGGGGCGCGCACCCGCTTTGGCGTGTTCGAAATGGGGATGAACCATGCCGGCGAAATCGCTGCTTTGGCAGCGCAAGTTCGCCCGCACGTGGCCGTCATCACCACCATCGCCCCGGCCCATATCGAGATGCTGGGCAGCGAAGAGGCGATTGCCGATGCCAAGGCGGAAATCTTTGGCGGCTTGCTCCCGGGAGGGACGGCGGTGATCCCGGCGGACAGCCCGCATTACGAACGCCTGCGCGATGCCGCGCTGGCTGCTGGTGCCAAGGTGGTCAGCTTTGGCAAGGCCGCCCATGCCGATGTCCGGTTGATGGACGCGGTGGCGGCTCCGGGCGGCGGCTCGCTGGTCACGGCGGACCTGGGCGAGCGGCGGGTGTGCTATACCGTGGCCATGCCGGGCGAGCACTGGATCGCCAATTCGCTCGCGGTGATGGCGACCGTGCGCGCCGCCGGCGGCGATCTCGGCGCGGCCGGGGTGGCGCTTGCCGAAATGGCCGGGCTCAAGGGCCGCGGCGCGCGCAGCGAGATTGCGGTCGATGGCGGCACGGCCTTGCTGATCGATGAAAGCTACAACGCCAACCCGGCTTCGATGCGGGCAACGCTGGCGCAATTGGGCGCTACGCCCGCCAGCCGCCGGATCGCGGTGCTGGGCGCGATGAAGGAACTGGGCGAACATGGCCCGGCCTTCCACGCCGAGCTGGCCGCACCGATTGCGGCAGCCGGGGTCGATCACCTCGTGCTGGTGGGCGAAGAGATGCGTATTCTCGCGGATCAGCTGGGGAAATCGGGGGGCGGCGCGCTTGGCAAGGAATCCTCCTTGGCGCATTGCGGAACCGCATCCGAAGCGCTGGCGGCGCTGCGGGAACTGGGCGTGAAGAGCGGCGACGCTATTCTCGTCAAGGGGTCGAATTCGGTCGGGCTGGGCGCTGTCGTCGCCGCGCTCACCAAGCAGGAAGGTTAGGATCAGGATGCTTTACCTGATCGCACATTATTTTCACTTCGAGGGCCTGGCGAACCTCATTCGCTATCAGACCTTCCGCGCCGGGGCTGCGCTGATGACCGCGCTGGTCATCGGTCTGGTGATCGGTCCGCGGTTCATCAACATGCTGCGCGTGCGCCAGGGCAAGGGCCAGCCGATCCGTGAGGACGGGCCGCAGACCCACCTCGCCAAGCGCGGCACGCCGACGATGGGCGGGCTGATGATCCTGATTGCGCTGGTCGTCTCGATGCTGCTGTGGATGGACCTGTCCAACCCTTTCGTCTGGGCGTGTCTCGCGGTCACCGGGGGCTTTGGCCTGATCGGGTTCTTGGATGACTATGACAAGGTCAAGAAACGCTCGACCGCCGGGGTTTCTGGCCGGGTTCGGCTGCTCGCCGAATTTGCCGTGGCGGGCGTGGCGGCGTGGATCATCGTCAGCCAGATCAGCACCAACCTCTACGTGCCGTTCCTGTCGGGCCGCTATATCCCGCTCGGGCCGTTCTATTACGTGTTCGCCGCCGTGGTCATGGTGGGTGCGGGCAACGCAGTGAACCTGACCGACGGGCTTGACGGGCTTGCGACGATGCCGGTGGTGATCGCGGCTGCGGCCTTTGCGATCATTTCCTACCTCGCCGGGCGCGCCGACTTTGCGCATTACCTCGGCATTCCGCACGTGCCGCGCGCTGGTGATCTGGCGATCCTGTGCGCCGCGATCATGGGCGCCTGTCTTGCCTTCCTGTGGTTCAACGCCCCGCCGGCCGCGGTGTTCATGGGCGATACCGGCAGCCTTGCGCTGGGCGGTGCACTGGGCGCGATCGCGGTTGCGGCGCATCACGAAATCGTGCTCGGCATCGTCGGCGGGCTGTTCGTGCTCGAAGCCGTTTCGGTGATCATTCAGGTCGCGGTCTACAAGCGCACCGGCAAGCGGGTGTTCAAGATGGCCCCGATCCACCACCATTTCGAACAGCTTGGCTGGAAGGAATCGACTGTCGTGATCCGGTTCTGGATCGTGTCGATCGTGCTGGCCCTGATCGGACTGTCCACGCTCAAGCTGCGATGATCACCTCCCCCGCCTTTGCCGGCAAGCGTTATGCCGTTCTCGGCCTCGCCCGCTCTGGCATGGCGGCGGTCGAAAGCCTTTTGGCGAGCGGCGCCCAGGTTACCGCCTGGGACAGCCGCGAAGAGCCGCGCCGCGCGCTCGAAGGGCGCGGGGTGGAACTGGCCGATCCCTTGGGGCTGGACCTTACGGGCTTCGATGGCGTGGTGGTGTCGCCGGGCGTGCCGCTCAACAATCACCCGATCGCGGGCCACGCCGCCGCGTTCGGCGTGCCGGTGATCGGCGATATCGAGCTGTTCGCGCTGGCCCGGCCCAGCCTGCCGCCGCACCGGGTGGTGGGGATCACCGGGACCAACGGCAAGTCGACCACCACCGCGCTGGTCCACCACATCATCCAGTCTGCCGCCCTGCCGGTGCGGATGGGCGGCAATATCGGCCTGCCGATCCTGTCGCAAAAGCCGCTCGATGCGGGCGGGGTCTATGTGCTCGAACTGTCGAGCTACCAGATCGACCTGACCCACAGCCTCGCCTGCGATGTCGCGGCGCTGCTCAACCTGACCCCCGATCACCTCGATCGCTACGATGGCTTTGCCGGTTATGGTGCGTCGAAGGCCCGGCTGTTCGAACTGCAGCGCGCTGACCAATTTGCAGTGTTCGGGGTGGGCGATGTCGAGACCCGCGTGGTCGCCGCGCACGAACAGGCCCGCCGTGGGGGCGACCGGCTGCGTAATGTCGACGGCGCCGATATCGTGCGCTATCAGAGCGAATGGCCTTCGCTGCAGGGTCCGCACAATCTTCAGAACGCCGCCGTCGCAGTCGCCATTGCCGAAGCGCTGGGGATCACCGAGGCGCAGTGGCGCCCCGCGCTGGCCAGCTTCCGCGGGCTGCCGCACCGGATGGAGCGGGTCGCCGAAGTGGGCGGCGTGCTGTACATCAACGACAGTAAGGCCACCAATCCGGCATCGACCGCGCCGGCGCTGGCCGCCTTTCCGCCGACCGATCACCGCCGGGTCCACTGGATCCTCGGCGGGCTGCCCAAGGGCGAGGATCTGGACGAATGCGCGCCGTGGTTCGGCAATGTCGCGGCGGCCTATACCATTGGCGAGGCCGGCCCCCGCTTTGCCGAGCTGCTCGAACCGCACCTGCCGGTCGTGCGCAGCGAAATGATGTGCGATGCGATCCGCTTTGCGATGGAGGCCGCGCGCCCGGGTGATGTGGTGCTGCTCTCGCCGGCCTGCGCCAGCTTTGACCAGTTCCGCGATTTTGAAGCCCGCGGCGATAATTTCCGCCAGATCGTCCATGCCCTGCTTGCGCCCGAAGGCGCCGAAGGAGCCGCTTGATGGCCAGCCAGCCCGCCTTTGCCGCGCGCTCGGGCCCGGCTTCGTCTGCCGCCAATCCGGGCCGCTTCAAGCGCAGCCGCCGCGCCGAACTGGTCGTCTGGTGGCGCGAGATTGACCGGGTGCTGCTGGTTCTGGTGCTGACCCTGATGGCGATCGGCACCGCTGCCGTTGCCGCCGCCAGCCCGGCCAGTGCGCGCCGCCTGTCGACCGCGGCGGTCAAGCTGCCCGATCTCTATTTCTTCTACGCCCACATCCGCTGGCAGTTCCTGGGGCTGATGGCGATGCTGGGCGCTTCGATGCTGCCGCGCGACACTGCGCGCCGCGCCGGGATCGTGCTGGGCTTTGCCATGCTGGCGGGGCTGATGCTGGTGCCGGTGGTCGGCACGTCGGTCAACGGGGCGAAGCGTTGGCTTAACCTCGGCATTTCGCTCCAGCCCTCGGAATTCCTCAAACCCGCCTATGCGATCTGCCTGGCCTGGGTGCTGAGCTGGAAAGTGCGCGATCCCAAGCTGCCGGTGATGGCGCTGTCACTCGGCCTGATGGGGCTGATCGCGGCCTTGCTGATGCTCCAGCCCGATTTCGGTTCGGCGGTGCTGTTTGTGGGCGTGTGGTTCGTGGTCGTGCTGATGTGTGGGATCGACGTGCGGATGATCGCCGGGCTTGGCGTGCTGGGCGTCGTGGCGGTGCTGGCCGCCTATATGTTCTATGACAACGCCCGCCACCGTATCGACGCGTTTCTGGGCGGCGGCACCGCGTTCGATCAGGTCGATCTGGCCGAGCGCACGCTCTTGTCGGGCGGCTGGACGGGGAGTGGGCTGTGGCTTGGCACCCGCAAGCTTGGTCTGCCCGAGGCGCATACCGACTATATCTTCTCGGTCATCGGCGAAGAATTTGGCCTATTGATCTGTATGCTGATCGTGCTGCTCTATCTGGCGATCGTGCTGCGGGTGTTGCTGCGCCAGTTGGACGAGGATGATCTGTTCACCACGCTGGCCGCTGCCGGGCTTACCGCGCAGCTGGGCGGGCAGGCGTTCATCAATATCCTGGTGAACCTCCAGCTGTTTCCTTCCAAGGGGATGACCCTGCCGCTGATCTCCTATGGTGGCTCTTCCACCATCGCGCTGTGCCTTGGTGTGGGCTTCCTGCTGGCGATTACCCGGCGTAATCCTTTCATCAAGCGCGAGGGCTTTTCTCTGCACGACCTGGGGATCGGACGATGAATGCTATCACCCGCCATTACGTGCTTGCCGCGGGCGGCACCGGTGGACACCTGATCCCCGCTTTCGCGCTCGCCACGGAACTGGAACGGCGCGGGCATCATGTCGCGCTGATCACCGATGAACGCGGCGCGCGCCTGCCGGGTAAGCCGGCCTCGCTGGTCAGCCATGTCCTGCCCGCCGGGCGGATCGGCAAGAACCCGCTGCACTGGCCCGCGGGCGTCGGCGCGATCCTTGAAGGCAAGCGCATGGCGCTGCGCCTGTTTGACAGCTTCCAGCCGTCCGCCGTGATCGGGTTTGGCGGCTATCCGGCATTCCCGGCGCTGTGGGCGGCGACTTCGGCCAAGATCCCGAGCGTGATTCACGAACAGAACGCAGTGCTGGGCCGGGTCAACCGCTTCCTGGCGGGGCGGGTCGATGCCATCGCCACCTCCTACCGCGAGGTTGACCGCCTCAAGGGCGGCCATGCGGGCAAGGTCCATCTGATCGGCAACCCGGTGCGCGCCGAAGTGCTCGCGCTGCGCGAACAGCCGTTCCCGCCGCTGACCGCCGACGGGCTGCTGCGGGTGCTGGTAACCGGCGGAAGCCAGGGCGCCTCGGTGCTGTCCGATGTGGTGCCCGATGGCCTCGCCATGCTGCCGCCCGCGCTGCGCAGCCGCCTGCAGGTGACCCAGCAGTGCCGCCCCGAAGATATCGAGGCCGTCCGCGCGCGTTATGCCGCGCATGACATCCCGGCTGAACTTGGCACCTATTTCGAGGACATGGCGACCCGGCTGGCCGACGCGCACCTGTTCATCGGGCGCGCCGGGGCTTCGACCATTGCCGAACTGACCGCGGTGGGCCGCCCGGCGATCCTCGTGCCGCTGCCGATTGCGACCGACGATCACCAGGCCGCCAACACCCGCGAAGTGGCGGCGGCTGGCGGTGCGCGGATGATCCGGCAGGACCGCTTCACCCCGACCGAACTGGCCAAGCAGATCCAGGCGATCGCGATGAGCCCGGAAACGCTGGGTAATGCCGCGCACGCGGCGTGGAACTGCGGCTATCCCAAGGCGGCCAGCGATCTGGCTGATCTGGTCGAAGGATTTGGCGGTGCGCCGCTGATGGATGTGATCCGCGTGGCGCAAGGTGCGGCCGTGCAGGGACAGGAGCAAGTGGCGTGAAGGGCGCTCTTTCAACCGCGCCGGGCGGGCGGATGCCGACCGATATCGGGACGATCCATTTCGTCGGGATCGGCGGGATCGGGATGTCGGGCATCGCCGAGGTGATGCACAACCTGGGCTATAGCGTGCAGGGCAGCGACATTGCCGAAGGCTATGTGGTCGAAGGGCTGCGCGCGCGCGGGATCAAGGTGCTGATCGGCCATGCCGCCGGCAATCTGGGGGATGCCGCGGTGGTCGTCACCTCGACCGCGGTGAAGCGCGACAATCCCGAAGTCGTCGCCGCGCTCGAAAACCGCATCCCGGTGGTACGCCGCGCGGAAATGCTGGCCGAACTGATGCGGCTGAAGCGCACGGTGGCGGTGGCCGGCACCCACGGCAAGACCACCACGACCTCGCTGGTCGCCGCCCTGCTCGATGCCGGCGGGGTTGATCCTACGGTGATCAACGGCGGGATCATCAACTCCTATGGCTCGAACGCCCGTCTGGGCGAGAGCGAGTGGATGGTGGTCGAAGCGGACGAGAGTGACGGGTCGTTCCTCCGCCTCGACGGGACCATCGCGGTGGTCACCAACATCGATCCCGAACACCTCGATCACTATGGCTCGTTCGACCGGGTCAAGGATGCCTTCGTCGAATTCATCGAGAACGTGCCCTTCTATGGCTGCGCGGTGCTGTGCATCGATCATCCCGAAGTGCAGGCGGTGATCCCCAAGGTGCGCGATCGCCGCGTGGTGACTTACGGTTTTTCGGCCCAGGCCGACGTGCGCGGCGAAAACGTCACCCCGTTCCCCGGTGGCAACCGCTTCGACACGGTGCTGCGCCAGCGTGATGGCAGCTTCCGCCGGATCGAGGGGATCGAACTGCCGATGCCCGGGCGGCACAATGTCCAGAACTCGCTCGCGGCAGTGGCCGTGGCGATCGAAATGGGCGTGTCGGACGAGGTCATCCGCACCGGCTTTGCCAAGTTCGGCGGGGTCAAGCGCCGCTTCACCAAGGTGGGCGAAGTGGATGGCGCGGCGATCATCGACGATTACGGCCATCACCCGGTTGAAATCCGCGCCGTGCTTGCCGCGGCGCGCGAAGGGGTGAAGGGCCGGGTCATCGCCGTGGTCCAGCCGCACCGCTTTACCCGCCTGCGCGATCACCTCGATGAATTTTCGGCCGCTTTCAACGATGCCGACGTGGTCTATGCTGCGCCGGTTTATGCCGCGGGCGAACAGCCGATCGAGGGGATCAGCTCGGACACGATGGTGGAAGGCATGAAGGCGCGCGGGCATCGCAGCGCACAGACCATCGCTGGGCCTGATGCCCTGGCGCGGGCGCTGGCCGATACGGTCCAGCCCGGCGACATGGTGGTGTGCCTGGGCGCGGGCGATATCACCAAGTGGGCCGGCGGCCTGGCTGAGGCGATCACCTTCCAGCGGAGGGGCGGGTGAACACTGCCGCGCTCCCACCGGTTCGGGGGAAATTGACCCCTGATGCCCCGCTGGCGCCGCTGGTGTGGTTCAAGTCGGGCGGCACCGCGCAGTGGCTGTTCGAGCCAGCTGACCTTGCCGATCTGCAGGCCTTCCTGCGCGATCTCGATCCCGCGGTGCCGGTCATGGCGCTGGGGCTGGGCTCGAACATGATCGTGCGCGATGGCGGGGTTCAGGGCGTGGTCGTGCGGCTGGGCAAGGCTTTCGCCAAGGTGGCGAGCAGCGCCGAGCTGACGCTGGACTGCGGGGCCGGGGCCTCGGGCATTCTCGTCTCCTCGACCGCGCGCGACAACGGCATTGCGGGGCTTGAGTTCCTGCGCTCGATCCCCGGCACGGTCGGCGGCTTCGTGCGGATGAACGGCGGGGCCTATGGCGGCGAGGTGAAGGACATCCTCGTCGATTGCGACGTGGTGCTGCGCGATGGCAGCCTGCACCATCTGCCGGTGGCCGATCTGGGCTACACCTATCGCCACAGCAACCTGCCCGATGGCGCGATCGTGACCGGCGCGCGCTTCAAGGGGCGGCCCGGCAAGGCTGAGGACATCCAAGCAGAGATGGACCGCATTTCCGCCAGCCGCGAGGCCTCGCAGCCGCTGCGCTCCAAGACCGGCGGCTCGACCTTCAAGAACCCTGATGGCGCCAAGGCCTGGGAACTCGTCGATGCGGCGGGCTGCCGGGGGCTGGTCATGGGCGGGGCACAGGTCAGCGAAAAGCACTGCAACTTCCTGCTCAACCTCGGCACGGCAACCAGCGCCGACATCGAGGGGTTGGGCGAGGAAGTGCGCCGCCGGGTCAAGGACAAGTCGGGCGTGACGCTCGAATGGGAAATTCAGAGAGTGGGAAACAAGTGAGCCTTCCGAAGCTTCATGTCGCGGTCCTGATGGGCGGCTGGTCCAGCGAACGCCCGGTGTCGCTGATGAGCGGCGAAGGCGTGGCCAGCGCGCTTGAAGACCGCGGGCACAAGGTGACGCGGATCGACATGGACCGCGATGTGCCTGTGCGGCTGGCGGAGGCCAAGCCCGACGTGGTGTTCAATGCGCTCCACGGCGCGCCGGGCGAAGATGGCACGGTGCAGGGGATGATGGACCTGATGGGGCTGACCTATACCCATTCGGGCATGGTTACCTCGGTGATCGCGATCGACAAGGAACTGACCAAGCAGGCGCTGGTCCCCCACGGCATTCCGATGCCGACCGGGCGGATCGTCTCCACCGCAGACCTGTTCGCGGGCGATCCGATGCCGCGTCCCTATGTCCTCAAGCCGGTCAACGAAGGCTCGTCGGTGGGCGTGGCGATCGTGACCGCCGAGGGCAATTACGGCAACCCGATCAACCCGCAGTCGCGCGGGCCGTGGCAGGAATTTGACCGGCTGCTGGCCGAACCCTTCATCCGCGGGCGCGAATTGACCGCCGCCGTGCTGGGCGACCGCGCGCTGATGGTGACCGAACTCAAGCCCAAGTCGGGCTTCTATGATTTCGACGCCAAATATACCGACGGGATGACCGAGCATGTCTGCCCGGCGGAAATCCCGGCTGAGATCACCGAGGCCTGTCTCGATCTGGCGCTGCGCGCGCACCAGCTGCTCGGCTGCAAGGGCTGCAGCCGCACCGATTTTCGCTGGGATGACGAACAGGGCCTCGCCGGCCTGTTCGTGCTGGAAACCAACACCCAGCCGGGCATGACCCCGCTCAGCCTCGTGCCGGAACAGGCGAAGCACCTCGGCATGAGCTATGGCGAGCTGGTCGAGGCGATCATTGCCGATGCCCTGGCTGACAAGCCCGGAACCAAGGCAGGCAAATGAGCGGGCAGACGATCAAGCGCGGCGGCAAGAGCGTTCGCAAGGCGGCGGCGGCTCAGGGCAAGGCCCGGCAGGCCGGCGCCGTGGGCGCGCGCGGCGGATCGCTGCTTGATCTGGTGATGGACTGGGTGCCGCTCAGCGAAGCGCAGCTCCACCGCCTGTTCCTGATCGTGATCCTGCTGGCGGCAGCGGCGCTGGCCTGGGTGCTGGCAAGCGTTGCCGGGGTGCCGGTGATGGCGCAGGAGCAGCTCGCCGTGGTCTCGCACGAGGCGGGCCTTGAAGTGCGCAACATTTCGGTGCGAGGGACCAAGAACCTCAACGAGCTCAAGGTCTATGAACTTGCGCTGGGCGACAATCGCCGGGCGATGCCGCTGCTCGATGTCGATGCGCTGCGCGCGCGGCTGATGCAGCTGTCGTGGGTCGAGGATGCGCGGGTTTCGCGCCAGTTGCCCGATACGCTGGTGATCGACATCGTCGAGCGTCAGCCCGCTGCCGTGCTCAAGAAGGTTGACCGGCTGGTGCTGATCGATGCGGCAGGGCACGAACTGGAAGTCGTTGCGCCTGATCGCGCGGCGGGCAAGCTGGTGATTTCCGGGCTGGGCGCCGGACAGCAAGTGCTCGCGCTCGCCGGGGTGCTGGATACCGCGCCCGCGCTCAAGCCGCAGGTGACCGAGGCCGAATGGGTCGGCAACCGGCGCTGGAACCTGACTTTCCGCACGGGGCAAGTGCTGGCTCTGCCCGAAGGCGATGCCCAGGCGCGCAAGGCGCTGATCACCTTTGCCCGGCTTGACGGGGTCAATCGCCTGCTGGGCGGCAAGGTTGCCGCGTTCGACATGCGCGCGCCCGATCGGATTTACCTGCGCGTGCCGGGCCGGACCGATCCGGTCGAGGCCAGCGGCGTAGTTGCCGCGACAACGGCTGGCACTGCGTCTGCCGCTGCGGAGCCCAGCGAAGCCGCCACCCCTGCCGCAGCCCCCAAGGTGGCGGACAAGCCGGCCGAAAAGGCGCCGGCGAAGGCTCCCGATAAGACTGCGGCCAAGACGCCCGTGAAGACACCCGCAAAAACCCCGGCCAAACCGGCCCCCACCAAGACCGACAGCAAGTCCAAGCCCAAGACCAAGGCGGAGAAGAACTGATGGCTCCGCCCCGGATTGCCCGCACCTATGCGGCCGTGAATATTGGCTCGTTCCGCATTTCCGCGATGATCGCCGGCCTGTCCGACAGCGGCGAGATGATCGTGCTCGGCTCGGGCCACCGCGCCGCGCAAGGGATCAAGCGCGGCTATGTCACCGACATGCAGGCCGCGACCTATGCCGTGCGCGATGCGATCGATCGGGCCGAAAAGATGGCCAACACTGCAGTCAAGAGCGTGTGGATCGGCGTTTCGGGCGCGGGGCTGGCCAGTCAGGTTGCGCAGGTCGAAGTCGATGTTGGCGGGCGCCGGATCGAACAGGACGATATTCAGCACCTGCTGCTCGCCGCGCGCGGCGTGATCCAGCCCGATGGACGGACCGTGCTGCACGCTCAGCCGGCGCATTACACGCTTGATGGCGCCGATGGGGTGGGTGATCCCAAGGGACTTCATGCCGAACGGCTCGGGGTCGATATCCATGTGATGCTGGCTGATGGCGCGCCGGTGCGCAACATCAGCGAAGCCGTGCAGAACGCGCACCTTGAGGTTGAGGCCGTGGTCGGGTCGCCGATCGCGGCGGGCTATGCCTGTTTGACCGAGGAAGAGCGCGAACTGGGCGTCGCACTGGTCGAATTCGGCGGTGAGGTGACCAATGTCTCGGTCTATGCCGCCGGGATGCTGCTTGGGCTGGTCACGATCCCGATGGGCTCGGGCGACATCACCGATGCCGTGGCCAGCGCCTTCGGGATCCGCCGCTTCCAGGCCGAACGCCTGAAATGCGTGCATGGCTCGGCCATTGCCAGCCCGGCCGATCACCGCGAGATGATCCCGGTCAACGCACCGGGCGAGGAAGGCAGCGGGCCGCTCGCGCGCCATGCCGATGACAAGAACCGCGTGCCGCGCGCCGAACTGGTTTCGGTGATCACCACCCAGCTCGCACGGCTGATGGAAGAGGTTTCGCGCGCGCTCAAGGGGTTGGGCTTTGCGGGGCAGCGCGGGCAGCTGGTTGTGCTGACCGGCGGCGGGGCCGAACTGGCGGGGCTCGCCGACTATGCCCAGGCTGCGCTGGGCCGCCCGGTGCGGATCGGCCGTCCGCAGCATCTCAAGGGGCTGCCCGAAGCCCATGCTACCCCTGGATTTTCGACGCTGGCGGGACTGGTGCTCTATGCCGCGGCCGATCCGATCGACATCCGCGCCATCGGTCCGCGCGGCGCCCCGCGCGGCGGAACCGGCTGGCTCGAACTGCTCGACCGGATCATTCGGGCGATAAAGGAATATTTCTAGGTTGCCGTTAGGCCAACGTAACCGGGCGAATCCTCGGTAACGATTGTGGACAACCGGGTCGGCAAGCTTTGATTCAGCCATTCGGACGGTGCAAGAACCGGACGAATTTCAACATCTGCATCCGCGCGATGGACAGGAGTGCGCCATGAGCATCAATATCGGACCGCCGGCAGTCGAAGAACTGCGTCCCCGTATTACCGTTATCGGGGTGGGCGGTGCCGGTGGCAACGCGATCGCCAACATGATTGGTGCCGGGATCGAAGGCGTCGATTTCATCATCGCGAACACCGATGCCCAGGCGCTCAACAACGCGGTTGCCGAACATCGCATCCAGCTGGGCCAGGAAATCACCCAGGGTCTTGGTGCTGGCGCCCGCCCCGAAGTGGGCCGTGCCGCAGCCGAGGAAAGCCTCGATGAGATCAACCGCGCGCTCGATGGCGTGCACATGTGCTTCATCGCCGCCGGCATGGGCGGCGGCACCGGCACCGGTGCTGCCCCCGTGGTGGCCAAGGCCGCGCGCGACAAGGGTGTGCTGACCGTCGGCGTGGTGACCAAGCCGTTTCTGTTCGAAGGCACGCGCCGGATGCGTTCGGCCGAAGCCGGGATCGAAGAGCTGCAGAAGCACGTCGATACCCTGATCGTGATCCCCAACCAGAACCTGTTCCTGGTCGCCAAGGCGGAAACCACGTTCAAGGAAGCCTTCCAGCTGGCCGACGAAGTGCTCCAGCAGGGCGTGCGTTCGATCACCGACCTGATGGTCATGCCGGGCCTCATCAACCTCGACTTTGCCGACGTTCGCTCGGTCATGGCCGAAATGGGCAAGGCGATGATGGGCACGGGCGAAGGCTCGGGCGAAAACCGCGCGCTCGAAGCCGCGGAAAAGGCCATTGCCAACCCGCTGCTCGATGGCGTGTCGATGCAGGGCGCCAAGGGCGTGATCATCTCGATCATCGGCGGCGAGGACATGAAGCTCCTCGAAGTCGACGAAGCGGCCAACCACATCCGTGAACTGGTCGATCCCAACGCCAACATCATCTGGGGCAGCGCCTTCAATCCCGATCTGCAGGGCAAGATCCGCGTTTCGGTGGTTGCCACCGGGATCGATCAGAACGCCGCGCAGGTCGAACAGGCCGCGCCCTCGTTCAGCCTCAACGCCTCGCGCGGGCCGCGCACCACCCCGCTTTCGCCCCCGGTGGCAGAGCCGGTTGCCGCGCCCGAACCCGCCCCGGCGATCGAACCGCTGACCCTGACCCCGCCGAGCGTGGCGGAAGACCTTGCCGCGCCCAGCGCCCCTGCGGCTGATGACTGGGCCGTGAGCGAGCCTGCCGCAGCTGAAGAAGACGCGTTCGAACTCTCGTTCGAAGCCGAACCGGCTGCTGGCGAAAGCGCCGGCGCTTCGGATGATCTGCTGGCGGATGCCACGCGTCTCGCCGAAGACGATGCCCCGCTGGGCGCATCGGAGCCGGTCCGCCGCCGCGGCCTGCTCGCCGATGATGGCGAACAGGGCGGGGCCGTGGGCGGTGAAGCCGCGGCTGGCGGTGATGCTGCCGCGCCCCGTGCGCCGCGCATTGCCAGCGGCGGTGCAACCCTGTTCGAACGCATGGCCAACCTCTCGCGCGGGGGGCGTTCGGCGGCCTCGGGCGACGAGGATGAAGGCGACGATGGCGATGACGGCAATGGCCCGTCGATCAGTATCCCGCGCTTCCTGGGACGCCAGAACAACCAGTAAGCGATGCCAGCCCGGCGGCCCGATGGTCGCCGGGCTTGCTCGTTCCGGCGCGGTTCAGGTACGCTGCTCCACCGAGCGCCATCCACCTGCGCCATAAAGGAAAATCGCATGAGCCGTGCCCGTTCGCCCCTGCGCCTGCCACTTGCCGGCGCAGCGTTGCTTGGCGGACTGCTGGCCCCTGCCGCGCCGCTGCTGGCGCAAGCCGCGCCGGCCCCGGTGGTGAGCCACCCGGTGGTCCAGTCTCTGCCGGTTGGCGCGGGCGGCGAAGGCATGAAGCTTAACGATGCGCTGGGGCGGCTGGCGCGCGATCCGCGCGATGTGGATTCGCTGCTCGATGCGGGCCGGGCCTCGCTCGATCTCGGTGATATCGATGCGGCAATCGGGTTCTATGAGCGTGCCGGTGCGCTCGCCCCGGGCAATCCCCGGGCCAAGGCCGGGCTGGCTGGGGCCTATGTGCTGCGCGGCGATCCCTTTACCGCGATCACCCTGTTCCGCGAGGCCGAACAGGGCGGCCAGGCGATCGATCCCGCGCGGCTGGCCGATCGCGGCCTGGCCTATGACATGGTCGGCGATAATCAGCTTGCCCAGCAGTATTACCGCGAGGCGCTGGCCCAGCTCCCCACTGACGAGACGGCGCGCCGGCTGGCACTGAGCCAGGCGATGTCGGGCGACCGGCGCGGGATGGAACTTACGCTCTCGCCGCTGCTGCAAAAGCAGGACAAGGCGGCGTGGCGCACCCGGGCCTTCGGGCTCGCGATCCTGGGCCACAACGACGAGGCCGAGGCGATCGCCCGGCAAAGCCTCCCCGCTGACAAGGCTAACGCGATGAACGCCTATCTGCGCTACATGCCGCGGCTGACCGCGGCGCAGCAGGCGGCCGCTGGCAATCTCGGGCGGTTCCCCCGCGCGGCTGAAATCGGGATTGACGATCCGCGCGTTGCCCAGTTCGCCCGTCCGCGCCCGGTTCAGGTTGCGGCGGCTACCCCGCTGGCGACTTCGGCAGACAAGAACCGCAGCAAGGGCCGCGACAAGCCGCGCGCGGCTGCGGCGGTCACTGCGCCTGCGCCGCAGGTGGTAAGTGTGGTGGTCCCGAACCCGGCGCCTCCGGGCGAGCCGCAGGTTGGCAAGGAAGCCGTGGGGGCCGCATTCGCCGCCGCGCCCAAGGGTGAGCTGCCGCCGCTCGCCAGCAGCGGGGCTGACGGCACCGCCAAGCTCGCCGCTGCCGTTCCCGCTGCCGCGCCGCCGCCCGTTGCCGCCGCTCCTGTCCCGGGCTTTGCCTCGCTCGATCCCGTGCCGGTGAAGACCGCCGCCGTTGCAGCGGTCACCGCCAATCCCGCGCCGGGGTTTGATCTGGCCAAGGCGGCTGCGCCGAGCGTGGCGCCGGTCGAAACCGCGCCGCCGCCAGCCCCGGCTCCCGCCTCGGCGCCTGCCCCGGTGGCCGCCCCGCAGCCCGCCAAGGCGGCCAGCCTTGCCGAGGTCTTCGCCGATTTCACCGCGCCGAGCCGCGAGGCCGAGCCCGAGGCCGGCGCGGTTGACTTGCGCAAGCTCGGCGCCGTCCGCGCCGCGCCGGTCAAGGACGCCGCGCCCAAGGATGCTGCCGCGAAGGATGCTGCGGCCAAGACTGCCAAGGACGACAAGTCGGCCAAGGATGCCAAGGCCAAGGCTGAACGCGACGCCGCGCTCGACCCGTGCGCGGATGCAGCGCCTGTGAAGGGCAAGGCTGCCGCGACGGGCAAAACCGCTGCCAAGGCTGCGCCCAAGGGCAAGGCCGGGGCCAAATCTTCCGCCAAGGACGCTGCGACCCAGTGCAAGGTCGGCAAGGACGGCAAGGTCATCAAGACCCCGAGCCAGCCGAGCCGTATCTGGGTTCAGGTCGCCACCGGCCGCGACAAGAAGGCGCTGGCCCACGATTGGCGCAAGTTCCTCAAGGACGAGGCCGAGGCCTTCAAGGGCCGCAAGGGCTATACCAGCCCGTGGGGCGCGACCAATCGCCTGCTCACCGGCCCGTTCGATACCGAAGCCGCAGCGACGCAATATATCGCCAAGCTGAAGAAGGCGGGCGTCGGCGGGGCCTTTACCTGGATCAGCCCGGCCGGACAGGTCGTCGATGTGCTGCCATGAGGGGTGGGATCTAGGTAATTACCTCGATCCACCCCTTTTCCACACCTTGTAAACAGGCTTGTCGAGTTTTGCGCAGGCGCGGCCCGGCCGCTCATTGTCGGCGCCAGCTTGCCGACGCATCCAGCATCTCGACGCGCACAGGGCGCTTCGCACCAACCGGACAGGACAGGTCGTGGACCGCATGATGCAAGGCAGCCGTGAATACGAACGGGACGACGATGCCGCCCCCGTCGACATGCTCGCCTCGCTGTTCGAGGCGCGTGGCTGGCCGTGCGAATTCGTCGGCGAAGATGAAATTTCGGGCGAAATCAAGGGTAGCTGGGCCTCCTACACAGTGCGCGGGGTGTGGCGCCGCGAGGACCACGTGCTCCAGCTGCTGTGCCTGCCCGACATCCGCGTGCCCGAGGACAAGCGCCAGGCGGTCTATGAGTTGCTGGCGATGGTTAACGAGCAGCTGTGGGTCGGGCATTTCGACATGTGGTCGAACGGCAGCGTGCTGCTCTATCGCCACGGTTTGCTGCTGGGCGACGAAGGGCTGCTCAGCCTCGCCCAGGCCCAGGTTGCGGTCGAAGCGGCGGTCGAGGAATGTGACCGGTTTTACCCCGCGTTCCAGTTCGTGCTGTGGGGCGACAAGACCCCGACCGAAGCCCTGGCCAGCGCGCTGGTCGATGCCGCGGGCGAGGCCTGAGAGGCCTAGCCACCCGGGCTGCCGCGCATTAGGGGAGGGCTGACAGGAGCCTTCCCATGATCTTCCATTCGATCCTCATTTTCGGTTGCGGCAACATGGGCGGGGCCATGCTCGCCGGGTGGCTGGCCGATGGCGCCGCGCCGCAGACCTTCACCGTGGTCGATCCCTTCCTTGAGCAGGCACCCACTGGGGTCGAACTGCTGCGCGAAGTGCCCGCCGACCGCCGGTTCGATGCGGTGCTGCTGGGCGTAAAGCCGCAGATGCTCGATGACGTGGCCGCGCTCCTCGCGCCGGTGCTTCGCGCCGACACGATCCTGTTCTCGATCCTTGCCGGGGTGGAACTGGCCAGCCTGACCGCGCGCTTCCCCGTTGCCGGGGCCGTGGTGCGGATCATGCCCAACCTCGCCGCTGCGATCGGCAAGTCGCCTATCGCGCTCTATGACGACGGGCTCGACGATGCGAGCCGCGCCGGCGTGACCGCGCTGATGGAAGCACTCGGCACGCCCGAATGGCTGGCCGCCGAAAGCGAGTTCGATCTGGTCACCGCGCTGGCGGGCTGCGGGCCGGGGTTTGTCTATCGTTTCATCGATGCGCTGGCCACCGGCGCGGCGGCGCTGGGGCTTGATCCTGCGCAGGCCGAGCGGCTGGCCGTCGCCACGGTCGAAGGTGCGGCTCAGCTGGCCGCCGCCTCGCCGCATTCGCCCGCCGAACTGGCGCGGCGGGTCGCCAGCCCCGGCGGGAGCACGCAGAAGGGGCTCGACGTGCTTGATGCCGATGGCGCGCTGTTACGGCTGATCGAGGCGACCCTGCGCGCCTCGCGCGATCGCAACGCTGAAATGGCCGCTGCCGCGCGCGGCTGAAAAATCGCGACAATTCGCGACAGGTCGATGTCCGGTTTCGCTTGAAAGCCGGGCGGATCACTCCGATATTCGCTGCATCGCCCCAATCGCGGGGCGGACAAGGAGTTTTGACAGATGGCTGACTGGAACGATCGGCAGCCCACCGGCACGGGTTTTGGTGCCGCGCCTTCGTTCGGCGCTCCCGCCGGCGCGGTAACGCGTGACGCGGGGCTGCGCCGCCATATGCTGGCGATCTACAATTACATGGCCTCGGGCGTGCTGCTGTCGGGCATCATTGCGATGCTGTTCGCGCAGTCGGGCATGGCGATCCAGGTGCTGGGCTCGCCGCTCGGCTGGCTGGTCCAGCTCGCGCCGCTTGGCTTCGTCCTCGCGATGAGCTTCGGCCTCAACCGGATGCAGACCTCGACGCTGCAGATCCTGTTCTGGGCCTTTGCCGCCACCATGGGGCTGTCGCTTTCGGCGATTTTCCTGATCTACACCGGCGGCTCGATCGCGGTGGCCTTCTTCGCGACCGCGGCGGCCTTTGCTGGGCTTAGCCTCTATGGCTATACCACCGGGCGTGATCTGACCGGCATGGGCACGTTTCTGCTGATGGGCCTGATCGGCCTCTTGGTTGCCTCGCTGCTCAACATCTGGCTCAAGTCGCCGGGGCTGTACTGGGCGACCAGCGTGATCGGCGTGCTGATCTTCGCCGGGCTGACCGCCTATGATACCCAGAAGCTCAAGGAACAGTATTTCCACGTCGCCGGCACCGATTTTGCGGGCAAGGCCGTGGTGATGGGGGCGCTCAACCTCTATCTCGATTTCATCAACATGTTCCTCTACCTGCTGCGCTTCCTCGGCGATCGCCGCTGATCGCCGCAAAACAACGCATCATCGTGCCCGGGGCGCTTGCCGGCGCTCCGGGCATTTTCATTGTCCGGCGATCGGGCTAGGTATTCGCCGGAGGGTGCGTTTCGCCGTGCCCGGGCCGCACAGCGGCGGCAAGCAACGGGAAAATGATATAATGGGTTCGCAGCTTTTGAAGACGATCGCGGTAGGCGCGGTGGGCGCCGGTCTGGCTGCGCTGGCCGCCTGTGCGCCCAAGCCTGCGCCCCCGCCGCCCCCGCCGCCGCCGGCCCCGGTCGTGGTGGTGATCCCGCCCCGGCCGATGCCGCCGCTTGGCGCTTCTTCCGGGTTCTTCGTTCCCGCGGTGGGCACCGATGGCGTGCGCAAGACGGTCAACGCCCACCTTTCGGGTGCGCAGTCGGTCTGGAACCTACGTTCGGCCTATAACGTCGCGGCGCTCAACTGCCTCTCGCCCGAACATGCCGAGATCCTGGGCGGCTACAAGACCTTCCTCAAGGCCCACAAGAAGGGGCTGGCCACGGCCAATCTCACGGTCGACAGCGAATTTCGCAAGAAATTCGGCGCGGCCTTCATCCGCCCGCGCGAGGTCTACATGACGCAGGTCTACAACTATTACGCCTTCCCGCCGACGCTGAAGAATTTCTGCGATGCGGCGCTGGTGGTGGCGCGCGAATCGACGGTGGTGAAGCCGGCTGAACTCAGCGCCTTTTCGGTGCGCAGCGTGGCCACGCTGGATTCGGTCTTCGAAACCTTCTTCCGCAGCTACGAAAAGTACCAGGCCGATGCGGCGCAGTGGGACACCCGCTATGGGGCCCGCCCGGCTGTTCAGCAGGGCGCGCTGGTGGCACCCGGCCCGCGCTGATCCAGGCAAAGGCAATTTTGCTCTTTCAAGCGCGGCCCCTTGTCGCTAAGGGGTCCGCTCTTGTGGACGGGATCGCCCGTTCACACTCGCACTGGAACGGGGCCGTAGCTCAGATGGGAGAGCGCGTCGTTCGCAATGACGAGGTCAGGGGTTCGATCCCCCTCGGCTCCACCAGTGGCGAATTTCCATTCCTGACGTGGTAGGCTGATCGGCGCAGACCACACTCCCGGCAGCCACGCCCCATGCACTTTCTCGACCAGGCCAAGATTTATGTTCGCGCGGGCGCAGGTGGCCCGGGTGCCGTTTCGTTCCGGCGCGAAAAGTACGTCGAATACGGCGGCCCCGATGGCGGCAACGGCGGCAAGGGCGGGGACATCATTTTCGAAGCGGTCGCCGGGCTCAACACCCTGATCGACTTCCGCTATACCCAGCACTTCAAGGCGCAGCGCGGCGTCCACGGTTCGGGCAAGAACCGCAACGGCGCGGCGGGCGCGGATTTGGTGATCAAGGTGCCGGTCGGCACGCAGATCATTTCGGATGAAGACCGCGAAACCGTGCTGGCCGACCTCACCGAAGCCGGGCAGCGGGTGACCCTGCTCGAAGGCGGGCTGGGCGGGCGCGGCAATGCCAGCTACAAGACCAGCACCAACCGCGCCCCGCGCCAGCACCAGCCCGGCCTTCAGACCGAAGAAATGTGGGTCTGGCTGCGCTTGAAGCTGCTGGCCGACGTGGGTCTGGTCGGGCTGCCCAATGCCGGCAAGTCGACCTTCATCAACCAGATCACCAACACCAAGGCCAAGGTGGGCGACTATGCCTTCACCACGCTGCGTCCGCAGCTGGGCGTGGTGCGCCACAAGAATCGTGAATTCGTGCTGGCCGACATTCCCGGCCTGATCGCGGGCGCGGCCGAAGGCGCCGGTGTGGGTGACCGCTTCCTCGGCCACATCGAACGCTGCCGCGTGCTGATCCACCTGATCGACGTGCACGGCACCGATCCGGCCGAAGCGCTGGAAATCGTCGAGGAAGAACTGGCCGCCTATGGCGAAGGGCTGGACGAAAAGCCGCGCCTGATCGCGCTCAACAAGATCGACCTGGTCGACAAGGAATTGGTCGACGCTTTCGTCAAGGAACTGAAGGAAGCCGGGGCCGAACGCGTGTTCCCGATTTCGGGGGCCAGCGGTAAGGGGCTCGATGCGCTGCTCGATGCGGCGCTCGAATATCTTCCCGCCGCGACGGTGACCGAACGCCCCGCCGGTGAGCGCGAGGAAAACGACGACACCCCCTGGTCGCCGCTCTGAACCAAAAAACTTGATAGCGCGCCGCCAATTGCTAAGCCCGCGCTGATGAAGATTACCCGCCTTAGCGACCTCGCCGATGCCGCAACCTGCCCCCGTCTGGTGGTCAAGGTCGGCTCGTCTTTGCTGGTCGGCAAGGATGGGGTGCGGCGTCCGTGGCTGGAAGGCCTGGTTGCCGAAATCGCGGCAGCGCGCGGGCGCGGGCAGGATGTGATCGTCGTCTCCTCGGGCTCGATCGCGCTGGGCGCGGCGCGGCTCGGGCTCGACAAGGGCGGGCGCGGCAGCCTCGCTGATGCGCAGGCCGCTGCTGCGGTCGGGCAGATCGCGCTGTCGGGGCTTTGGGCCGAATTGCTGGGCGCGCACGGGCTGACCGCGGCGCAATTGTTGCTGACGCTGGATGATCTGGAAGACCGGCGGCGCTATCTCAACGCCACGGCCACGCTGACCCGGCTGCTCGATGCGGGCGCGGTGCCGGTGATCAACGAGAACGATTCGGTCGCCACCCAGGAAATCCGCTTTGGCGATAATGACCGCCTTGCCGCGCGCGTCGCCCAGGCAGCGCGGGCTGATGCGGTGCTGCTATTGTCCGATGTCGATGGGCTGTTCGATCGCAATCCGGCTGAGCCGGGGGCGACCATGCTGGCCGAGGTGCGCGGTATCACGGCGGAAATTCACGCCATGGCCACGGGCGGGTCGTCGTCGGGCATGGGCTCGGGCGGGATGACCTCGAAGTTGCAGGCAGCCGAAATCGCCGAACGCGCGGGGATCGCGCTGGCGATTGCCAGCGGGCTCCACGATGCGCCGGTGGCGCGGGCCTGCCAGCAGGGGATCGGCACGTTGTTTCTCCCCCGCCGCAAGGATGCCGCGCGCAAGGCGTGGCTGGGCGGGCGGCTGCGGCTGAAAGGCGCGCTGACGGTCGATGCCGGCGCGGCGCGGGCTTTGGCGCGCGGCGGCAGTCTGCTGGCTGCCGGGATCATCGGGGTTGAGGGTGAGTTCCAGCGCGGCGATGCCGTGGCCATCCGCGATGATGACGGGGCAACGCTGGCCCACGGGCTGGCGGAATACGATGCGCTTGAATGCGCGCGGCTGATGGGGACGCAATCGGGTGATCAGGCCGCGTTGCTGGGCTATGCCCCGCGCTCGGCCGTGGTGCACCGCGATCAGATGGTCCTGCTGTGACCCTGGCGATTACCGGTGCGACCGGCTTTGTCGGTCAGGCCCTGCTCGATGCGGCGCTGGCTGGCGGGGCTGACGTTCGCGCGCTCGCGCGGCGGGCCCAGGCGCCGCGCGGCGGGGTCGAATGGATCAGGGGCGATCTTGAAGCCCGCGATGCGCTGCGCCAACTGGTGCGCGGGGCCGAAGCGGTGATCCACGTAGCCGGGGTGGTCAACGCGCCCGATGCCGCCGGATTTGAGGCTGGCAATGTCACCGGCACGCTCGCCCTGATCGAGGCCGCCAAGGCCGAAGGGGTGGAACGGTTCATCTGCGTTTCCTCGCTCTCGGCGCGCGAGCCTGATCTTTCGGCCTATGGCGCATCGAAGGCCAAGGCGGAAAAGCTGGTCCGGGCGAGCGGGCTCGATTGGACCATCGTGCGCCCGCCCGCGATCTATGGCCCGCGCGATACCGAGATGTTCGAGATGTTCCGCCTCGCCCGCTGGGGGGTGATGCCCATGCCCCCGCGCGAGGGCCGGGCCTCGCTGATCCATGTCGAGGATCTGGCCCGGCTACTGCTGGCGCTGGTGCCGGGCGGCGAAGGGGTGAGCCAGCAGGTGTTCGAGCCCGATGACGGGCGCAAGGGCGGCTGGAGCCATTACGAGATGGCCCGCGCGATCGGTTGGGCGATGGGGCGGCGGCCCTGGGTGCTGCACCTTTCGCGCGGATCGCTGGAGCGCGCGGCGCGGGCGGACCGCTTCCTGCGCCGGGACAAGGCCAAGCTGACGCTCGACCGGGTGGGCTACATGGCCCATCCCGATTGGGTGGTCAGCCACGGCGCGCGCCCGCCCGCTGAGCTGTGGCAGCCGCAAGTGCCGACCCGCGCCGGGCTCAAGGCCACGGCGCAGTGGTACCGCGATAACCGCTGGATCTGACCTAAGCAGCTGCTTAGGCGCGGCAATATAAGCGCCTGTGGCTCGAAATCGGTCGTCCCATGCTCCAAGTCCGCCCGTGCCGGGAGGGTATCTGGAGCATCACATGGACGACAATTCGCAACCGCCGCGCCGCTGGGATCCGCTGGTCAAATTGACGCATTGGGGGATCGTGGCCGCCGTGATCGGCAACGCGCTGATCACCGAGGAAGGCTCGGGCTGGCACATCTGGGTGGGCTATGGCCTGGCGGCGCTCCTGGCCTTGCGGCTGCTGTGGGGCCTGATCGGCCCGCGCGAGGCGCGCTTCAGCGCCTTTCCGCCCAGCCCCGCGCGGGCCGTGGCGCATCTCGGGGAAATCGGGCGCGGCGAGATTACCCGCCACACCTCGCACAATCCGCTTGGCGCGCTGATGGTCTATGCGATCTGGGGCACGCTGCTGGTGGTGATCGGCAGCGGCATCGCCATGTCGGGCCCGCCGCCTGCCAATCCCTCCGCCGTTGAAGGCCGCGAAGGCAGTGAGGGCGAGGCGCGCGAAGGTGGCAAGGGCGAAGCTGACGAAGCCCGCGAGGAGGCAGCAGAGCAGCGCCCGCCGGTGGCGGAACGCCGCGAGGCGGCAGAACGCGAAGGCGGTGAAGGCGGTCAGGGCGGCGAGGAAGACGAGGGCTTGGCCGAAGTCCATGAAGTCGCCGTCAACTTGCTCTATCTCCTGATCGCGCTGCACCTTATGGGGGTGGTGTTCGAAACGCGCCGCAGTGGCCGCGAGATCGTGGGTGCGATGCTGCCGGGTGGTAGCCGCCGCGCCTGAAAGGGCCGGGATGAAGCAAGCGCAGTCCCCGACGGCACAACGCCGCGACCGGCAGGTTCTGTTGGTCGCGGCGATCGTCGTGGTTCAGGCGGTGGCGGCGGTGTTCTTCGTCGCTGATGCGCTGGGCGATGTGTCCGAAGACGGCGTGACCCGGCATATTGCGGTGGAGGCGCTGATTGCTTTCGCGCTGCTGGCCGGGGTGGTGCTGGGCGCCTGGCACACCCGCGTCCTGCTGGCCGATGCCCGCCGCCGCGAACAGGCGCTGGCGGTGGCCTCTGGCGCGCTGGCTGAACACATTGCCGAGCGGTTTCGCGGCTGGGGTCTGACGGCGGCGGAAAGCGAAGTCGCGCTGTTTGCGCTCAAGGGCTGCGATGCGGGGGAGATCGCGCGGCTGCGCGGGGCCTCGCAAGGCACGGTGCGCGCGCAGCTTAGCCACGTTTATGCCAAGGCCGGGGTCGCCAGTCAGGCTGCGCTGGTCAGCCTGTTCATCGAGGACTTGCTCGATCCGGCTCAGAACGCCGGATCGTAACCCGGGGGCAGATCGCTGACGGGTTCAGCGGCGCCATCGACGTGGATCCCGCACTCGGTCTTGTCCCAACCGCGCCAGCGGCCCGCGCGCGGGTCTTCGCCGGCGGCGACCTTGCTGGTGCAGGGCGAGCAGCCGATCGAGGGATAGCCCTGCGCGACCAGCGGATGCGGGGGCAGGCCGGTGGCCGCGAAATAGGTTTCGATCTGGTCGCTTGACCAATCGGCCAGCGGATTGACCTTGAGCCTTCCGGCGGCATCGGTGGTGTCGATCTCGAACCGGGCAAGGCCCGCGCGGGTCGCGCTCTGAAAGCCCTTGCGGCCGGTGAAGCTGGCATCGAACCCGGCCAGCGCCCCCGCCAGCGGGGCGACCTTGCGGATTTCGCAGCAGCCATCCGGGTCATAGGACCAGCGCAGCCCGCTTTCATCGCGCTTGGCCAGCGCCTCGGCATCGGGGGTCAGATTGATCAGGTTCGTGAGCCCGATCCGCCGGACCAGTTCATCGCGGTAGGCCAGCGTTTCGGGAAAGTGCTTGCCGGTATCGAGGAACAGCACCGGCACGCCGGGATCGATGCTGGCGATCAGGTGCAGCAGCACTGCGGATTCCGCGCCAAAGCTGGACACCGAGGCGATCCGCCCGGCCAGTCCTTCCTTGAGCACCGCTTCGAGCATCTCGTGCGTCGCCACGCCAGCGAAGCGCGCGTTGAGCGCTTCGGCATCCGCCGCGGTAAAGCGGGGGGCAGTGTCGAGCCGGTCGATGCTGCGGGCGGCTTCACCCATTCGCCGCGATCCCGTGGCGCTTGGCCCAGATCGGCGCGCGGCCATCAACGGTCGGCTGGTAAACCTCGCCATAGCGGCCAAAGGCGGCATCGGCATCGGCCGGATCCAGCGCAGCTTCGGGCGCGAAGGCATCGAACCCGCAGCGGCGCATATAGGCGAGCTGATCGATCAGCACTTCGCCCACGGCGCGCAGTTCGCCGGCATAGCCCGCTTCGCGCAGGATCCGCGCCGCCGAATAGCCGCGGCCATCGCCAAACACCGGGAAGTTCACTTCGACCAGACGGATGCGATCAAGGTGCGGCAGAAGATCGCGGGCATCATCGCCCGGTTCGATCCGCACGGCCGCGGCGTTGGTCTGTTCGCCAAAGGCATCGACGGTAACGCCGGGATCGGCGACCGGTTCGTCATCGCGGAACCGGAACTGGACTTCAGCCATAGATCGCCTCCTTGAACGGGGCCATGCCGATGCGGCGGTAAGTATCGAGGAAGCGTTCGCCATCAGCGCGCTGGGCAAGATAGAAATCGGTCGCGCGTTCAACCGCGCCCACGATCCCGTCTTCGTCAAAGCCCGGGCCGGTGATCTGGCCGAGCGAGGTGTCCGCACCTTCGCAGCCGCCGAGCAGGAGCTGGTAGTTTTCCACCCCCTTGCGGTCGACGCCGAGGATGCCGATGTGGCCGGCGTGGTGATGGCCGCAAGCGTTGATGCAGCCCGAAATCTTGAGCTTCAGCTCGCCGATTTCCTGTTCCTTGGCGGCCATGCGCTCGGAAATCTTCTGCGCGACCGGGATCGAGCGGGCATTGGCCAGCGTGCAGTAATCCAGCCCCGGGCAGGCGATGATATCGCCGATCCGGTCGATGTTGGCGGCCGCCAGATCGTTGGCCTGCAGCACCTGCCACAGCGCGTAGAGATCGGCCTGCTTGACGTGCGGCAGGACGATGTTCTGGGTGTGGGTGACGCGCAGCTCATCGAAGCTGTAGCGCAGCGCCAGATCGCCCATGACGCGGATCTGGTCGGCGCTGGCATCGCCCGGGATGCCGCCAACCGGCTTCAGGCTGATGCTGACGATCGCATAGCCCGGCTGCTTGTGCGGATGGGTGTTGCGATCAACCCACAGCGCGAAGTCGGGATCGGTGCGGTCGATCGCATCGCTCAGCCCGGTTTCGAACGCGGGATCGGCGAAATGGGCCTGGATGCGTTCGAGTTCGGCGAGCGGCGGTTCGATCCCCTGGGTCAGCAGGTGGGCGAACTCTTCCTCGACCTGGCGGGTGTATTCGTCCTTACCCAGTTCGTGGACGAGGATCTTGATCCGCGCCTTGTACTTGTTGTCGCGGCGGCCATAGCGGTTGTAAACGCGCAGGCAGGCCTCGGAATAGGTGATCATCTGATCAATCGGCACGAAGGCGTTGATGCACGGCGCGATCATCGGCGTGCGGCCCATGCCCCCGCCGACATAGAACGCGGCGCCGATTTCACCGGCGGCGTTGCGCACGATCTCGATCCCGATGTCGTGCAGGCGCATCGCCGCACGGTCGGTGCTGCTGGCGATCACCGCCATCTTGAACTTGCGCGGCAGGAAGCTGAATTCCGGGTGGAAGGTGCTCCACTGGCGGATCAGTTCGGCATAGGGGCGCGGATCGATCACTTCGTCGGCGGCGGCGCCGGCGAACTGGTCGGAGGTGGTGTTGCGGATGCAGTTGCCGCTGGTCTGGATGGCGTGCATCTCGACCTTGGCGAGATCGGCCAGGAGATCGGGCGCCTCTTCCAGCTTGATCCAGTTGTACTGAATGTTCTGGCGGGTGGTGAAATGGCCATAGCCGCGGTCATACTTGTCCGCGATATCGCCCAGTGCGCGCATCTGGACGCTGTTCAGCGTGCCATAGGGCACGGCAACGCGCAGCATGTAGGCGTGCAGCTGCAGGTAGAGCCCGTTCATCAGGCGCAGCGGGCGGAAGGCTTCCTCGGCAAGGCTGCCATCGAGGCGGCGGCGCACCTGATCGCGGAATTCCTCGACGCGGGCATCGACCATCGCCTGGTCGTATTGATCGTACTTGTACATCAGATCACCCAGTTTCCGGCTTCGGGATCGGCCGGCTTCAGTGTCAGGTCAGGGCGCACGGTGGGGCCGAGCGCGCGAATGCGTTCCTTGATGTGCGCCGGGCGGATGCCCTGGGCATCGCGGGCGGCATCGATGGCATAGGCGCCGGTCACGCGGCGCGCGGCCTGTTCACGCGCGATCACGGGATCGGCGTGTTCGCCAACATCGACGGCGTCTTCGACATGGAGCGACCATTCGGTGCCGTCCCACCAGGTGACGGCGCCGGACTTCAGGTCATTGCCGGTCAGGATCTTCACTGTGCTACCTCCAGCGCGAGCGCGCGCAATTCCTCGTCCTGCGGCTGGGCCGTGACTTCACCGATCACGATCAGCGCAGGGCTTTTGACTTTCTTGGCGGTGACCAGCGCGGGCAGCCCGGCCAGCGAGCTGCGCAACACCCGCATATTGGCGCGGGTGGCGTTTTCGATCACGGCGACGGGCATGTCGGGGGCGAGGCCGTCCGCGATCAGCTTTTCGGCGATCGCCTCGGCGGTGACGACACCCATGTAGATCACCAGCGTGCGGCCCTTGCCGGCAAGCCCGGCCCAGTTCTGGTCCGACAGGCCCTTGCATTGCCCGGCGACGAAGCTGACAACCGAGGCCGCCTTGCGATGGGTCAGCGGCAGCTGTGCGGCGGCGGCAGCACCAATCGCGGCGCTGATCCCGGGGACGACTTCGACCGGAACCCCGGCCGCACGGCAGGCTTCGGCTTCTTCACCGCCGCGCCCGAAAATGAACGGATCGCCGCCCTTGAGGCGCACGACTTCGCGGCCCGCGAGGGCTTCACGCACCAGCAGCGCGTTGATGTCGCCCTGGGCCATGGTGTGGCGCGAGCGGCTCTTGGCGACCGAGACGAGCCGGGCATCGGCGCGGGCCAGCGCGAGGATCGCGGGATCGACCAGCCCATCGTGCACGATCAGGCTGGCGCGCATGATCAGGCGCGCGGCGCGCAGCGTCAGCAGATCGGGATCGCCGGGGCCGGCGCCGACCAGCCAGACCTTGGCGGGCGAGGAGGCGGAATTGCTCATGCTGCTGCAATGGGCACCCGGGCCGGGCGATGCCAGCCAGAATGGCTTTGCAGGGGATAAGATCAGCTATCGCGGTCGGCGGGTGCGGGCGGTGCAGATGGTGCAGGCTGGAATGCCTGGGGCCATTCCTTCACGTGAATGTCGCGCTGGGGATAGGGCAGGGCGATGCCATGCTCGCGGAACAGGTGCCAGACCCGCTTGAGCACGTCGGAGCGGATGTTGCCGATCCCGGCCTCGGGATCGTCGATCCACATCAGGATTTCGAAATTGACCGCATTTTCCCCGAAACCCGCCAGCCAGACCACCGGCGCGGGTTCATCAAGCACGCGGTGCGATTCGTGCGCGGCGCGCTGCATCAGCTGTTCGGCCAGATCCAGATCGGTGCCATAGGCCACCCCCACCGGCACCTTCACCCGCACGTCGCGGTCGGTGAACGACCAGTTTTCGACCGTGGTGGTCATCAGGTGTTCGTTGGGGATCAGGTATTCGATCCGGTCACGCGTGATGACCGATACCGCGCGGATGCCGATGCGGTTGACCTGCCCGACAGTGCGGTTGGCGCCATCCCCCACGGCGATGACATCGCCCGGTTTGATCGAGCGGTCGGCCAGTAGGATCATGCCCGAAATGAGGTTGCCGAAGGTCTTTTGCAGGCCAAAGCCGATGGCCAGACCAAAGGCTCCGGAAAAGACCGTCAGCGCGGTCAGGCTGATGCCGAGAATGTCGATCCCGATCAGGACCAGCCCGACCCAGACGATGATCGCGCTGACCTTTTCGCCGAGCAATTGCTGCGCCGGATCAAGCCGGTGCATCCGCCGGAACAGGCGGCGCACCACCATGTTGAGCAGCCGCCCGGCGACGACCACGCCCACCGCGACCACCAGCACCTGCAGCGCGTGGTAGATCGAGATGCGGTAGGTGCCGATGTTGAAGCCAAAGGCATCAAGCCAGCCAAACAGCTCGGGCAGGCTGCCGATCGCGCTCATGCCGGGCTCCCCGCAGCGGTCCAGGCCGCAAGGCCGCGGTCAAGATCGGCGATCAGATCGGCGGTGTCTTCGAGCCCGATCGACAGGCGCACGCCAAAGCGGTCGGCAGCGTCCATGCCGGGCAGCGGCCAGGCCGTGGCGCTGCGCAGGGCGGCGGGATCGATCGGGGTGGCGAGGCTTTCAAACCCGCCCCAGCTGAACCCGATCCCGAACAGCGTCAGCGCATCGATCAGCGCATCGCGCGCGGCGCCGTCTTTGCCCTTCAGCACGAAGCTGAACAGCCCGCAGCCGCCGGTGAAATCGCGCGCCCAGATGTCATGTCCGGGCGATCCCGGCAGCATCGGGCACAGCACCCGCGCCACTTCGGGCCGGGCTTCAAGCCAGCGGGCGAGTTCCAGCGCGCTGGCGGTTTCGCGTTCGAGCCGCAGCCCCATCGTGCGCAGCCCGCGCGCGGCCAGCGCCGCATCGTCGGGCGAGACGACCTGCCCCAATTGCTGCGCGGTGCGGCGCAGCTTGGCATAATAGGCTGCCCCTGCGCTGGCGCTGCCGAGCATCACATCGCTGTGGCCGCCAACGTGCTTGGTCAGGCTCATCACCGCAATGTCCGCGCCGTGTTCAAGCGCGGCAAAGCCCAGGGGCGAGGCCCAGGTGTTGTCGAGCACCACGGTAACGTCATGGCGCCGGGCGGCGGCGCAGAGCGCGGGCACGTCCTGCACTTCCATCGTCAGGCTGCCCGGGCTTTCGACCAGCACGGCGCGGGTGCGCTCGCAGATCGCAGCCTCAAACCCGGCGGGATCGAGCGGGTCGAACCAGCGCGTCTCGATCCCGAAATCCTTGAGCAGCCCGCGCCCGAGGTTGCGGGTCGGCTCATAGGCGTTGTCGGTCATCAACAGCACATCGCCGGGGCGCAGCACTGCCATCAGTGCGCCGGCCAGCGCCGCCACCCCCGAGGGGTAGAGCACTGTGCCCGCCGCGCCGGGTTCGAGCGCGGTCAGCGCATCGGCCAGCGCCCACTGGGTCGGCGCGCCGCGCCGGCCATAGTAGAAGTGGCCGTCCTCGTTGGGTTTGCCGGCATGGAGCGCGGCGGTGTCCGGGTAGAGATGGGTGCTGGCGCGCCACACCGGCACGCTGACCACCGAGCCGGGCTGGCCGGGCGTGCCGGTCCATTCCGCCCGGCGCCCGCTGGTCACGAGCCGGGTGGCAGGTTTCTGGTTTTGCTCGTCAGCGCCCCCGGCCATGGATCAGGCCACCGTCGCCTTGGGCGTATCAGGGTCGGCGCCCCATTCGGTCCAGCTGCCGTCATAGAGCGCGGCATCATCCTTGCCGATCAGGTGCAGCGCGAACAGCAGAACGCAGGCGGTAACTCCGCTGCCGCAGCTGGTCACGATCGGTTTGGACAGATCGACCCCGGCATTTTCAAACGCGGCCTTGAGCCCGCCTTTGTCCTTGAAGGTGCCATCGGCGTTGTAGAGTTCGGTGTAGGGCACGTTGAGCGAGCCGGGGATGTGGCCGCTGGCGATGTTCGGGCGGGGATCGCCCTCTGCGCCCGACCAGCGCGCCGCGCCGCGCGCGTCGATCACCTGTTCGTCCTTGCTGTGCAGGTTGGCCAGCACGTGGGCCTTGGTGCGCAGGTTCTTGTCGTCCTGCCAGACGGTGAAGTGGCGGTGGCGCAGGGTTTCCTTGCCCTGAGCGAGCGGGCGGCCTTCGGCCTTCCACTTGCCGATCCCGCCATCGAGGATCGCGACATCGTGCGCGCCAAACATCTTGAGCATGAACCACGCCCGCGCCGCGGTTTTCACCGCGCTGTCATCGTAGAGCACGATGCGGCTGCCATCGCCCAGGCCGAGCGTCTGCATCCGGCTGGCGAACTTTTCCGCCGGGGGCAGGGTGTTCTCGATCGGGGCGCTGACATCGACCAGTTCACCCAGGTCCATGAATACGGCGCCGGGGATGTGCCCGGCTTCGTATTCGGCCTGTGCATCGCGGCTCGCGCCGGGCAGGTGCTTGGTACAGTCGACAATCCTCAGATCGCTCGCCCCCATTTCGTTGGCGAGCCATTCGGTCGAAACCAGACTATCCATGTTGCTCATGTCCTCCTCGCACTGTGGCATGCGCGGCATTTCGCCGTCTTGGCAGCGCCCCTCTCGCTGCACATGCGAAAGGACTAGACCTCCCGGCGCGCGGCGTCGAGGGGGGAGATGGAGAATTTACCTATGGATTAGGGGCAATGGCGGATCGCCCTAGTCGACCACGCGCTGACCCAGCCGGGCATAGGTGCGCGGCCCCTGGTCAAGCCGGAACGGGCGCAGCGGGGCGCCGGGGTTTTCGGCCAATTCGCCGATCACGAAGGTCTGCACGGTAAGCTGCGTCTCGCCCGCCGGGGTGCTGGCCTCGACCCTCAACCGCGCGAGCGGCACGAAATAGGCACCATCACCTGCGCGGATCGGGGTGATCGCGGTGAGCGCAAGGCGCAGATCGCCCGAAAATTCGGTGCTGGCACCCGGCGCGAGATCAACCGCGGCATGGCGCAGTTCAAGCCGCTGAGCGGGGCTGGCGATCTGCTGGTCGGGTGGGAGTGAGGCATGGGCCGAGACCATGTCACCCTCGATTGCCAGCGTGGTCAGCGCTTGATCGCCGCGGTTGGTCAGCCGCAGTCGATAGGTCAGCGTGGTCGCCATCAACGAAGCGGTGAGCCGCTGGGCCTCCAGCACGATTTCGATCGCCGGCGCGGAAGATGGTGTTGCGGTTGGCGTTGGTGGTGAGGCGGGCTGGGGCGCGGGTGCCTGCGTGGGCACCGGGCGCTCGAATTCGACCACAGCGGGACGGGCCTTGCGGCTGCGCCACCACAGCGCGGCAAAGCCCGCCGCAGCCAGCGCCAGCGCGGCGGCGAGCCACGGCCAGAGCGTTTCGGGAATGAGCGGCGTGGAACTGGATCCCGGTGCAGTAGGCAACACCGTGGGCGGCGGGGCGACTGATGGCGAGGCTTGGGGCAGGGGAGCCGCCAGTGTTGCGCTGGGCTGGGGCTGGGGTTGGGGCTGGGGCTGCGGCAGAGGCGCCGCCACCTGCGTCGAAGGACGAGCCCTAGGCGCGGCGCTCGGCACCGGGCTGGGCGCGGTGCGCGCGGGCGGCGTCTGGGTTGCCGCAGGACTGGGCTGAGGGCTGGGCGAGGGCGTGGCGACCGACTGGCGCACGGCTGGCTCTGCAGCATCGACCGGGCCTTGCGCGCCGCTGGGGGCAGGCGTCGAGGTTGCCCCCGGCAGCCGGTAGTCGTTGACCGATTGGGCGGCGATCGGCGCGCTGCCAAGGCCGAGCACCAGCGCCGCCGCGCCAAGCTGTGCGCGCCATGCGGGCATCGCTCCCCCTGTCATTCGCATCACCCTGTCCATCTATCCCACGGGAAACAAAGCCTAACTGGTGAAGCCGTGAACTGGAAGTGAACTGTGATGCCTGCCGTGCCCGTAAAGGGCTGACTTGTGCAATCCGCGCGATGGGGGCATGGCACGGCCATGTCCGACACTCCCCTTCCGCTGCATCTTGGCCAGCAAAGCGCGCTGCCCGCCTCGCCCGAGGCCGCCGTGCTCGATTACGTTCCCAACCCGCGCCCGGCCGCGCTCTATCTCGCGCGGTTCGCCGCGCCCGAGTTCACCTCGCTCTGCCCGGTGACCGGCCAGCCCGATTTTGCGCATCTGGTGATCGACTATGCGCCCGGCGAAACGATCGTCGAATCGAAGAGCCTCAAGCTGTTCCTCGGCTCGTTCCGCAATCACGCGGGTTTCCACGAAGACGTGACCGTGGGCATCGGCCAGCGCCTGTTTGACGAGATGAAGCCCCGCTGGCTGCGGATCGGCGGCTATTGGTATCCGCGCGGCGGGATCCCGATTGACGTGTTCTGGCAATCGGGCCCCGCGCCCGAAGGGCTGTGGGTGCCCGATCAGGGCGTTGCCAGCTATCGCGGCCGGGGCTGACTAGCCGGGGCTGGGCGGGCGGGGCGTTACCGCGTCCCCAGCCCGCGTGCGATGATCCCGCGCAGAATTTCGCGGGTGCCGCCACGCAGCGACCAGCTTGGCGCATTGTGGACGATGTTCGCCAGCACCGAGGCATAGGCCCCGGCGGCGCGCGGATCGGGTTCCTGATCGACCAGCTCGCGGGCGATGTCGGGCAGGCCCTGCTCGAACAGCGCGCCCACGTCCTTGACGATCGCGGCCTGCAGCCCGGCGTTTTGCTTTTCCTGCAGCATCGCGGCGACCGAGCGCGACAGGCGGCGGAGCACGGCCAGCCGCGCGGTGACGCGGCCCAGCGTGATCTGCGCAGCTTCGCTATCGCGCCCCTTCAGCACTTCGATCAGCTGCACCAAGAGTTCGATCGAGGAGAGGAAGCGTTCGGGGCCCGAGCGTTCAAAGGCGAGTTCGCTCATCACCTGATCCCAGCCCTGGCCTTCTTCGCCCAGCAGCATGGAGGCCGGCACCACGGCTTCTTCCAGATGCATTTCGTTGAAGTGGTGCTGGCCGGCGTGGTCGATGATCGGTTTGATCGTCAGCCCCGGGGTGTGCTTGAGATCAAGCAACAGCTGGCTGGTGCCGTTGTGGCGATCGGCCGGGGTGCCGCTGGTACGGCAGAACAGGATCGCGAAATCGGCTTCGTGGGCGAAGCTGGTCCAGACCTTGGTGCCGGTGACGCGGTAAACGTCGCCGTCGCGCACCGCCTTGGTGCGGGTCGCGGCAAGATCGGAGCCCGAATCCGGCTCGCTCATCCCGATCCCGAACGACAGTTCACCTGCGGCGATGCGCGGCAGGAACGACTGGCGTTGCTCCTCGGTGCCGAATTTGAGGATCGAAGGCCCGCTCTGGCGGTCGGCGATCCAGTGCGCGCCGACCGGGGCGCCTGCGGCAAGACATTCCTCGACCACCACGGCGCGTTCAAAGGCGCTGCGTTCGTGCCCGCCATATTGCTTGGGCCAGGTCATGCCGAGATAGCCAGCCTGGCCCATCGCGCGCGAAAAGGCGCGGTCATAGCCATACCAGTTGTCCGAGCGCTGGCGCGGGGTGCGGCCTTCGAGCTGCTTGGCCAGAAAGGCGCGAAATTCGGTGCGCAGCGCCAGCACTTCGGCGCTGTCGGCGGGCGGGGCGGGGAAGGGAATCACGCTCATAGCTCAGTCACCATCGGCCAGTATCCGGCACCGCCGGCTTCGAGGGCGGCAGCGCCGAGCAGCTTGGCCCAGCCCACCTGTCCGCCAAATTCATCCCGCCAGGTCCACAGCGCGGTGGTGTAGAGATGCAGGCGGTGTTCGCGGGTGAAGCCGATCGCGCCGTGCATCTGCGCAGCTATCGAAGCGCCCGCCCCGGCGGCTTCGCGCGCGCGCAGGGTGCCGGCGGCAACCCCCAGCACATCGGCCCGTTCAAGCGCTTCGGCGGCAAGATCGGCAGCCGCCGTGGCGCAGGCCAGCTCTCCCGCCAGTTTGGCGAGTTCGTGCTGGACCACCTGGTTCTTTTGCAGCGGCTTGCCGAACTGGACGCGGGTGGCGGTGTGATCGAGCGTCATGTCGAGCGCGGCTTCGAGCGCGCCGGCGATCTGGAAGGCCCGCAAGGTGGCGCCTTCGGCTAGCGGGCAATGCGGCAGCGGGGCCGAGGCATCGATCGCCCAATCGATCCGCAGCGTCGGGCGCGGGTGGAAATTGGCGGAGGTGCCGGGCTCGGCGATGGTCCAGCCGGCGCGCGGCACGCGGTAGAGCGTGTCTCCCACCGCCAGCGCTAGGCAATCGAGGCTGTCACCCCAGGCCACCCGGGCGACCGTGCCGGTCAGCTTTCCGCCCGCCACCGCAAGGTCATCGGCGCGGGCCAGCCCGGCGGGCCCTTCGGCCAGCGCCAGCCCGGCCTTGGCCAGTAGGCGATTGGCACCCATGGTTTCGACCACCGGCAGCGGCACGGCATAGAGCCCCATCAGCCGCAGCGCTTCGCCCTGTTCGGCGGGGGACAGGCCAAAGCCGCCCTGGTCTTCGCTCAGCAGGGCCAGGGGCAGGCCCATTTCGGCCACTTCGCCCCACAAATCGCCCAGCCATTCGCCGTCCTTGGCGCGGGTCTGGGCCTTGTCGTCAAGGCTGCGCTCAAACAGGCGCTGGATCATCTCTGCAAGCATCGGTGTTGCCCGCTCCCTGATGTCTGGTGCCGGCTAGAGGAATCGAACCCCTGACCCCCTGGTTACAAAGCAGGTGCTCTACCAACTGAGCTAAGCCGGCATCGGATGTTGTGCAGGCTCTTTGCTTTACCGCGCGCCAAAGGTCCACCCCTCGGTTGCGGCAATTTGCGCGGTGAGGGCGGGCGGGTTCCACAGGGCGGGATCGTGGGCCGCAGTGCGCAGCCAGGCGGCGGTCAGCAGCGCGTCGCAGGCATGATCGGCGATCGGTCCGCGTCCGCCGATGGGCGCGCTGCCCAGCGCGGCCAGCGCGATATCGAGCGTTTCTCCGTCGCGGATCTTGGATTTTGCGGCGCTGCGCCCGGCGGCCATCGCGGCAATCGTGGTGTAGATTTCGACCACAGCCGATCCCGCCGCGGGGAGGGGATCGACCGGCCAGACCGGCAGACGGTGCTCCAGCCGGTGCAGCAGTCGCATCCCTGTGAGGCTGGACTTGCCAACCTGCGCCGCGCCGACAAGGTTGAAATTGCTGTAGGGCTTGCAGCCCATCGCTTCCTGCGCGCGCTCGGTCAGGCGCAGGCGCCCGCGCCCGCCGCCAAACCGGTCACCCTCGCGCCCGCCGTGACGGCGGAAATGCCGCGCGGCTTCGGTATGATCGACGAAACTGGAAGCGCCAAGGTGAGGGTCGCCGGCGCAGATGTGGTCGATCAGCGCCCACAGGCTGCGGGCATCGGGCGGACTTTGCGCCCAGCCGGGCAGGAATGCGCCGGTATCGGCATGAGCAAGGCTGATCCCCATGTCGAAGCCCACCAGAGTATCGGCGGGGAGGTCGTTCAGCAGCCAGTCCAGCACTTCGCCGCGCGACCAGCGGTGGCCGGGGCGGACCAGCTGCGGCGCGGCGCTGCCGTGGCTGCACAGCGCAACGGCAATGCCGCGGTGCCGCTCTCCCGCCGCGCCCGACCAGTCGATCGCGGCAAAGTGGCGAAACCGGCCTGCGATCATTCGCCGCGGCGGTCCTTGCGCTTCTTGTCCCACCATTCGAGCCGCTTGACCACTTCGCGCTCGAACCCGCGTTCGACCGGGCGGTAATAGGTCTGCGGGCTCATCTCCTCGGGCCAGTAATTGTCGCCCGAAAAGCCGTCCTCGGCCTCGTGGTCATAGGAATAGCCGGCGCCGTAGCCGATGTCCTTCATCAGCTTGGTCGGGGCGTTGAGGATATTGGCGGGCGGAGCGAGGCTGCCGGTGTCGCGCGCGCTTTTCCAGGCTTCTTTCTGGGCGACATAGGCCGCGTTCGATTTGGGCGCGGTGGCGAGGTAGAGGCAGGCCTGGACGATCGCCAGTTCGCCTTCGGGGCTGCCGAGGAACTGATAGGCGTCCTTGGCGGCAAGGCACTGGGGCAGCGCTTGCGGATCGGCAAGGCCAATATCCTCGCTGGCAAAGCGCACCAGCCGGCGCAGCACGTAAAGCGGTTCCTCGCCCGCGGTCAGCATCCGCGCCATGTAATAGAGCGCGGCCTGCGGGTCCGAGCCGCGCAGCGCCTTGTGCAGCGCGGAAATCAGATTGTAATGCCCGTCGCGGTCCTTGTCATAGACCGCCACCCGGCGCTGGAGGAACTTGCCCAGCCCCGCTGGGTCAAGCGGTTCGGGGATCTTGGCATTGTAAAGCGTTTCGGCCTGATTGAGCAGGAACCGCCCATCGCCATCGGCCGAGGCGACCAGTGCTTCGCGCGCCTCTGCGGTCAGCGGCAGCGGCCCGGCCAGCGCCTCGGCGCGGGTCAGCAGCAGATCGAGCGCGGCGGCATCGAGCCGGTGGAGGATCAGCACTTGCGCGCGGCTGAGCAGCGCCGCGTTCAGCGCGAAACTGGGGTTTTCGGTGGTGGCGCCGACCAGCGTCACCGTGCCGCGTTCGACAAACGGCAGGAAGCCGTCCTGCTGGGCGCGGTTGAAGCGATGGATCTCATCCACGAACAGCAGGGTGCGCTGGCCGGCCTTGGCGGCAGTTTCCGCCTCGGCAAAGGCCTTCTTGAGATCGGCCACGCCTGAAAATACCGCGCTGACCGAGATAAAGCGCATCCCCACCGCATCGGCCAGCAGCCGCGCGGTGCTGGTCTTGCCAGTGCCCGGCGGCCCCCACAGGATCATGCTGGAAAGCCGCCCGGCGGCGACCATCCGCCCGATTGCCCCTTCGGGGCCGGTCAGGTGATCCTGGCCGATGACATCCGCCAGCGTGGCCGGCCGCAAACGGTCGGCCAGCGGGGCATCTTCGCGCAGCGGCTGGGGCGGCGGCGCGGGCAGGTCATCGACGAACAGGTCGCTCATGCGGGCGACCCTAGAGCCTTGGGCGGCGTTTTGCACCAGCCGTTTGGCGCGGTTCCACTTCCATGATAGCCTCCGCTTATGCCCTTGCATCGCGGCGGGGCGAAAGGGGGAAGCATGGAACAGGCATCCACCACACCGGCCAGCAAGCCCGGGCTTGGCTATTGGCTGGTCGCTCTGCTCGGCCTTGTCTGGAACGCGTTCGGCGCGGCGGATTACACCATGACCCGGCTGCGCAGCACCGATTGGCTCAAGGGCGCGGGCGATCCGCAGGCAATCCTTGCCTGGATCGACAGCTTTCCGCTGTGGGCGCAGATCGGCTGGGCGCTGGGCGTCTGGGGCTCGGTGGCGGGATCGCTGCTGATGCTGGTGCGATCGCGCCACGCAGCCAGCGCCTTTGTCCTATCGCTCATCGGGGCGATCGCCAGTTTCGGCTATCAGTTCAGCCATCCGCCCGCGGGCGGATCGGGCTTTGGCGGCAAGATCATCCCGCTGGTGATCGTGGCCGCGGTGGTGTTCTTCTGGCAATATTGCCAGCGCGCGCTCGCCCGCGGCATGCTGCGCTGAAGCAGGCCTTTGCCGCTCAGCCGCGCTGGGCGGACTTCTGGCGGATCAGCCGCAGATAGGTGTCGGCCACCACCTGATTGATCTGGTCCCAGCTGAAATCGCGGCTGCGGCGTTCACCGGCAGCGCCGTGGGCGGCGCGCAGGTCAGCCTGTTCGATATAGCCGCGCAGGGCCTCGGCAAAGCTGTGGACCGCGCCGGGGCGGATCAGCCGGCCCGACACCCCGTTATCGACCAGATTCTGGCTGCCGGTTGCCGCGGCGGCCACCACCGGCAGACCGCTGGCCATTGCTTCCAAGCTGACATTGCCGAAGGTCTCGGTGGTCGAGGGGAAGAACAACACGTCCATCGAGGCGACCGCCTTGCCCAGATCCTGCCCGGCCATGAAGCCTGCGAAAATTGCGTCGGGCAGGCGGGTTTCGAGCCACTGGCGGGCCGGGCCATCGCCGACGATCACCACACGGTGCCTGACCCCGCGGCGGCGCAGTTCGTCGATCGTGTCGGAAAAGACGTCGAGCCCCTTTTCCATCACCAGCCGGCTGTGGAAGCCGACCACCACTTCATCATCGCCCACGCCAAGGCTGCGGCGCCATTCGAGCGAGCGCTGATCGGGGTGGAAGATCGTGCGATCGACCCCGCGCGACCAGATGTCGATGTCATAGTTCATGCGCTGTTCGCGCAGCACCTGGGCCATCGATTCCGAAGGCACCACCAGCGCATCGCAGCGCCGGTAGAAGCGCCGCAGGATCGCCACCATCACCGGTTCAAGCCAGGCGAGGTTGTAATAGCGGAAATAGGTTTCGAACCGGGTGTGGACCGAGGCGCAGACCGGCAGGCCGCGGCGGCGCGCCCAGCTGACCGTGCGGTGGGCCACCACGTCGGGCGAGGCGACATGGACGACGTTGGGGTTGAACGCGGCCAGATCGCGCCGCACCCGCCGGGATAGCGCTAGCGGCCAGCGATATTCGGGACGGCCGGGGATCGCCGCGCTCGGCACGCTGACCAGATCGCCCTGCGGCTCGAACGCGGGTTCGGGCACGGTGGGGGAATAGACGCGCACCTGCGCACCCTGGCGCAGCAGGTATTCAACCAGCCGGTTCAGGGCCTGATTGGCCCCGTCCCGGACATAGTTGTAGTTGCCTGTTACCAGGGCAATGCGCAGGTCCGCGGTATCCATCGCGTCCAATTAGCCGATCGGTTTCGCCAGCGCGAGTCGGGCCTTGCGGCCCGGCCTTACGCGGCTTCCTTCTTGCGGCTGGCCTTCTTGCGCTCGTTCGGGTCGAGGATCGCCTTGCGGATGCGGATCGACTTGGGCGTCACTTCGACCATTTCATCATCGTCGATGTAGGCGATGGCCTGTTCCAGCGTCATGATCTTCGGCGGGGTCAGGCGGATCGCGTCGTCCTTGCCGGTCGACCGGAAGTTGGTCAGCTGCTTGGACTTCATCGGGTTGACTTCAAGGTCTTCCGGCTTGGCGTTTTCGCCGATGATCATGCCTTCATAGAGCGGCTCGCCCACGCCGACGAACAGGATGCCGCGTTCTTCAAGCGGCCCAAGCGCATAGGCCACGGCTTCGCCGTTGCCGTTGGAGATCAGCACGCCGTTCTTGCGGCCTTCGATCTTGCCCTTGTGCGGACCATACTTTTCGAACAGCCGGTTCATGATCCCGGTGCCGCGCGTGTCGGACAGGAATTCGCCGTGGTAGCCGATCAGCCCGCGCGAGGGCGCGGAGAAGGTGATGCGGGTCTTGCCGCCGCCCGAGGGACGCATGTCGGTCATCTCGGCCTTGCGGATCGCCATCTTCTCGACGACCGTGCCCGAGAATTCATCGTCCACGTCGATCACGACGGTTTCGTACGGTTCGGTGCGCTGGCCGCTGTCGTCGGTGCCAAACAGCACGCGCGGGCGGCTGATGCCGAGTTCAAAGCCTTCGCGGCGCATCGTTTCGATCAGCACGCCCAGCTGCAGTTCGCCGCGGCCGGCCACTTCGAAGCTGTCCTTGTCTGCGCTTTCGGTGATCTTGATCGCCACGTTCGATTCGGCTTCGCGCATCAGGCGGTCGCGGATCATGCGGCTGGTGACCTTGTCGCCTTCGCGGCCGGCCATCGGGCTGTCGTTAACCGCAAAGCGCATCGACAGGGTCGGCGGATCGATCGGCTGGGCCTTGATCGGCACCGAAACCGAAGTGTCGGCGATGGTGTTCGACACGGTGGCGACGGTCAGGCCGGCAAGGCTGATGATGTCGCCGGCGCGGGCTTCATCGACCGGCACGCGGTCAAGCCCACGGAACGCCATCAGCTTGGAAGCGCGGCCGGTTTCGATCACCTTGCCGTCGGCGTCGAGCGCGTGGATCGGCTGGTTGACCTTGACCGTGCCCGACTGGACGCGGCCGGTCAGCACGCGGCCCATGAAGTTGTCGCGATCAAGCAGCGTCACGAGGAAGCTGAACGGTGCATCGGCATCGAGCGCCGGCGGCGGCACGTGATCGACGATCTTCTGGAACATCGGCTCGAGCGTGCCTTCGCGCAGGCTGGGGTCGGTGTTGGCATAGCCATTGCGGCCCGAGGCGTAGAGCACCGGGAAGTCGAGCTGTTCGTCGCTGGCGTCGAGCGTCACGAACAGGTCGAACACTTCGTCGAGCACTTCCTGGATGCGTTCGTCAGGACGATCGACCTTGTTGACGACGACGATCGGGCGCAGGCCCAGCGCCAGCGCCTTGCCGGTCACGAACTTGGTCTGCGGCATCGCGCCTTCCGAGCTGTCGACCAGCAGGATCACGCCGTCGACCATCGAGAGGATGCGTTCCACTTCGCCGCCGAAGTCGGCGTGGCCGGGCGTGTCGACGATGTTGATGCGGGTGCCGTTCCACTCGATCGAGGTCGGCTTCGCCAGGATGGTGATCCCGCGTTCCTTTTCGAGATCGTTGGAGTCCATCGCGCGTTCTTCAACGCGCTGGTTGTCACGGAACGTGCCGGACTGGCGGAACAGCTGGTCGACCAGCGTGGTCTTGCCGTGGTCGACGTGCGCGATGATCGCGATATTGCGCAGGGGCAGGGGGGCGGACATGATCGGTTCTCGAATATTGGAGGAGGGCGGGTGCCTGTTGCACCGCAACATTGCGCGCGCCCCTACCCGATGTAGCCCGTTCGGGCAAGCTTTGCTGACGGGGCAAGGCAACTGCCTTGGCTTTGGCGCCATGGCTCTGGTGTTCCCCGGGGAAGCGATTATAGGCCCCGCCCATGAAGCTTACCCTGTTCCGCGCCGCCTTGCTGGCCGCCGCCGCCTTTCCCGCCATCGCCCATGCCCAGGACACCGAATCGGCGGCCGCTGCGGCCCAACCGGTTGAGGAAGAAGCACTTCCTGCAGCCGAAGAAGCCGCGCCTGCCGCCGACGATGCCATTCCCGGCGCGGGCGATGACGAGGTGATCGTCGTCACCGCGACCAAGCGCGAGCAGACCCTGCAGGACGTGCCGGTGGCCGTATCGGTGGCGACGGGCGCCGCGATCGAGCGCGCGCAGCTGCGCGACCTGAAGGATCTGCAACTGGTGGTGCCGGCGCTGCGGGTGACGCAGCTGCAAAATCCCAGCGCGACCAATTTCATCATCCGCGGCTTCGGCAACGGGGCCAACAATCCCGGGATCGAACCGTCGGTCGGAGTGTTTGTCGACGGGGTCTATCGCAGCCGCGCTGCCGCCCAGATCGGCGATCTGCCCGATGTTGCCCGCGTGGAAGTGCTGCGCGGGCCGCAATCGACGCTGTTCGGCAAGAACGCCAGCGCCGGCGTCATCTCGATCATCACGCGCGAGCCGCAGTTCCGCTTCCACGGCGGGCTTGAGGGCAGCGTGGCCAATTTCGGCGCGGTTGTGGCCAAGGGCTATGTCACCGGCCCGCTGAGCGACAATCTGGCCGCAAGCCTTGCTGCCGGGATCAATCGCCGCGATGGCTATGTCAGCGATCCGGGTGCGGGCGACAAGCCCAACGAGCGCAACCGCTGGTTCACCCGCGGGCAGCTCAAGTATGCGCCCAATGACCGCCTCTCGGTCCGCCTGATCGCCGACTATGACCGCATCGATGAAAATTGCTGCGCCGTGGTCAACCTGCGCCGTTCGGCCGCGACCAGCGCGATCGAGCTGCTGGGCGGGCACGTCAACGATGCCGCCAGGCCCTTTGCCGATGTGGCCTGGTCCAACTTTGCTTCGGCCAACAAGATAGACAACTGGGGCGTTTCGGCCCAGGCCGACTATGCGGTCGGGCCGCTAAAGCTGACCTCGATCACCGCCTGGCGCGAAAGCCACACCCTGGCGAACCAGGATTCGGACTTCACCAGCGCCGACCTGATCGGCAGCAACCGCGCCGATCTGGATGTCGGCACCTTCACCCAGGAACTGCGCGCCAGCGTGGGCTTCCTTGACGTGTTCAACGCGATGGTCGGGGGGTATTACTTCAACGAAGACCTGCGCTATCGCACGGCGCTGACCTATGGCAGCCGCTTCCGCTCCTATGCCGACCTGCTTTCGGGCGGCGGGGTGAGCGCGCTGGAAACCGGGCTGTTCGGTTCAAACACCGGCCGCTTCTTTGCCGCCGGGCAGGGCCTGTTCGATGATTTCGCGATGGACAACGCGGCCTGGTCGGTCTTCGCCAATGGCGATTTCAAGGCCCGCCCGGGCGTGACGCTGACGCTGGGTGCGAACTACACCCACGATGCCAAGGACGTGACCTCAAACACGGTGGGCACCGATCTGTTCTCGTCGCTTAACCTCGCGGCCTATGGTGCCAGCGCGCTGCGTCCGTTCCAGTTCCTGCCCCCGTTCCGCAACTTCCCCAATGCGGTCGAAAGCGGCAAGACCCGCGACGGCAAGTGGAGCTGGACCGCGCGCGTCGCGATCGATCTGGGCCGCCATGTGAAAAGCTATCTGAGCTATGCCACCGGCTTCAAGGCCAGCTCGTTCAACCTGTCGCGCGATAGCCGCCCGCTGGCGTCGGATTACGCCGCGCTTTCGGGCGCCGGCTTGCTGGTGGCGAACCTCACCACCGGGTCGCGCTTTGCCGGGCCGGAAACCGCCAAGGTCTGGGAACTGGGGATCAAGGGCGATTGGGGGCTGGCCAATGCCAACCTGACCTTCTTCCACCAGACGATCGAGGGCTTCCAGTCGAACACCTTCACCGGCACCGGCTTTGCCCTGACGAATGCCGGGCAGCAGAGCACCAACGGCGTCGAATTTGACGGGCAGGTCAAGCCTACGGCCGATGTCGCGCTCAACCTCTCGCTGGTCTGGCTCGATCCCAAGTATGACAGCTTCCCCGGCTCGCCGCTGGGCGATGCCAGCGGCACCCGTCCGGCAGGGATCCCCGGCATTTCGGCCACTTGGGGGGCGCAGTGGAGCCACGGCTTCGCCAACGGCCACCGCCTGACCCTGCGCGGCGATTTCCACTATGAAAGCCCGGTCCAGGTGATCGAGGGCCTGCCCGGCTTCATCCAGCGCAGTTCCACCGGCGCGGTGGTCAGCTATGCCCCGGCCTTTGCCGCGGCGCGCCCGTTCAAGCGCGAAGTGCAGGATCTGACCGTGTCGGTCAGCTATGCGCTGGCCAATGGCCTTGAACTGTCGCTGTGGGGCCGCAACCTCACCAATGACCGCTACATCGTGGCGATCTTCGATTCGGTGGCCCAGCCGGGCTCGATCTCGGGCTATACCAACCAGCCGCGCACCTGGGGCGGCACCGCCCGCTTCAAGTGGTAGGCTAAAGCTCGCGTAGCGCCTGTGCCGGCCGCGCCCGCAGCAGCGGGAGCGAGCCGGCCAGCGCGAAGCCGATCACCAGAGCCAGCCCCGCGCCCAGCACGGCCAGGATCTGCGGCCAGCCCGGCAGCCAATCAAACGCGAACAGCTTGACCACCACCAGCCAGGCGAGCGCGCTGCCCAGCACCAGCGCAACCAGCGCCAGCAGGGTCGCAAGCAGGACATATTCGACCAGTTGCAGCAGCAGCAACTGGCGGCGGCTGGCGCCCAGCACGCGCAGGATCACGTTGTCGTAGAGCCGGCTGGCCCGCGCCGCCGCAATTGCGCCCAGCAGCACTGCGATCCCCGCCAACACTGCGACTGAAGCTGCGGCAAGGATCGCCAAACTTACCTGCCTCAGCAGGTCGCGGGCCTGGCTCAACACGCCGCCCACCTCGATCACCGAACTGGCCGGAAAGGCGCGGACCAGCGCCCGCAGCACGGCCCCGCGCGGCGCAGCCGGGGGCAGGTCGATGGTTGCGGCCAAATTGTGGGGGGCATCGGCAATCGCATTGGGGCTGAACACCAGCACATAGTTGAAGCCCATGCTGTCCCAGTCGATCCGCCGCAGCGAGGCGATCCGCGCGGTGCGCTCCACCCCCATCAGCCCGATGGTCAGCTTGTCTCCGATGTGGAGGTTGAGCGCCTGCGCCAGCTTTTCGTCGATCGAGACGAGCGGCTCGCCGGCATAGCCGCGCGGCCACCACGATCCGGCGGTCAGCGTGTTGCCCTCGGGCACGGTGTCGGCATAGGTCAGCCCGCGCTCGCCGCGCAGCGGCCAGGCATCGTCGGGAATTTCCTTGAGATCGGCCACCCGGGTCATTGCCGTCTCAGGCCCATAGGCAAGGATCGCGCCGCGCAGCGCGGGGACCATGCGCACCTGCGCCGCCGGGGCGAGCTGGGTCACCACCTGCTGAAATTCGCCGGCCCGATCGCGCGGCAGGTCGAGCACGAAATAGTCAGGCGCGCGGTTGGGCACGCGCGCGGCGATATTGGCATCGAGGCTGGTCTGGACCGCCGCGAGTAGCACGAAGGCTGAAAGGCCAAAGCCCAGCGCCGTCACCAGCGCGCCGGTCTGCGCGCCGGGGCGGTGCAGATTGGCGAGCGCGAGGCGCAGCAGCGGACGCTCGGGTCGGGGCAGGCGCTGGGCGATGCGGCGCACCGCTGCGCCCAATGCGCCGAGCAGCCCCAGCAGGGCGAGCGATCCGCCGAGGAACCACAGCGTCACCACCGGCTGGCGCGCGGTGGCGAGCGCAAGGCCTGCGATCCCGGCCATGCCCAGCCCGACCGGCAGCACACTGTCGCGCCAGTGCCGCCCGAGCGGCGAAACCCGTGCGCGCATCAGCGCCATCGCCGGAAACCGCCGGGCGGTAAGTAGCGGCGGCGCGGCAAAGACCAGCGCGACCAACAGTCCATAGAGCGCCGCGCGCAGCAGCGCGCCGGGATCGATCACCAGCCCCGGCGCCACTGGCAGGAGGCTGCCCAGCGCCTGGCCCAGCAGCGGGGTGACCAGCACCCCGGCGATCAGCCCGGCCGCGCTCCCGACCAGCGCGGCGGCGGTGATCTGCAGGAGGTAGATCCGCGCAATGTCGCGGCTGGTGGCGCCCAGCACCTTGAGTGTGGCAACGCTGGTGCGGCGGGCTTCGAGGTAGGAGGATACGCCCCCGCCAATCCCGATCCCGGCGATGACCAGCGCGGCCAGGCCAACCAGCACCAGAAAATCGCCCATCCGCGAGACGAACCGCTCGGCCCCCGGCGCGGCCTTGTCACGGGTGCGGATTTCAAACCCGGATGAGGGGAAGCGCGCCTTGAGCCGATCTACCACGCCTTGCGGATCGCTGGCCCGCGGCAGCGCGATGCGGATCTTGGTGCGATACATCGCCCCCGGCGCGGTCAGCCCGGCGCGGGCGGGAAAATCGACCGCGACGATCACCACCGGGCCAAGGGTGAAGCCTTCGCCGAGCCGGTCGGGCTCATCGGCGATGATCCCGCCAACGCGGAGCGGCAGGGCGCCGATGGTTACAGTGCCGCCCGCTCCGATCCCCAGGCGCTGCGCCGCGCCTTCGGCCGGCCAGGCAGTGCCCGCGGGCGGCGCGCCGACCCGGCGGCCATCCTTCAGCGTCAAGCGCCCAACCAGCGGCCAGGCGGCATCGACGGCCTTGAGTTCGATCGGCGCGGCCAGATCACCGGCATGGGCCATCGCCTGCATCCGCAGCCCGGCCGAAACCGGGCCCAGCGCGCGGAGTGCCGCGCTTTCGGCGGGGCTGGGCGCGCGCTGCCACACCGCCACTTCGATATCGCCGCCGAGGATCGTGCGCCCCCGGCTGGAAAGCTCGCGCTCGATCGCGCCGGTCAGCGTGCCGATTGCCGCCAGCGCGCCAACGCCGAGAAACAGGCAGACCAGCAGCAGTCGCAGCCCGCGGAACCGGGCGGACAGGTCACGCCGGGCAATCGCCCAGGCCGCGCCCCAGCCGATAGCGCGATGCGGGCTCATTCGGCGGCGGTGTCGCTGGCAAGACGGCCATCGGCGAGCGTGATGACCCGTTCGCAGCGCTGCGCCAGCCCCGGATCGTGGGTGATGATCACCAGCGTGGCGCCGGTTTCGGCGCGTCGGGCGAACAGCAGGTCGATGATCGCGCTGCCGGTTGCGGCATCGAGGTTGCCGGTCGGCTCATCGGCAAAGACCAGCGCGGGGCGCGGGGCCAGCGCGCGGGCAATCGCCACGCGCTGCTGCTCGCCGCCCGAAAGCTGGGCGGGGTAATGGTCAAGCCGGTGGCCAAGGCCAACCGCGGTCAGTTCAGCCGCGGCGCGCTCGCGGGCGGCGGGCATCCCGGCCAGTTCGAGCGGGGTCATCACGTTTTCGAGCGCGGTCATCGTCGGCAGCAGGTGGAAGGCTTGCAGCACCACCCCGATCCGCCCGCGCCGTGCGGCGGCGAGGCCATCCTCGTCCATCCGCGCGAAATCGGCGCCGGCCACTTCGAGGCTGCCCGAAGTGGCGCGCTCCAGTCCCGACAGCACCGCCATCAGCGAGCTTTTGCCCGATCCCGACGGGCCGAGCAGGGCCAGCGTCTGGCCCTGCGGCACGGCCAGATCGATCCCGCGCAGGATTTCCACCGCGCTGGTGCCCCGGCCAAGAGTGAGGGTGAGGTTCGATGCCGAAACGGCAGGAAGGGGGCTTGTCACGGCGCGGAGATGCCATAGCTAGAGCGAAAGGCCCAGCGCGGATTACACGGAGCTTGCACGATGAAATGGATATGGGCGCTGGCCGCCGCAACCCTGACGCTGACCGCTTGCGGCCAGCAAGCCGCTGCGCCGCAACCCCAGGCCAGCGATGCCGAGGCCTTGCCCCCGCCGCCGGTGATGGGCGATCAGCTGACCATCGTGGCGCTGGGGGACAGCCTGTTTGCCGGATACGGGCTTGAACCGGGGCAAAGCTATCCCGCCCGGCTCGAAGCCGCGCTACGCGCCCGCGGGATCAATGCCAAGATCGTCAATGCCGGGGTGTCGGGCGATACCACCGCCGATGGGCTGCAGCGGCTTGAGTTCGTGCTTGGCAGCCTGCCCAAGCCGCCGGCGCTGGTGCTGATCAGCCTGGGCGGAAACGACATGCTGCGCGCGGTCCCGCCCGCCGAGACCCGCGCCAATCTTGATGCGCTGCTCGGCAAGCTGGAACAGCGCAAGGTGCCCGCTCTGCTGCTGGGGATGAAGGCTGCGCCCAATCTGGGGGCGGATTATCAGGGCAAGTTCGATCCGATCTACCCCGCGCTGGCCAAGCGGCACGGCGCGGCATTGGTGCCGTTCTTCCTTGAGCCGGTCTATGATCAGCCGCAGCTGGTTCAGGCCGATCACATCCACCCGACCCTTGCGGGGATTGACCTCTTGGTGGGATCGACGGTGGAGGTAGTGGCCAAAGCGCTGCCCAAGGCGCGCGCTACTGCCGCTCCGCCAGCCCCCCGCTGACGCGCCACACCGCCGCTTCGCCAAGGATCGCCTCGAACGGGGGCAGTTCGGTGCCGGTCAGCCAGACCTGCGCCGATCCGGCGCGCAGCCGGTCGAACAGCGCCTCGCGCCGGACCGGATCGAGATGGGCAGCCACTTCGTCAAGCAGCAGCACCCCGGCTTGGGCCTGATCGAGCAGTCCGGCATGGGCCAGAGTGATCGCGATCAGCATCGCCTTCTGCTCGCCGGTCGAACATTCGGCGGCGGGCTGATCCTTGCCGGCCATGACCACGCTGAGTTCATCGCGGTGCGGGCCGATCAGGGTGCGCTGCGCCGCGCGGTCGCGGCGGCGGCCAGCGGCCAGTGCAGCGGTTAGTTCTGCGGGATCGAGCGGCCCGCCCGGGCGATAGTCCAGCTCGGGCCGGGCAAAGGGCGCATCGGGCAGCGCGGCCAGTGCCGTGCCCAGCCTGCCGACCAGCCGCGCTCGGGCCTGGGCCACCGCGGCTCCGGCCTCGGCCAATTGACCCTCCAGCGCATCGAGCCACTGCGGATCGGGCTCAGCCGGATCGCCCAGCAGGCGGTTGCGTTCGCGCAGCGCGGCTTCGGCCCGCGCGGCGTTGCGGGCGTGGCCCGGCTCCAGCGCCAGTACCAGCCGATCGAGATAGCGCCGCCGCGCGCCCGCGCCTTCGGCAAACAGGCGGTCCATCGCCGGGGTCAGCCAGCCGAGCGAGAGCCATTCGCCCAGCCGCACCGCCGGGGCCGCCGCGCCATTGATCTGAACCACCCGGCTGCCGGGCTTTTCCGCGCGCACGCCGGTGCCAATGCGGACATTGTCGGGCAGGTCGGCACTGACCGAAAAGCCGCCGCTGGCGCCGTGGGCGGGAATGTCCTGCAGGCTGGCACGGCGCAGCCCGCGTCCGGGGGCGAGCAAGGAAAGTGCTTCGAGCACGTTGGTCTTGCCGGCGCCATTGTCGCCCACCAGCAGGTTGAACTGCGCTGCGCCATCGAGCCGGGTGGCGCGATGGTTGCGAAAGTCAGTCAGGGTGATGCGATCAAGCGCCATGCCGCGCCGCGATAGAGCGGCTGCCCCCGCGCTGTCACGCGAAAGGCGCGTGCCGAACATTGGGAAATTTCACCAACTGTTCTGGATGGACCTCGGGTGAATGGCGCGTTCATTCGCGGCTCAGGACTGAAAAATGCTGGATTTGCACCATTTTCAAGATTTGGCACGGCTCCTGCAATTCTTTGGGAATCCGTGGAAAGACCTACGGCAAACCAATCTAGAAGGATGCAGACCATGACCTTTCTGACCAATCTTACCGGCCGCTTCGCCGCTGCCATCTCCGCCCTGACGCTGTCGCTGGTGCTGATCAGCGGAACCGTTGCCACCCCGAGTGCGGCCCATGCCCACACCACCTATGTCGGCGTCGTCGCATGAGCGCGGTCGAACGTCGGAGCGGCGGCTTCCGCCTCAACAAGGATCGTGCCCGCTTCATGGGCGTCTGTTCCGGGATCGCCGACTATTTCGGCTGGGACGCGACGCTGGTGCGGGTCCTCTGGCTGGTCGGCACGCTGGTCGGCTTTGGCTCGCTGATCCTGGTCTACCTTGCGATCGGCCTCATCGCCGATTGAGCCCATCGCCGGTGAGGCCCTGCCTGTCGGGCAGGGCCGCCACCGCGCGGATTAAACCGCCTCAGCTTTGGCAAAGGGCGAAAAATCGGTCCCGGTGTCGAACACGTCGACCCCTTCGCGGTGCTTGAACCAGGCCACGACCACATAGGTCACCGGGGTCAGGACGGCTTCCCACAAGACCTTGAGCCCCCAGTTGGTGACCATCACCGTCAGCACCTGCGTGTTGGACCACACCCCCAGGAACGCCACCGGATAGAAGATCGCGCTGTCGATCGCCTGGCCGAACACGGTCGATCCGATGGTGCGGCTCCACAGGTGCTTGCCGCCGGTCAGGATCTTCATCTTGGCAAGGACGAAGCTGTTGACGAATTCGCCTGCCCAGAACGCCAGCACCGAGGCCGCGACGATCCGCCAGGTCGATCCGAACACGCTTTCATAAGCGGCCTGTCCGTCCCACCCGGCGGCGGGCGGCATGGCCACCACCACCCAGCTCATGAAAGCCATGAACAGCATCGCAGCAAAGCCCATCCACACGCAGCGCCGCGCATTGGCATAGCCATAGACTTCGGTCAGCACGTCGCCCAGCACGTAGGACAGCGGGAAGAACAGGATGCCCGCGCCAAAGGTGTGCCCGCCCAGCGTTGCCAGTTTGGCCGCGCCGATCAGGTTGGAAAGCAACAGGATCGCGACAAACGCCGCCATCATGTAGTCGAAATAGCGGAAGTGGCGGCGGGCGCCGGTCGAGCCGTCGATCGGGGAAAGGGTCGTGTCCATTCCCCCAACCTATCGCCGTTTGCACGGCAGGCAAACCCCGCCTATGAGCACCCCGCACGCGCCCGTAGCTCAGTTGGATAGAGCACGAGACTTCTAATCTTGAGGCCGGTGGTTCGAATCCACCCGGGCGCACCAATCGCGAACGAACCGGGGCATTAACGCATCTGCTCGCGCCGCCAGGCCTGTGGCGGCAGTCCGTGGCGTTGCGCGAACCAGGCAGTAAAGGCTGCCGAGCTGGCAAACCCCAGTAGATCGGCAATCTCGGAATTGCTGCGGCGGCTGCCGGTGAGTTGCCCGCGCGCCAGTTCGCTGCGCACATCGTCAAGCAGTGCGTGGAAACTGGTGCGCTCTTCAGCCAGCCGCCGCTCGAGGGTGCGGCGTGAGAGTCCCAGCCGTTCCGCCGCCAGTGTCGCGGTGCAGCGCCGGCCAGCGAGCATGGCCCGGAGCAGGCGGGTGACGCGCTCGGCCATTGGCAGTTCACTCAGGCCCGGCAGGGCCGCGCGGACCTGGGCCGCATAGGGGCGCAAGGCGGCCTGGGCGAGCTGGTTGGGCCGATCAAGGTCGGCGCGGCTGAGCACAATGCCACTGAAGTCCTGCGCATAGTGGACCGGCGCACCGAAGACCCGTGCGAACTGACTTGCATGGACGGGGCGTTCACGCTCGAGATAAATCGCGATGGGGGCCCAGCCGGCACCCAGAAGCTGGCGCAAGATCCGGTGCAACATTGCCACTGCAACGTCGGTGGCTTGGACGCGGGGGCCTTCGCCTGCAACGGCGCAGGCGAGCACGGCCAGATCGCCCTGTTCGGACAGGTCAATGGTCAGCGCTTCGTTGTGCAGCGGCAGGTAAGCCGTGAAGATGCTGAGCGCACTGCGGATGTCGGGCTCGTCGCGCGCCAGCATGGTAACCGGGCCGAGATTGGAGAAGCCCCGCAGTTCTGCGAGGCGCAGCCCGAAGTCTTCGATCCCGGCCAGTTCAGCGGCGCGTTCGAACGCGCGGTTGACTGCAGCGGTCGGCAGGCGCCGGTCGGGTTCCTGTTCGGCCTGGCCGGCGATGCCGCAGCCGCGCAGGATCGCTGCACTATCCAGCCCATAGCTGCGCGCCAGCGCTCCAAAGCCGGTCAGGGCAGCCGCGCGAACTGTTGGTCTTTGGCGCATTTGCGTAATTGAATGGCGGAAAATCTAAATCATGTCGAGTCTGACGGACTACGCTGCGGTCAACCAAATGGGGAGACGAGCCGTGCCTTCAGCCACTCCGATCAGCGATGCCGCCCGCGCCGGCGGCGGCTGGAACCAGGCCTGGGATCAGGCCGCGGCCTTTGATGCCGACTGGATGGAAAAGTTCCTCGACATGGGAACGCATTCGGTTCGCAAGGGGATCATCGATCCCAAGACTTACGAACTGATTGCGATCGCGGTCGATGCCAGTTGCACTCACATGTATTCGCCGGGGGTCAAGCGGCACATTGCCAAGGCGCTCGACCTGGGGGTGATGCCCGAGGAAATCATGGCCGTGCTGCAACTGGTTGCTGTCCTCGGCATCCATTCGGTCGCGCTCGGCACCCCGCATCTGGTTGATGAAATGAAGGCACGCGGACTGCCCGTGCCCGACACCAACTCACATACCAAGGAGGACTGAACCATGCACTTCCTCGACGATAGTCTGCTGCCCGAAAACCAGGAAAAACTGGTCATCCAGGTCGCACCCTATGGCCCGCAGTGGCTGCCGGGCGATTTCCCCGAAGACATCCCGGTGACCATGGCCGACCAAGTCCAGAAGGCGGTCGATTGCTACAATGCCGGAGCCACCGTGCTGCACCTGCATTGCCGCGAGGCCGACGGCAGCGGCTCCAAGCGCCTGTCGATGTTCAACGAGATGATCGACCGCATCCGCACGGCTTGCCCAGACATGCTGATCCAGGTTGGCGGCTCGATCAGCTTTGCGCCCGAAGGCGAAGGTGGCGAGGCCAAGTGGCTGTCGGACGATACCCGGCACATGCTGGCCGAACTAAAGCCCAAGCCCGATCAGGTGACCATCGCGGTCAACACCAACCAGATGGACATTTCCGCGTTGATGAGCGCGGATGACATCGCCGGCACCTGCCTGACCAATCCGGCCATGTTCGAAGCCTATCGCAACATGTATTTTGAATGCGGGCCGGTGTTCATGGAAGAACACCTCAAGCGGCTCGTCGCCAATGGCATCCAGCCGCACTTCATGGTGGGCGACCTGAGCCAGCTTGAAACGGTCGAACGGCTGATCCGCAAGGGCCACTACAATGGCCCGCTGGTGCTCAACTATGTTGCGATCGGCAGCGGAGCGGCAGGAACCCATCCGGCCGACCTGATCGAATTTGCCCGCCGCGTGCCCGATGGCGCGGTGCTGACGATCGAGACCATTATGCGCAATGTTGCGCCGTTCAACGCCATTGCGATCGCGTTGGGGCTGCACGTGCGCGTCGGGATTGAAGACAACCTGTGGAGCCGCAAGGGCGAGCGGATGACGTCGGTCCAGCAGGTCGAACAGATGGTGCGGATGGCAAACGAACTGCACCGCGATGTCGCCACCGGAACGGAAGCCAAGGCGATCTACCAGATCGGCACGTTCTATCAGTCGACCGATGAGACTTTGCGCCGGCTTGGTTATGCGCCCAACCGCCAGCCGGGCCAGCGCGGCGTGCCGCGGTGGGAATACGCATGAATGAGGTGGAGGGGCGGGTCTGCGTTGTCACTGGGGCGGCGCGCGGGCTCGGGCAGGCGATCGCCGCTGCGCTGGGCGCGGCTGGCGGTCGCCTTGCCATCTGCGACCTTCGCGGCGAGGAGCTGGAAAAGACAGCCGCTACCCTCCGCGCTCAGGGCTGCGAGGTTCGTGCAGCAACCTGCGATGTCAGCGACAGCGCCGCGGTTGACCACTTCTTTGCCGAAGCCCAGCAGGCGCTTGGCCCGGTCGAGGTGCTGGTCAACAATGCGGCGCTTGTCCCGGGCAGCCCCGAAGACGAGCTGCGCCGCAGCCGTCATTACACCTATTTGACCACGGCTGAACCGCGCGACACGCTCGGTTTCACGAGCGCGATGAGCGATGCCGACTGGCTCAAATACTGGGGCGTAAACGTCCACGGCGTGTTCTATTGCACCCGTGCGGCGCTGCGCCAGATGGAGCCGCGCCGCTATGGTCGGATCGTCAACATCGCCTCGATCGCGGGTCTGTCCGCGCTAAGCGCCCACAGCCCGCACTATTCGGCCACCAAGGGGGCTGTGATCGCATTCACCCGCGCGGTCGCGGCAGAGGTTGCCGGAGCCAACATTCTGGTGAACGCGGTCGCACCGGGCGGGGTCATGACCCCCACGTTTGAAAGCTACATCGAGCGGCTCGACGAGCCGGCTCGCAACCGCTTGTACCAGATGATCCCGGCTGGCAGGTTGGGAACGATGGAGGAATATGCCAGCCTGGTCTGCTATCTGGCTGGCGAAGGGCATTACCTCGCGGGCCAGATTATCAGCCCCAACGGAGGCATGTTCTGAATGGCTGAAGCCACCGCGCCCGCCAAGGCTTCCTCAGGCCATACCAGCCCGGCGGGCCTGATCCTGTTCATGATGGCCTTGCACGTGGTCAACCAGATCGATCGTCAGCTGGTTGCCGCCTTTGCTGCTGACATCATGCGCGACCTGGCACTGAACCGCAGCCAGTTCGCGCTGATCGCAGGCCTGGCGTTCAGCGGGGTCTATGCCTTCGCGGCGCTGGCGGCCGGGGTGATGGCGGACCGGATCGGCCGCGTGCGCGTGTTGGCCAGCGGGCTTGGGGCGTGGAGCCTGTTTACCGCGCTGTCTGGTCTGGCACATGGATTTTGGTCACTGCTTGGCGTGCGGCCGTTCGTTGCCGCGGGCGAGGCCACGCTGGTGCCCACGGCCAGCAACATCATCCTTGCCCGGGTGGACGAGCGCCACCGCGCCGGGGCGCTGGGCCTGTTCTTCGCGGGTATCCCGATCGGCATCGGCGGCGGCTTTCTGATCGCCGGCTTGCTGGGGCCGGCGATTGGCTGGCGCTGGGCCTTTATCGGCATGGGGCTGGTCGGCCTTGTCGCGCTGCTCGGCCTGTCGCGGATCAGGGACAAGGCCCCTGAACTGGCCGAGCGACCGACCCTGCTCGGCAATCTTGGTGCGGTGTTCACGCTGTGGCGACAGGTGCCGCGGATCATGTGGGCTTCGCTCGCCATCATTTTTGCTCACGCCCATTCGGCCACGAGCCCGTTCGTGCAGCTCTGGCTGACGGCCGAGAAGGGGTATGACCAGGCCGGCGCCGGCGCGGTCTATGGCGGCACCTTTGTCATTGCCGGTCTGGCCGGAACTTTCGGCTCGGGCCTGCTGGTCGACTGGGCTGCGCGCCGACTGGGCTGGGACCGGGCGAAGACGGTTCTCCTTGTCCTTCTCGCCCTTGCGCCGCTGCTGGCGTGCTACCGTCTGGCGCCGGGCGGAACCCCCTTGTTCATGGCTGGCATGGTCGGCTCGATCCTGTTCATGACCGTACTCTATGGCCCAATTTTCGCCGTGATTGAGGAATTGCTGCCGCCCCGGCTCAAGGCCACCGCGACCGGGCTCAATATGCTCTTGATCAACATCTTCGCGATCGGCGGGGTGTCTTTTGCGATCGGTTTTGCAAGCGACCGGCTGGCCTTGGCGGGGGCCTCGCATAGCTGGACCTTGCCGCTGATCGGTGCGGATCTGGCAGCCTGCCTGGCAATCCCATGCACCTACCTTGCGATGCGCTGCCGGCCGATGCGGGCGGCAGGCTAAGCCCGCGCCCAATAGGCGCCTCAGCCTGCCATTGTTTCCAGGGCTTCGCTTGCGTTCAGCCAGACGGCTTCGGCAGCATCGATACGGGTCACGATTTCCGCCCGCAGCTTCATCAATTCGGTGACGGTGAGCTTTTGAAGTGACGCTTCAGCCTTGCCGGGATCGAACATGGCCTGATCAATCGCATTGCGCCGGGCCGACAGCTTTTCCAGCTCGGCCTCGGCATCTTTCGCGCGTTTGCGTGATTCCTGACCCTTTGCGCGCGCTTCGGCAGCCGCTTTTCGTTGATCCTTCTTGTTGATCCCTTCCTTGCGGGCCGGGGCAGGATCTTTGGCCAGCACGAACGCGATGTAGTCATCGATCGAGCCATCGAATTCGTTGGCCACGCCGCCGTCGACCAGCACCAGCCGGTCTGCCGTCATTTCGAGCATATGCCGGTCATGGCTGACGATGACGACTGCGCCCGAATAGCCGTTGAGCGCCTGGATCAAGGCTTCGCGGGCATCGACATCAAGGTGGTTGGTCGGTTCGTCGAGGATCAGGAGGTGGGGCGCCTCGTGGGTGATCAGCGCCAGCGCCAGCCTGGCGCGCTCTCCGCCCGACAGCTTGCCGACTTCGGTTGTCGCCTTCGAGCCTGAAAAGCCGAAGCGCCCGAGCTGGGCTCGCACCGCCGATTGGCTCGCCCCTTTCATCAAATTGGTCATGTGCTGCAGCGGTGTTTCCGAACGCTCCAGTTCTTCGACCTGATACTGGGTGAAATATCCCACCCGCATCCGGCTGCTGGCGTTCATCTCGCCTTCCATCGGCGCAAGCTGCGCGGCGAGAAGGCGCGCCAGCGTGGTTTTACCATTGCCGTTGCGGCCTAGCAGAGCCAGCCGGTCATCAGGATCGAGCCGCAAGTTGAGCCGCCGCAGCACCGGCGTGTCGCCATAGCCAACCGAGGCGAAATCGAGCGTGATGAGCGGCGGGTTCAGCTTGTCGGGATTCGGAAAATCGAAGCTGAGCGAGGGGTCGTCGATCAGTTCCGCGATCGGTTGCAGCTTGGCGAGCGCCTTCGCGCGCGACTGGGCCTGTTTGGCGGTCGACGCCCGGGCCGAATTGCGCGCGACATATTCCTGAAGCCGCTCGCGCTCGGCCTGCTGCTTCGCCCGGGCGGAGGCGATTTGCGCCTGCCGCTCCGCGCGCTGGCGTTCGAAGGCGTCATAGCCGCCCGGGTAGAGGGTCAGCTTGCCAGCCGACAGGTGCAGCGTGTGATCCACGACATTGTTGAGGAAATCACGTTCGTGGCTGACGAGCAGGATGGTCGCCGGATACGAGCGCAGGAAATCCTCCAGCCACAGCACGGCTTCGAGATCGAGGTGGTTGGAGGGTTCATCGAGCAGCAGCAGATCCGGCTGCGAGAACAGCAGCGAGGCCAGCGCGACGCGCATCCGCCAGCCACCTGAAAAACTCTCCAGCGGACGGTGCTGCGCCGCTTCGTCGAAGCCCAGCCCGACAAGGATCCGCGCCGCACGGCTGGGCGCGGCGTGGGCATCGATGGTGATCAGCCGCTCATGAATTTCAGCCAGGCGGTGCCCATCCTGACAGGTCTCGCTCTCGACCATCAGCGCGGCGCGCTCGACATCGGCCGCGAGCACCGTTTCGAAGGGGGTGGAATCGCCCCCGGGCGCTTCCTGGGCGATGTAGCCGAGGCGGCTGCCGCGCGGCATCGCCACCTCGCCGCTGTCGGGCTCCAGCATCCCGGCGATCACCCGCACCAGGGTAGACTTGCCGGCACCATTCCTGCCGATGAGACCGATCCGCCCGCGGGGCGGCAATTTGGCGGTCGCGTCGTCGATGATCGTCCGCCCACCGAGGCGAACCGTGATACCGTTCAGATTAAGCATGGCGCGCCCTAGCAGGTCCGGGGAGCGGGCAAAAGAGCGGCGCTGTTCGGACCATTGACGATGGCCTCGCTCTGCGGCCAAAGGCGGGCATGACTGGCTCGACGGACCTTTCCATTCGCTTGCGCCGCGCCGCCTTCAATCGGGCGCTGGCAGACGCGGATATTGCGGCCATTGGCCCGATACTCGCGCCCAATGTCGTGCTTGTTGCGGGCACTGACAGTGCGGTTATCGCCGGGCGCAAGGCGCAGCTCCAGGCGTGGAAGCGCGAATTCGGTGCACAGCCCCGCTTTGTGTACGCGCGTATTCCTGACACGATCATCGGCTCGACGGTCGAACCGATCGCGCTCGAACACGGCAAGTGGCGGGGCACTTCGAGCGCTACCGGCGAGCTGCTGGCCGCCGGTGATTATTCCGCAAAATGGCGCAAGATCGGCGATGATTGGGTGATTGAGGCGGAGATTTTCGTAACGCTCGCCTGAACTCCGCGAGATCGACAGCGCGCTGGGTAATTGGCCGAGGTTCGGCTAGAGGGATACCCATGAAGACCCAGGTTGCGATTATCGGTGCGGGCCCGGCGGGCCTGCTGCTTGGCCATCTCTTGCGCAGCGAAGGCATCGACTGCGTGGTGCTGGAGCGTCAGAGCCCGGACTATGTGCTTTCGCGCATTCGCGCCGGGGTGCTTGAACAGATCACCGTTGGGCTGATGGAGCGGCTGGGGCTTGATGCCCGGCTCAAGGCCGAAGGGCTGGTCGAGTATGGCTTCAACCTCGCCGATGGCGAGCGGCTGATCCGGATCGACTGCCAGGGGCTGACCGGCAAGTCGGTGGTGGTCTATGGCCAGACCGAGATCACCCGGGATCTGATGGATGCGGCCCCTGAGCGCGGGCTTGAGGTGATCTACGGCGCTACGGACGTTGCCCTCCAAGCCATCGACAGCGATGCGCCCAGCATCACCTTCCGCAAGGACGGGGCCGAGCAGCGGATCGAGGCGCGCTTCGTGGTTGGCTGCGACGGGTTCCACGGACCCAGCCGCAAGGCCATTCCGGCCGCCGTGTGCCGCGAATACGAACGGGTCTATCCATTCGGTTGGCTTGGCATTCTGGCCGATGTGCCGCCGTGCAATCCCGAACTGATCTATGCCAACCACGCGCGCGGCTTTGCGCTGGCCTCGATGCGCAGCCACACCCGCAGCCGCTATTACATCGACGTGCCGCTGACCGAAAAAGTCGAGGACTGGAGCGATGACCGGCTGTGGGACGAACTGGCAATCCGGCTTGGCCCCGATGCCGCGGCGCGGATCACCCGCGGACCGGCGCTGGAAAAGTCGATCGCGCCGCTGCGCTCCTATGTGTTCGAGCCGATGCGCCATGGCAGCTTGCTGCTCTGCGGGGATGCGGCACATATCGTTCCGCCGACCGGGGCCAAGGGTCTGAACCTGGCTGCCAGCGACGTGCATTACGCCGCCGAAGCGCTTGGCGCCTTCTTCAAGCGCGGAGACAACGACGCGGTGGCCGGCTATTCGGCCAAGGCGCTGGCGCGGGTGTGGAAGTCCGAACGCTTCAGCTGGTCGCTGACCAAGCTGATGCACCGCTTCCCCGACGATGGCCCGTTCGAGCGCGCGATGCAGGTTGCCGAGCTGGATTACATCGCTTCATCGGTGGCCGCGCAGACCACCATTGCCGAAAACTACGTCGGCTTGCCGGTCTGACCGGCGGCGTTCAATGTAGTAAGGCTGGGCAGGCAGCAGGTCTGCCGCTGCCGCAATGCTCAGCTCAGGAGAGCGGCCTTGACCCTGCCGAAGTCTACGATGTTGTGCTGATCGGCCGGATCGCTGTCGAGCATCAGGCTGCTGGTGGCCTTGTCGATCAGCTGTTGGGCAAATTCGTTCGCCATCGAAATTGCGCTGTCGCAATCCGAATTGGGGATGACCTGATCAAGAATATCCTTGGCCATCAAAAGCGAACTGAACGCATCATCTATGCGTTGGGAAAGTGCTTGCGTTCTGTTCATTGTGCGACCTCTGAACGGATTTATGAAACGGGCTTGGGGCCTCTTATGAAAACTCCACTACGGTGATAGACATAAGATACCTAACGAAAATTAACCAATATCTGATGAAATTCCAAGGCATTTGATCCGAAATGCTATTTTAGCGCGCACAGCGGTTCGCCCGCGCAGGCGGGTGAGGTGGGGCGGGCAGGGGCAAGATCAGCCGCGCGCGGCGGTGTCGAGCCGTTCGCCGTCGATCGGGTAACCAGCGTCGCGGGGGATCACCAGCCAGGGTTCTTCGCCGCGCATTTCCATCGCCGGGGTAATCATCCGCGAGGGGAATTCCTCGACATGGGCGAGCGCGCCGGCAAAGCTGGGGAACTGGGCCAGCCGTTCCAGATTGCGGCGGGTCGGGAAGATCACCTTGATTTCGCCGCTGTCGGCCAGTTGCAGGGCCTCTTCGGCGCTGGCCCAGAACAGGTGGGTGTTCTCGGTGGAATCGACCAGCAGCTCGACTGCGCCGGTGCCGAGGTTGGCAAGGTAGAAGCGGGTGTCGAACACCCGGATTTCGCGGTGCTTGGGGCGCCAGCGCGAAAACGGCACCAGCGCTTCAAGATCCAGCGTCCAGCCCAGGTCATCGAGCACGGCGCCAAGTTCGCCCTTGTCGAGCAGCAGTTCGCGCGCGCGCCGGGCCGAGGCGAGATCAGGCTGCTGGTGGAAGCCCACCGCCAGCCCGGTTTCTTCGAGCGTTTCGCGCACAGCGGCGATGCGGGCGGCCAGTTCATCGTGTTCGTCATCATCCGCCGGGCCGTGGGCGGCGGCCAGCACGCGGTCAGCCTCGTCCACCCGTCCGCCGGGAAACACCGCCGCGCCGCCGGCAAAGCGCATTTCCTTGGATCGCTGGACCATCAGCAATTGCGGGGCGCCGCCATCGGGCGCGTTGCGGAAGATCACCAGCGTGGCGGCGGGGATCGCGGGGGGAGCATCGTCGGAGTGCTCGAACATCTTTTTGAGGTCATCCATCGCGGAGCAAGGTGCATGGCAGGCGGCGGGCTTGGCAAGCGGAAAACGCACCGCGGCGGAGGCAAGTGTCGGCCCGCTTTACAAACCCTGCGCGGGTGAATTTGCCTTAACCATCACGGGCCGCAGAATTCCTCGATCGGCGGGATTTGGCACGGGGTCTGCATTGTTAGCGATACCCCAAGAAGTCTCGAACGAGGCGGAGCCGCCCCCTGGTCTCCGCAGCTCCGCCTCCCCGAGATATCTCCCCAACATCGCAGCAACGAAAAACGCGCGCGAGGCAGGCCCCACGCGCGTCGATCGGTTTGGGTAGGACGGTGGCCCGCGCTCAGGCGGCGGGCGCGATCCCGGCATCGGCGACGAGCTGCTGCAGCTCACCGGCTTCGAACATTTCCATCATGATGTCGCTGCCGCCCACGAATTCGCCCTTCACGTAGAGCTGGGGGATCGTCGGCCAGTCCGAAAACGACTTGATGCCCTGGCGGATTTCCATGTCCTGCAACACGTCAACGCCTTCATAGGCAACGCCGAGGTGATCGAGGATCGCCACGGCCCGGCTGGAAAAACCGCACTGCGGGAACAGCGGCGTGCCTTTCATGAACAGCACGACATCGTTGGAATTGACGATATCGGCGATGCGGGCGTTGGTATCGGACATGGTAATGTGCTCCTCGCGCGTTCAGTTGGGAACGGCGGTGGTCAATTGCAAGGCATGAAGTTCGCCGCCCATGCGGCCGCCTAGCGCGCCGTAGACCAGTTTGTGCTGGGCGATGCGGGGCTTGCCGGCGAACTGGGCCGAGACGACATGCGCGGCGTAGTGATCGCCATCGCCGCGCAGATCGGTGATCGTCACGTCCGCATCGGGCAGCGCCGCCTTGATCAGCGCTTCGATTTCCGAGGCGGGCATGGCCATCAGTCTTCGCCCATTAGCGCGCGCTTGGCTTCGATTGCCTTGGCGTTCATCGCGGCGCGCACGTCGGCTTCGCTGACTTCGATCCCGGCCGAAACCAGATCGCCCAGCAGCTTGCGGATCACGTCTTCATCGCCGGCTTCTTCGAAATCGGCCTGGACCACGCTCTTGGCATAGCCTTCGGCTTCGACCGCCGAGAGGCCCATGCGTTCGGCCGCCCACTGACCCAGCAGCCGGTTGCGGCGGGCGTGGACGCGGAAGTGCATTTCCTCGTCGTGCGCGAACTTGGCTTCTTCGGCGCGTTCGCGGTCCTTGAAGTCGGTCATGTCTGCAGGCCCCTTGGTCTGGTTGGTGTGGTGTCAGGTCCGCTCAAGCGGCCGGGCGGGCCGGCGGCGGAACCTGATAGGAATCGTGGCAGCCCTTACACGCCGCACCGGTCGAGGCAAGGGCAGAGGCGAAGGCGGCCTGATCCTCGGCCGCGGCAGCGGCGGCCAGCGCCTTGGTGGCATCGCTGAAGGCGGCGGCCTTGGCGGCGAAATCGGCCTTGTTGGTCCAGACTTCGGGGCGGGCGCGGCTGGTGGCGGAGCGGGTGCTGTCGGCAAACAGCGCGGGCATGGCCTGGGCCCAGTTGGCGAGCCCCTTGGCCGCGAAAGTCAGGCTCTTGAGCGGCATGCCGTTGGCGCTGCCGCCCTTGATGAGATTGAGCGAGGTGGCAGACATGTCCATCCCCGCCTGACGCGCGGCAACGAGCTGCGCGGGGCTGGGGGAAGGGCTGCCGCCGTGGGGCGCAGGGGCGGCCGAAACGGCCCAGGCGCTGGCGAGCAGCGCGGCGGCGGCGATGATACGGGCAGTCTTCATCACAGCTTCTCCCTTCAGTCGATGGTCACCACGACCTTGCCGATCGCCTTGCGGTCGGCCAGCATCTGGATCGCTTCGCCGCCGCGTTCGAGCGGGAACGAGGCGGATACGCGCGGGTTGATCTTGCCGGCCTTGAGCAGGTCGAACAGCGTGGCGATATGCACGCCGTTGGCCTTGGGATCGCGCGCGGCAAAGGCGCCCCAGAACACGCCGCAGACATCGCAGCTCTTGAGCAGGGTCAGGTTGAGCGGCAGCTTGGCGATCCCGGCGGGGAAGCCAACCACGCAGAACCGGCCTTCCCAGGCGATCGCGCGCACGGCGGGTTCGGAATAGTCACCGCCAACGATGTCGTAGACCACGTTCGCGCCTTCGGGGCCGCAGGCCGCCTTGAAGGCTTCGGCGAGCGCCTTGGACTGGTCCTTGTCAAACGGGGCTTGCGGATAGATCACCACTTCGTCGGCGCCGTGTTCACGGGCGACCTTGGCCTTTTCCTCGTTGGAGACGGCAGCCACGACGCGCGCGCCATAGGCCTTGCCCAGTTCCACCGCCGAAAGCCCCACGCCGCCGGCCGCGCCGAGCACCAGCAGGGTATCGCCCGCCTTGAGATGACCGCGATCGAGCAGGCCATGCATGTTGGTGCCATAGGTCATCAGCAGCGAGGCGCCGGTTTCGAAGCTGACCCCTTCGGGCAGCGGAAACAGCTTGGCGGCTTCGGCGAGGACTTCGGTGGCGAGCCCGCCATTGCCCATCATCGCGATCACGCGGTCGCCGGCCTTCCACTGGGTCACGCCTTCGCCCACGGCATCGACCACGCCCGAAAGCTCGCCGCCGGGCGAGAAGGGGCGCTGCGGCTTGAACTGATAAAGATCGCGGATGATCAGCACGTCGGGGTAGTTGATCGCGCAGGCCTTGACCTTGATGCGCACCTGGCCAGGACCGGGGACGGGGCTTTCCAGCTCGTCGAGGGTCAGGGTTTCAGGGCCTCCGACAGCGTGACTCCGCAAGGCTTTCATGCAGCTTCTCCCGTTCCGTGTGCGAGCCAGGGTGTTTCCCCTTTGCTCTTGTTTTCATAGGCGGCGATAGCCTCGCCGCGGGCCAGGGTCAGGCCCACTTCATCCAGACCGTTGAGCAGGCAGTGCTTGCGGAACGGGTCGATTTCGAAAGTGAAGCGGTCCTGGAAAGGGGTGGTCACGGTCTGGCTTTCCAGATCGATGCTGACCGGGTCGGTCTGGGCCACGTCCATCAGCCGGTCGATCGCTTCCTGCGGCAGGACCACGGTGAGGATGCCGTTCTTGAAGGCATTGCCCGAGAAGATGTCGGAAAAGCTGGGGGCGATGACCGCGGTGATGCCAAGGTCAAGCAGCGCCCAGGCGGCGTGTTCGCGGCTGGAGCCGCAGCCGAAATTGTCACCCGCGATGAGGATGGGCGATCCTTTGAACTCGGCCGAATCGAACAGGTTGTCAGGATCGCTGCGCAGGGCTTCGAACGCGCCCCGGCCCAGTCCATCGCGGGTGATGGTCTTGAGCCAATGGGCCGGAATGATCACGTCGGTATCGACGTTCTTGCGGCCAAAGGGGATCGCGCGTCCCGAAACTTCGCGCAGCGCTTCCATCAGTCGGTCTCCGGCGCGTGATCGGGGTTGGCCGGCTTCTTGGCCTGTTCCTTGCGGCGCGAGGCATAGAGCAGAGCCGCAGCCAGCGCGGCAGAGCCGATCGCGGCCCCGGCAAGGGCGGCGGCGCCGGTCCAGTTGGTCTTGTCGGATTTGTCGGATTTGTCGGTCTTATCGGTCATGGTGCCTACTATGTGCGTCGAATGACGGGGAAGACAAGGGGCGGTCGGTGGCTTGGCCGGTCAGGCCAGGGTGCGAACGTCGGCCAGCTTGCCGGTGACGGCTGCCGCCGCCGCCATCGCGGGCGAGACGAGGTGGGTGCGCGCACCCGGCCCCTGACGGCCCACGAAATTGCGGTTGCTGGTGCTGGCGCAGCGTTCGCCGGCGGGCACCTTGTCGGGGTTCATGGCGAGACAGGCCGAGCAGCCCGGCTCGCGCCATTCGAACCCGGCATCAAGGAAGATCCGGTCCAGCCCTTCGGCTTCGGCCTGCTGCTTGACCAGGCCCGAGCCCGGAACCACGATCGCCCAGCGCACATTGGCGGCCTTCTTGCGGCCCTTGAGCACGGCGGCGGCGGCGCGCAGATCCTCGATCCGGCTGTTGGTGCACGAACCGATGAACACGTTCTGCACTTCGATGTCGGTCAGGCGCATGCCCGGCTCGATCCCCATGTAGTCGAGGCTCTTGCGCGCGGCGTCCTGCTTGGAGGGATCCTCGAAGCTTTCGGGCGCGGGGACCACGCCGGTGATCGGCAGCACGTCTTCGGGGCTGGTGCCCCAGGTTACGCTGGGGGCGATGTCGGCGGCGTTGATCACCACGACCTTGTCATAGGTCGCGCCCGGATCGGTGGCGAGGCTGGTCCACCACGCAACGGCCGCATCCCATTCGGCGCCCTTGGGGGCATAGGGCCGGCCCTTCACATAGGCGAAGGTCTTGTCATCCGGCGCGATCAGGCCGGCGCGGGCGCCGTGTTCGATCGCCATGTTCGAAATGGTCAGGCGGCCTTCGATCGACAGGTCGCGGATCGCGCTGCCGGTATATTCGATGACATAGCCCGTGCCGCCCGAAGCGCGCAGCACGCCGCAGATGTGCAGCACCACGTCCTTGGCCGAAACGCCCGGGCCAAGCTGGCCGTCAACGCGCACTTCCATGGTCTTCGACTGCTTGAGCAGCAGGGTCTGCGTGGCCAGCACGTGCTCGACCTCGCTGGTGCCGATGCCAAAGGCCAGCGCGCCCAGCCCGCCGTGGCAGGCGGTGTGGCTATCCCCGCAGACGATCGTCGCGCCGGGGAGCGAAAAGCCCTGTTCGGGGCCGACCACGTGGACGATGCCCTGTTCGACATCTGCATCGCCAATCAGGCGAATGCCGAATTCGGGAGCGTTGCGGGTCAGCGCGGCAAGCTGCTGGGCGCTTTCGGGATCGGCGATCGGGATCGGCTGGCCCGCGCCATCGCGGCGCGCGGTGGTCGGCAGGTTGTGATCGGGCACGGCCAGCGTCAGGTCCGGGCGGCGCACCGTGCGGCCCGAGACGCGCAGCGCCTCGAATGCCTGCGGGCTGGTCACTTCGTGGACAAGGTGGCGGTCGATATAGATCAGGCTGGTGCCATCATCGCGGGTTTCGACGATGTGGGCGTCCCAGATCTTTTCGTAGAGCGTGCGCGGCTTGCTGGTCATAGTGCCAACCCGGTTAGGAAGGCGGGGCGAGTCTGGCAAGCGGCGAGTTTGTCGGCGCGCGGCTGGCGCGGCCTATTCGCCCGCGGCGATCCGGGCGGCGGTTTCGCGGATCAGCGCGATCATGTTGGGCACGCCCTGGGTGCGGTTCGAGGACAGCTGGTTCTTGAGATCGAACGGCACGAGCAGCGCGGCAATGTCGGTGTCGGCCACGTCTGCGGCGGGGCGATCCTGCACCGCGCTGACCACCAGCGCGACGATCCCCTTGGTGATCGCGGCATTGCTGTCAGCCAGGAAGTGCAGCCGTCCGTCGGGCAGGCGGGTGGGATAGACCCAGACGCTCGCCGAACAGCCGCGCACCAGCGTGGCATCGGTCTTGAGCGGATCGGGCATCGGCTCAAGTTCGCGGCCGAGTTCGATCAGCAGGCGATAGCGTTCATCGCCTTCGAGGAACTCGTATTCGTCGCGGATGTCATCAAGGCTGCGCATGGCCAGCGCCCCTAGCGGGCCTGATCGCGCGCGTCCACTGGGGGAGGCTGTGCGGCGCTCAGCCGAACACGCCGCCGGGGCGGGTGAAGGCGAAATAGATCACGTAGAACCATCCCAGGATGCCGTGGAACGTGGCCCACAGGATCGACTGGTTGGCGCTCCACGAAATGGCGATGGCCAAGGCACTGCCGAGGCCAACCCCGGCCTTGGCGGCACCGCCGGTATGCTGGTTCATAGATCTACTCCTGCGGCAATCGCCTCAAGCCGGCGGATGCGCTCTTTAAGGTCGGCAATCTCGATCCGGGCCATTCCGCTGCCGGATTCCGGTTCGGGGCGCTGGGCTTCGAGTTCGCGGGATTTCAGGGTCAGCCAGCCCTGCCAGCCTTTCAGCATGGCGGCGGCGACCATACCGATCGCGGCCAGCGTGGCGGCAGAAACGACGAGGTATTCGCTGATCATGGCGGTTGCTCCCCGTGGACGGGCCTACTTGTCGCGCAGGCTTTCGATTTCAGCGGCGATCGAGCGGGTCTGCCGGTCATCGGTGGCGATGCGTTCCAGCACTTTCACCCGGTCGGAAAAGTGGGCGAGTTGTTCGCGCAGGTCGGCGTTTTCGGCCGCCAGCTTGCGCGCGGCGTCGGTTTCGGCGCGGGTGGTCTTGCCGCCCCATTCGTCTTCCAGGGCATAGCCGTGGCGGGCGCGGATCCAGTTGTTCACCAACCACCCGGCGGTCGAGATCGCGACCAGCGCAATCACGAATTCAGGGCTGCCCCAGTTCACGACCGGGCCTCCGGTTCACGCGCATCGAGCAGCGCATCGACCTTGCGGGCATCGCGCAGCGCCTCAATCTGGGTGGCGATGTCATAGCCGCGGTCGGTGACGATGCGTTCCAGCACCCGCACGCGTTCCTCAAGCTCGGCCGAATGGCTGGCGTATTGCGCGGCCTTTTCGGCCGTTGCCTGCACCTGGAGTTCGGCGATCTTGCGGTTGTGCCGGGTCCAGATCGCAAAGCCGCCGAGCAGGAACGGAGCCAGCGGGATAAGCAAGGCAAGCGTGTGGTCCATGGCGTGTCTCCCCTGTTCCCTGCTTAGCGCAGGCGTTCGATTTCGGCCGAAAGGCGCGGGTTGGAGCTGACGTAATAGGCTTCGACTTCGGCCAGGCGGCGATCAACATCGCGGAACTGGGCGCGCACTTCGCGGGCCGTGCGGGCCGGCGATTGGCGCACGCCCTGCCAGAACCGCTGTTCCTGCTGATCGGCATAGAGGTGGCCGGGCTTCTTTTCGGACAGGATGCCCAGCGCGAGGTAGAGCGGGATGCCAAAGCCGGTCGACAGGGTGAAGATGATCATCCCCAGCCGGACCCAGAGCACATCGACACCGGTATAGTCGGCAATCCCGGCGCAGACGCCCATGAACTTGCCATTGACCTTGTCGCGGTAAAAACGGGTGCGCGGGCTGTTCACTTGGTGGTCCTCCCCATGGTCTGGCCGGCGAGCTGGTTCAGCTCGCGCAGTTGTTCGATTTCGCCCAGCGGCACGTTGTCGGTTTCGCGGTCGGGCATGATCCGGGCGGGCTGGAAATCGGGATTGTCGGCGGCAACCAGCCGTTCAACCGTGTCCATCCGCGCATCGAGCCGGCGGGCCAGCTGATAGAGCTCTTCCAGCAGCGCTTCGTCGTTCGGGGTGATCGTCGCAGCGGTCTTCCAGCGGGTCACATAGTGCAGGATCAGCCAGGGCAGGCCCACGAAGATCGCCAGGACGGCAGTAAGCGGGATCAGGTTTTCCAAGACTTCAGCCCTCCTTCTTGGCGGGGTTGGCGGCCGCCAGCGCGCGCTTCATTTCTTCGAGTTCCTCGTCGATCTTGTCCTGACCGGCGAGGGCGGCGATCTCGTCGGCCAGCGTGGGCTTGGCGCTGCCATCGGCCAGGCTCAGCGCATCGGCGCGGCCTTCGGCATAGTCGACCCGGCGTTCGAGCTGGTCGAAGCGGGCCATTGCCTCGTCAACGCGCTCGCTGGCGAGCAGAGTGCGCAGCTTGACCCGGTTTTCGGCGCTTTCCAGCCGCGCGGCGATTGCGCTCTGGCGGCTGCGGGCTTCGCGCAGGCGGGTCTGCAGCTTGTCGATGTCCAGTTCATAGGCGCGCAGCGCATCGTCGAGCACGGTGATCTCGGTCTTGAGCTGTTCGGCCATGTCGGTGGCCTTCTTGCGTTCGACCAGCGCGGCGCGGGCCAGATCCTCGCGGTCCTTCGACAGCGCGAGCTGGGCTTTTTCCGCCCAATCGGCCTGCAGCCGGTCAAGCTTCACGGTGTGGCGGTGCATTTCCTTCTGGTCGGCGATGGTGCGCGCGGCGCTGGCGCGCACTTCGACCAGGGTTTCCTCCATTTCGAGGATGATCATGCGGATCATCTTCGCCGGGTCGTCAGCCTTGTCGAGCAGGTCGTTGAAGTTGGCGGCGATGATGTCACGAGTGCGGCTGAAAATGCCCATCCAGGGAACTCCGGCGGTTGAAAGCGAAGGGGTTGGAGACTGGCGGAGGCGTTCAACCTCCGCATCGAGCCGCGAGGTGCGGCCAGGAGCGGTCTGGGCCGGAACACCCGGGCGACGGGGGGACTGGGGTCCGTCGCCGAGGGGGGCTTGGGGTTCCGGCCCAAGCTCGTTGAAGGGATCGTGGTCCATCGGGGCGGTCATCGCATCAGGCCTGCTGGGCCGCCGGGGCGGCGGTCTGGAGCGCGACGTGGGCCGGCGCGGTCAGCTGCTGCGACAGGACCACGACGGTCATGGCGAGCATGGCGGCGATGCTAAGGGCGATGGCCTGATCGAGCTTCGAAGTGAACTTGATGAACATGGCTTCCTCACGCGGTTGCGTTTGGCAGGTGTTCAGCAAAGCCCGTGCCAAATGCGAAATAATGCCGATTTCTGCGGGAAGTTCCCTAATTTCGACGAACGACATATGGGAATTGTTTCCCATTCTTGGGAATTTTCGCTAGATGTTGGGAATGGATCGAGCCGTTCAGTTCGTGGGCCAGTCGGGCGCCTTTCTCGATGCGGTCGAGCGTGCCAGCCGCGCCGCGCCGATGCGCCGACCGGTGCTGGTGATTGGCGAGCGCGGCACCGGCAAGGAGTTGATCGCCGAGCGTCTGCACCGCCTGTCAGCCCGCTGGGGCGAACCGCTGGTCACGCTCAATTGCGCGGCCTTGCCCGAAACCCTGATCGAAGCCGAATTGTTCGGGCACGAGGCCGGGGCCTTCACCGGCGCGACCCGCGCCCGCGCCGGCCGGTTTGAAGAGGCGGACAAGGGCACGCTGTTCCTTGATGAACTTGCCACGCTGTCGATGGGCGCGCAGGAACGGCTGCTGCGCGCGGTCGAATATGGCGAAGTGACCCGGATCGGATCATCCAAGCCGATGCGGGTCGACGTGCGGATCGTGGCCGCCACCAACGAGGATCTCCCCCGGCTGGCGGCGCAGGGGCGGTTTCGCCCCGACCTGCTCGACCGGCTCAGCTTTGAAGTGATCACCCTGCCGCCGCTGCGCGTGCGCGAAGGCGATATCGCGGTGCTGGCGGACTATTTCGGGCGGCGCATGGCTACCGAACTGGGCTGGGAGGCCTGGCCCGGCTTCAGCGATGCGGCGATGCGCGCGCTGGAAGAGCACCAGTGGCCGGGCAATGTCCGCGAACTGCGCAACGTGATCGAGCGCGCGGTCTATCGCTGGGACAATTGGGATGCGCCGATCGCGCACATCGTGTTCGATCCCTTCGACAGCCCGTGGAAGCCCGCCGCGCCGGTTCATGCCGCAGGGGAGGGCGCCTTGCCCGCCTTGACCGAATCTGCCGCGCCAGCGCTTCGGTTTGATGATGTGTCCGACCTGCGCGGCGCGGTCGATGCGCATGAAAAGGCGATCCTGGAGCACGCGCTGGGCCGCAACCGCTTCAACCAGCGCCAGACCGCCGCCGCATTGGGGCTCAGCTATGACCAGCTGCGCCACGCGATGAAGAAGCACGGACTGAGCGAGCGGGCGTAGTCCGGGAGGGCGATTATCCGGTGGTGTATTGTCCGGGCTGCGCGTTGAAGTGATCGCGCGCCCATTTGCGGGCCATGGCGGCCGTTGGGAAGCTCTCGTCCTGCAGCGTGCCGGTCACGATCGGGTAATTCTGTGAATTGTAGTGCACTTCACGCACGGTCAGGCGAAACTGTCCGTCCGCGTCCTGGCTGATAAAGAATGGCCGAAGCGATTTGTCAGTCATGGCCTTGGTCCTCGATGCGTTCACGCTCGCGTTCGGCGCGCGCGGTTTGGGTCGCGATTTCACGGGCAGCGAGGGCCAGCCATGCAGCTTCCGAACGAAGCAGGGTTTCGCGCTGGTTGGAAAGTTGCGTGGAGGCCGCCGCCTGCGCGCAACTCTCTGCCTGAGCGAGATAGAAACGTGCGGACGTGGCCATTTCGGATACTTTCGGATTGAGGCGATCAGGGGTTAGCCCAGCACCTCGATGGCCGCTTCCCGGAATTCCTGGCGCGAAAGTGTTGCGCTGCGTTCCGGGGCCCTGCGCGCGGTTGAACGGGCGCTGGGGTTGGCGGTGTGGAGTGGCTTGCCGGCACGCGCCGACAAAGCCTGTGACAATATGGTATTCAAGATCGTGTTATTTCCTTGGCGCGTAATTGCGCGCCGCTTGCTTGAGGGGGCTAGCGTCGCCCTCGGCTTTGGCCCGCGGGGCCGCCGCCTGGACCGCGATCGCGAAACACGATCCGGCCCTTGGTCAGGTCATAAGGTGTCATTTCAACGCGAACCCGGTCGCCCACCACCGAGCGGATGCGAAACTTGCGCATCTTGCCCGAGGTGTAGGCGATGATCCGGTGATTGTTTTCGAGCAGGACGCCGAAGCGTCCGTCAGGAAGGATTTCGTCGATCTGGCCTTCGAGGGTCAGTAGATCCTCTTTGGCCATCGCCTCAGGCGTTCTCTAGATTGACGGCCGAGGTCTTGCCTCGGCGATCGGTTTCCAGCTCGTACTTGACGCGCTGGTCCTTATCGAGAGTGGCCATTCCGGCGCGTTCGACCGCGCTGATGTGCACGAAGGCATCGCCGCTGCCATCTTCCGGCGCGATGAAACCATAACCCTTGTCGGAATTGAAGAACTTTACGGTGCCGATAGGCATGGGGGCTTCCTTTCTTGAAACCGAAGTTACCCGCCGGCCGAAGGCAAGCGGAGCAAAGGTGGCGAGAAAGGGAACGAGAAGGGCCTGATGGGCCAAGTAAAGTTCCGTCGCAGGCGACGTCAGCCACCGGGATATAGGAGCATTGCTGGAAATTGCAAACCAATTGGGGGATTAGTGGTCAAACTGGCACTTGCTTTTGCGCTGATTTGCGCCTATCCGGCCACTCATCCCGACATTGTGATGCAACGAAGGGGCTGGCGCCAAACGGGGCCGGCGCCGAACTGCTTTTGCAACATTGCCGCGTTACAGAGCCGGGTCACAGGAGTTCATATGGCGGATATCGCGCGCATTACCGAGATTGTCGAACCCGAGGCCAGGGCCCTGGGGTTTGATCTCGTGCGCGTGATCGTGTTCGGCAAGTCCGAAGTGGGCGACGAGGAAGTGACCCTGCAGATCATGGCCGAGCGCCCCGATACCGGGCAGCTGGTGATCGATGATTGCGCCGCCCTGTCGCACCGCATTTCCGATGCGATGGACGCGCTGGAAGAAGCCGGCGAAGTGCTGATCGAAGAGGCCTACCGGCTCGAAGTCTCTTCGCCGGGCATCGATCGCCCGCTGACCCGTCCGCAAGATTTTACCAACTGGGCCGGTCATGAGGCGCGCATCGCGCTCAAGAATCCGGTCGATGGCAACCGCAAGGCGCTGCAGGGCGATCTTGTTGGCATCGAAGGCGATGTGGTGACGCTGGAGGACAAGAAGTCCGGCCGCGTTTCCTTCCCGCTGGCCGATCTCCATTCCGCCAAGCTGGTCCTTACCGACCGGCTCATTGCTGCCACGCGCCCGCTGGACACCAGCGGCGCTGATGAATTGCTTGAAGAACAGGAAGACTGATTATGGCCAGTCCGATTTCTGCCAACCGCGCTGAACTGCTCGCGATCGCGAACTCCGTCGCGACCGAGAAGATGATCGACAAGTCGATCGTCATCGAGGCGATGGAAGAAGCGATCCAGAAGTCCGCGCGCAACCGCTATGGCGCGGAAAACGACATTCGCGCCAAGCTCGATCCGCGCACCGGCGATCTGCGTCTGTGGCGCGTCGTCGAAGTGGTTGAAGAGGTCGAAGACTACTTCAAGCAGGTCGATCTCAAGGCCGCGCAGAAGCTCGACGCCGATGCCAAGCTGGGCGACTTCATCGTCGACCCGCTGCCCCCGGTTGATCTGGGCCGTATCGACGCGCAGTCGGCCAAGCAGGTGATCTTCCAGAAGGTCCGCGATGCCGAGCGTGACCGTCAGTACGAAGAATTCAAGGACCGCGCCGGCGAAGTCGTCACCGGCGTGATCAAGTCGGTCGAATTCGGCCACGTGATCGTCAACCTCGGCCG
>CALKVF010000073.1 GCA_937996535.1 uncultured Novosphingobium sp. | reverse complement strand
CGCCCGCTGCGCTTCAACGAATGGGACGCGATGCGCCCGCAGACCGTGGCGGTTTCGGCCACGCCCGGCAGCTGGGAAATGGAGCAATCGGGCGGCGTGTTTGCCGAACAGGTCATCCGCCCCACCGGTCTGATCGATCCCCCGGTGATCATCCGCCCGGTCGAGGACCAGGTGCAGGACTGCATCAACGAATGCCGCGAAACCGCGGCCAAGGGCTATCGCACGCTGGTCACCACGCTGACCAAGCGGATGGCCGAAGACCTGACCGAATTCATGCACGAGGCGGGCCTGCGCGTGCGCTACATGCACTCCGACGTTGAAACGCTGGAGCGTATCGAGCTGATCCGCGACCTGCGGCTCGGGGTCTATGACGTGCTGGTGGGGATCAACCTGCTGCGCGAAGGGCTCGACATTCCCGAATGCGGGCTGGTGTGCATTCTCGATGCCGACAAGGAAGGTTTCCTGCGCAGCGAAACCTCGCTGATCCAGACCATCGGCCGCGCGGCGCGCAATGTCGACGGGCGGGTGATCCTCTATGCCGACCGGATGACCGGATCGATGGAGCGCGCGATCGCCGAAACCGACCGCCGCCGCGCCAAGCAGGAGGCCTATAACGCCGAGCACGGCATCACCCCGCAGACGATCAAGCGCAACATCCACGACATCGTTGCCGATACCGCCAGCCGCGACGGGGTGCTGGTCGAGATCGACGACGACGAGCGCAACAACCTCGTCGGCCACAACCTGCGCGCCTATATCGAGGAACTCGAAGGCCGGATGCGCAATGCCGCCGCCGATCTCGAATTCGAGGAAGCCGGCCGCCTGCGCGACGAGATCAGGCGGCTCGAAGCCACCGAACTCGGCCTGCCCGAAGGCGAGCGCAAGGCCCCGATCGTGGGCCGCAGCAACGAAGGCAAGCCGGGCACGCGCAAGACCCGGTTCGGCAAATCACAGAAGAAGTGGGGGCGCTAGCCCCGCGGCCTATAGCTTGCCGAACTGGCCTTCGAACCCGGCGGTATCGCCGGCGGCGAGGAACTTGGCCTGTTCGACCCAGTTGTCGCGGCGCGGACGGCCGGCAAAGGTGCCAAGCTTGGCGTCGAGGGCATCGAGATCGGCCTCGCTCAGCGCGGCGATCTGGGCGTAGCTGCTGATCCCGAGCGTGGGCAGCAGCGCGCGCAGCTTGGGGCCAAGTCCCTTGATCTTCGAGAGGTCATCCCCGCCCGCCGCAACGGCAGCAGCAGGTGCGGCAGGTGCAGGTTCGGGGGCAGGCGCAGCGGCCAGTTCCTCAACCTCATCCTGCGCGGCAACGGCCACCACTTCGCCCAGCCCGACCATCGCGCCCGCTAGCGGCGGCGGCGTGATCGTGACCGCTGGCGCTGAATCGATCAGCGCCTGGTTGCGCTGGGCCGGGGCCTGACCTTCATCCAGCACATCGGGGCGATGCTGGCGGCGCGGCGCGTTGCTGCCCCGGCGCAGCAGCCACCAGCCCACCAGCAGGACGGCGGCCACCAGTCCGGCAAGCACGAGGGTATTGGGGTGGCTGAAATCGATCATCGCTGTTGTTTCCCGTTGCAGGTCGCGGCGCAGGCAAGCCTCAATCGCGCGCGGATTTCAAGCCCGAAGTGGCAGGCGGCGCGTCAATCCGCCACCGGGGTGTCGATCGGGGTCGGCTGGATGCGTGCCGGGGTCAGCACGGCAAATTCAATCCGCCGGTTGGCGGGATCGGCAGGATCAAGCCCGCTGACCGGCTCGGCCGAACCCAGTCCGCGCGCCCGCAGATCGCCCCGCGCAATGCCGCGCGCCACCAGCGCCTCGCGCACGGTCCGCGCGCGTTCAAGGCTGAGCGCGACGTTGACCGCCTCGTCCCCCTGGGCATCGGTATGGCCGGTGATTGCGATCCGCCCGCCCGCGCAAGGCCGCAGCGCAGCGGCGACTTCATCGAGCATGGCCGTGCTGGCGGGATCAAGCGCGGCGCTGCCTTCCTCGAAACGCAGGGTGCGGGTCTTGAGAATGCCTTCGACCGCGCTCTTGCAGTGCAAGGCGGCGGGCAGATCGGCGGTGCGCGCTTCGCGGTGCAAGCCGCCCGCGCGGATGGTTTGCACGCCCGCAAGCGCCAGCAGCCCGGCCAGCAGCGCGCCGCCCAGCGCCAGCACCAGCGTGGCGCGGCGCATCGTCACACCCCGCTCTTTGCGACGTTGCGGCGGAACAGCACCCGGTCTTCAGGCCCGAAGCCGCGGTGCCAGATCACCCAGCAATAGACCCCGAGCATGGCCGGGATGCCGACCAGCAGCTCGGCCCATTGCGGCAGGAAGCGGGTGGCGGCCCAGCCCAGCGCCCCGGCGGGAACCACGGCCCAGACCAGCGCCCAGCGCCAGTTGCCGACCGGATGCTGGAGGATCCGCCCCAGCAGCCCCGCCTTGATTAGCGAAGCCGTGCCGAGCGAGAGCATCAGCGCGCCAGCAGCCGCAGCGGCGCGGTAATTCTGGTTGAGGCCGAAATGCTTGACCAGTTCGATCCCGGCAACGGTGAGCACGGCCTGCAGGGCGATGGTGAACAGCGACACCCACAGGTTGCGCAGCCGCGCGACATAGACCAGCGCGGCCTCGCTCACCACGGCGGTGGCGGCCACCACTTCGGCCAGCAACAGGAACGCCAGCGCGCCGGTGCCGCCAACGAAGTCTGCCCCGCCCAGCCCCATCACCGCTTCGCCCGGGATGGCGAGCGCGAGCGCGATGCCAGCCTGCGCGGCGGTGATCCAGAAGCCGACCTGGCGAACCTGCGCGGCAATCGCGGCGTAGTTGCCTTCCTTGAGATTGCGGGTGATCACCGGGCCAAGGATCGGCTCGAAACTGGTTTTGAGCTTTTGCGGCAGGGTCGCGACCTGCTGTGCGAAGTAATAGACCCCCAGCGCCTCTTCGCCCGCGAAGAAGCGCAGAATAAAGATATCAAGCTTGCGCGTGCCCCATTCTACCGCGTCGGCCGCGGCCAGCGGCAGGTTGGCCATCGACAGGCGCCACAGCCGCAACAGATGCGGGCGCCACTGCCGGGGCAGACCATAGCTGCGATACAGCGGCCAGAGCGCGGCGAGCGCCGTGGCATAGCGCGAAATCAGATAGGAGCCCGAAAGGCCGCTGGCCCGGTCGAGGAAGAACAGCGTCACCGCCGCGATCGACAGGGTCCAGGGTTCCACCACGGCGCGGGCGCGCACCGAGGTTGCCACGTCATAGCGGTAAGCCAGCGCCGCCAGCGCGATGTCGGTCAGCGTGGCGGGCAGGATCGCCAGCACCAGCAAGCGGTCCAGCTCGGTATAGGTGGCATTGGGATAGAGCAGCCACGGCACGGCATAGAGCACCGCCGCCGCAAGCAACGCCAGCCCGCCCGCCAGCGTCATCGCATCGGCCACGCTGTGGGTGGGGTGATCGCCATCGGCGGCCAGCCGCTGGGCCAGCCCGCGCTTTTGCCCGAGCGTGCAGAGCTGGCCGGCCAGTTCGATCATCACCGTGGCCGAGGCAAACCGGCCCAGCGCCTCGGCGCCATACATCCGGCTGGCGATGATCAGGAACGGGGCCGTGGCCGCAAGGCGGATCACGAACCCCAGCACATTGGTGCGCCCGCCCTTGGCCAGGGCCTGAATATCCTGCTGCGCGGCGTCGCTCACACGGGGGCTTCCTGCTCCGGACGCAGCGGACGGGCCAGCAATTCGGCCACCACCGCGCGGGCCGGGGCTTCCCCTGCGAGCAGGCGGCACACCGCATCGACGATCGGCATGGCGATGCCTTCGCGGCCCGCCAGATCGGCCAGTACCGGCGCGGTATGCGCGCCTTCGGCCACGCTGTTCTTGCCGGCCAGCGCTTCTGCCGCGCTGAGCCCTTCGCCCAGCGCCTTGCCGAGCGAGAAGTTGCGGCTTGAGGTCGATGAACAGGTCAGCACCAGATCGCCCATGCCGCACAGCCCGGCCAGCGTTTCAGCCCGCGCGCCGCGCGCCAGGCCAAAGCGGACCATTTCGGCATAGCCGCGGGCGATGAGCGCAGCACGGGCGTTCTGCCCCAGCCCCAGCCCCTCGACCACGCCGCAAGCGATCGCCAGCACGTTCTTGACCGATCCGCCGATCTCGGCGCCGATCACGTCATCCGAATAATAGGGCCGCAGCGCCGGGCGCGAGATGACCGGGGCGAGCCGGTCCCACTGCGCCGCCCCGCCCGAACAGGCGAGCGTGACTGCCGTGGGCAATCCGGCGGCGACTTCGTGGGCGAAGGTCGGACCCGAAAGCACCGCCAGCGCGGCGGACGGTGCGGCCTGCGCCGCGACCGCGCCCATCAGCCGCCCGCTGCCCGCCTCGATCCCCTTGGCGCAGAGCACCAGATCGCGCGGCGCATCGGGCAGATCGCCCAGCACGCGGGCCAGATGCTGCGCCGGGCAGACCACCAGCAACACCGGGAGTTCGGCTAGATCACCAATCTGGTTCGTTGCTGAAATAGAATCTGCCAATTTGGCACTAGGGAGGAACAGGCTGTTGGTGTGGGCGGTGTTGATTTCGGCGACCAGTTCGGCCTCGCGCGCCCAGATCAGCACCTTGCTGCCATCGCTGGCCAGGCTCTGCGCCAGCGCCGTGCCCCATGCCCCGGCCCCGATCACTCCGATTGTCGCGCTGCTCATGCTTTCACTCCCGCGCCGCGCACCGGCTGGGCCTCGGGATCGAGCGGCCAGCGCGGACGGGCCGCAAAATCGAGCGGGTCGGATTGGCCCAGCCGCTCCACCCCCACCCAGGCGATCATCGCCGCGTTATCGGTGCACAGCCCCAGCGGCGGCGCAACGAAGGGCAGGCCAAAGTCCCCCGCCAAGCCTTCCAGCGCGGCGCGCATCGCCTGATTGGCGGCCACCCCGCCGGCCACGACCAGCGCGCTCACCCCCGCAACAGCGCCCAGCGCAATCCGGGTGCGATCGATCACGCAATCAATCGCCGCCTGCTGGAACGATGCGGCGAGATCGTCCGCGCTATGGGTTCCGGCCTGATGTGCGCGCAGCACCGCGCTTTTGAGCCCGGCGAAGGAAAAATGCGGCTCCCCGCTGCCAACCAGCGGGCGCGGCAGCGGCACGGCGCGGGGATTGCCCTCACGCGCCAGCCGCTCGACCGCGGGGCCGCCGGGATAGCCGAGCCCGAGGATCTTGGCGGTCTTGTCAAAGGCTTCGCCCAACGCATCGTCAATCGTAGTGGCAAGGCGGCGATAGCGCCCCACCCCTTCAACCAGCAGCACCTGGCAGTGCCCGCCCGACACCAACAGCAGCAGATAGGGATAGGTGAGGCTGGCATCGGCCAGCCGGGGCGACAGCGCGTGGCCTTCCAGATGGTTGACCGCGATCAGCGGCTTGGCCGCCGCCATCGCCAGCGCCTTGGCAGTAACGAGGCCGACCATCACCCCGCCGATCAGGCCCGGCCCCGCCGTCGCGGCAATCGCATCGACATCGGCAAGGCTCATCCCGGCATCGGCGAGGGTGCCCTCGATCAGCGGGGCAAGCCGTTCGGCATGGGCGCGGGCGGCGATTTCGGGAACGACCCCGCCGTAGGGCCGGTGGGCTTCATCCTGCGAGGCGATGCGCTGCGCAAGAATGCGCCGCTCGCTGTCGACCAGCGCGGCTGCCGTTTCGTCGCAGGACGATTCAATTCCGAGGACAATCCCCATCGCGGCTTCCACTTACTGACATTGGCGACTAGCACAAGCGGCCATGTCCCCGAGTCCACATTCCCGATCGAACCTGAACCAGACCCTGCGGCTTGGCACGCGCCGTTCGCCGCTGGCGATGGCCCAGGCCGAAGAGGCCCGCGACCGCCTGCTCGCCGCCCATCCCGGCCTTGCGATCGAGATCGTTCCCGTAACCGCCAGCGGCGACAAGATCCAGGATCGCCCGCTCGCCGAAATCGGCGGCAAGGCGCTGTGGACCAAGGAACTCGACCAGTGGCTCGCCACCGGCGAGATCGACTTTGCGGTCCATTCGCTGAAGGACGTCGAGACGATCCGCCCCGACAGCCTGGTGATCGCCGCGATCCTACCGCGTGAGGACGTGCGCGACGTGCTGGTCGGCGCGGCCAGCATCCGCGCCCTGCCGCAAGGCGCGCGGGTTGGCACCAGCGCCCCGCGCCGCGCCGCGCAATTGCTCCACGCCCGCCCCGATTGCGTGATCGTGCCGTTCCGCGGCAATGTCGCCACCCGGCTGGCCAAGCTGGCCGCCGACGAGGCCGATGCCACGCTGCTGGCCCGCGCCGGGCTTAACCGGCTGGGCGAACAGGGCACCGGCCATCCGCTCGACGCCGAAGAATGGCTGCCCGCCCCGGGCCAGGGTGCGATCGCGATCGAATGCCGCACCGATGCGGCAGACACCCGCGCGATCCTCGCCGCGATCGACCATCTCCCCAGCCGCCACGCGGTGCTGGCCGAACGCGCACTGCTTGCCGGGCTCGGCGGCAATTGCCACAGCCCGATCGCAGTGCTGACCACTCACGCCGGCGATGATCTGGTGCTGCGCGCAGCGATCTACAGCCCCGATGGCGCCGAAAAGGTCGAGGCCGAGCAGCGTTTCCCCGCAGGCGATACCGCCGGCCCCGCCGCGCTCGCCGCCACGCTGCTGGCCCGCGCGCCCGAGGCGGTCTGCGTCCACTTTTCAGGGCCGGAGCACGCCTGAGCGCATGGTCCCGCTGATCGTCATCCGCCCCCAGCCCGGCAATGCGGCCACGGTGGCGGCGGCGCGGGCAGCGGGAATTGATGCTCACGGCTTTGCCCTGTTTGCGGTGACCCCGCGCAGTTGGCAGGTGCCCGCGCCCGGCCAGCACGATGCCCTGCTGATCGGCAGCGCCAATGCCCTGCGCCATGCCGGGGCCGGCCTTGCCGCACTGCGCGGCCTGCCGGTCTATGCCGTGGGCGAGACTACCGCCGAAGCCGCGCGCGCAGCGGGCTTTACCGTGGCTCATACCGGCGGAGGCGGGCTGCAAGCGACGCTTGGCGCGCTAGCCCCGGACCATCGCCGCTTGCTGCGCCTTGCTGGTGAAGAGCGCGTGGCGCTGACCCTGCCCGCCGGCGTCAGCATGGATGAGCGCGTGGTCTATGCCAGCGAGCCCCAGCCGCTTCCCGCAGACATGATCGCGCTGTTGCAGCGCCCGGCAATCATCGCGCTCCATTCGGCCGAGGCGGCCCGCCATCTGGCCGCGAGCTGCGTGCGCCACGCGATCCGCCGCGCGCCGCTGCGGATTGCCGCGCTCGGCCCGCGCATTGCCCAGGCCGCCGGCGATGGCTGGGGCGAGGTTGCCGCCGCGTCCCAGCCCAGCGATCCGGCGCTACTGGCCTTGGCCCGGCAGATGTGCCAAGACCCGGGGCCAGAAGGTCGCACCCGCTAGAACCGCAAGGCAGCTGAAATGCCCGATGAATTTTTCACCCGCCCGAACCTCGCCCCGGGCCTGCCGCCCCGGCGCAGCGGGGCTTCGCTGCGCGTGGTGATCGCGCTGTCGCTGCTGGCCTTTGTCGGCGGCGCGGTGCTGGTGGGCTATCTGGTGTGGAACGGGAAGGTCGAACT
>CALKVF010000072.1 GCA_937996535.1 uncultured Novosphingobium sp. | reverse complement strand
CCGATCTTCATGCGCAGCTGGTTGATGAAGATCACCATGCAGCGCGAGCGGCTGATCGAACCGGTCAGCTTGCGCAGGCTCTGGCTCATCAGGCGGGCCTGGAGGCCAACGTGGCTATCGCCCATTTCGCCTTCGATTTCGGCGCGGGGAACCAGCGCGGCAACCGAGTCCACCACCAGCACGTCGATCGCGTTGGAGCGCACCAGCGTGTCGGTGATTTCGAGCGCCTGTTCGCCAGTATCGGGCTGCGAGACGATCAGGTCATCGATGTTGACACCCAGCTTCTTGGCATAGACCGGATCGAGCGCGTGTTCCGCGTCGATGAAGGCCGCGGTGCCGCCCGCCTTCTGCGCTTCGGCGATCACGTGGAGCGCCAGCGTGGTCTTGCCCGAGCTTTCCGGCCCATAAACTTCGATCACGCGGCCACGCGGCAGGCCGCCCACGCCCAGCGCAATGTCGAGACCCAGCGAGCCGGTTGAAATCGCTTCAACCTGCATCGTCTCCTTCGAGCCGAGCTTCATCGCGCTGCCCTTGCCGAACGCGCGATCGATCTGCGCCAGCGCGGCTTCAAGCGCCTTTTGACGGTCCATGCTATCCTTGCCTTCCTGAATCAGCTTGAGCTGTGCACCCATTGTTCGTCCCCTTGCGTAAGCTGCCGACCCAGCAGGTCAACTGCGCATTATGTATCGCGTTTGTTCTCATGGAACAAGGGGGGAACGAAATTTTTTCTGCGACCCTAAATCATTGCCTTAAAACGCTTTGAATCCGCCCTATCCCGCATCCTGCGCAGCCAGCACGGCGCCAACCTTGTCGCTGATCTGCTGCACAGAAAACGGCTTGGGGAGGAAATGCGCGCCGTCGATATCGATCTCCTTGCGCAGCTGTTCCTCGGCATAGCCCGACATGAACAGCACCGGCATGGCCGGCAGCCGCTTGCGAATTTCGCGCGCCATGGTCGGGCCATCCATCACCGGCATGACCACGTCGGAGACGACCAGATCAAACTCGCCGCCAGCCTCGACCAGTTCGAGCCCTTCATCGCCGTCAGCCGCGGTGGTGACGGTATAGCCCGCGCGGGTCAGCGCGCGCTCGGCAACCGTGCGGACCATGTCCTCGTCCTCGACCAGCAGCACCCGTCCGCCCCCGGCCCAGTTCGACGCGGGTTCGCTGCGCGGCGCGGCGAGCGCGGCTGCGGCCTCTTCGGGTGCGGCGTGGTGGACAGGGAGATAGACGCTGAAAGTCGTACCCCGGCCCGGCTCGCTATCGGCGAAGATGAACCCGCCCGATTGCTTGACGATGCCATAGACGGTCGACAGGCCGAGCCCGGTGCCCTTGCCCAGTTCCTTGGTGGTGAAGAACGGCTCGAAGATCTTGCCAAGGTGATCCGCCGGAATGCCGGTGCCGGTATCCTGAACCACCAGCACGGTATAATCGACCTGCGGCATGATCGCATGGCGCATCGCGCGCACATCGGCGGCGCTGACGCTGCGGGTTGCGAGCGTCAGCCGCCCGCCGCCCTCGCCCCGGGCCTGCATCGCATCGCGCGCGTTGACCGCAAGGTTGACGATCACCTGTTCAAGCTGGGTGGGATCGGCGCGGACCGGCCCCAGATCGCGATCATGGGTGACGATCAGCTGGATCTTTTCGCCGATCAGCCGCTTGAGCAGGTGCGACACATCCGAGACGACATCGGGCAGTTGCAGCACTTCGGGGCGCAGGGTCTGCTGGCGCGAAAAGGCAAGCAGCTGGCGGGTCAGGCTGGCGGCGCGGTTCGAATTGGCGCGGATCTGCTGGATATCGTCATAGTCGCTATCGCCCGGGGTGTGGCGCAGCAGCATGAGATCGCAGGTGCCGAGGATCGCGGTCAGCACGTTGTTGAAATCGTGGGCCACGCCGCCGGCGAGCTGGCCCACGGCCTGCATCTTGGTGGCCTGGGCGACCTGGCGCTTGAGCCGGGTTTCCTCGGTCGAATCGGTCAGCCCCAGCAGCACCGCCGCATCGCCCAGCCCGCGCACCCCGGCAACGCTGAGCGACACTGGCTCCTCGGGCTGGCTGCGCAGCCGCACGGCAATATCGCCGCTGCTGACGGGCCCCTGCGCAAAGCGGCGGATCGCATCGGAAAGCGCGCCCTTGTCTTCCTGCACGACCAGATCGGTCGGATAGGTCGGCAGCACTTCACCATCGCGGGCCGCGGCACGCATGAAGGCCGGGTTGGCGAACAGCAGGCGGCCATCGCGGTCGGCCATGGCGAGGCCCAGCGGCAATTGCCCCAGCAGGGCTTCGAGATGCGGGACGGCAGCGGTCGCCTCGCTCGCCCCGCCGCCAAGGCCGACGCCGTGATCGGCCAGCAGCATCAGCGAGGGCGTGGAATCATAGTCAGGCGCACTCGGCGCATCGGGATCGGTCACCGGCAGGAAGAACATGGTCAGCGGCGCGCCGCGCTTGCCATCGCGGGCCCAGGTGATGCGGCCGTTGTCATCCTGGCGTAACAGGGCGACGAAATCCTGCCCGGTCAGCAGCGCCGCGCCATCCCCCGTGGCGCGCAGCGCGAAGCCGGCGCTGGTTGCGCGGATCCGGCCATCGGGATCGACGATCGCCGCAGTGATCCCGGCCTGAGCCAGCGCGCGGCCCAGTTTGCCATCGAGATGCGGCACGAGTTCAGCCACCGGATCGGGCGGCGAAAGCGGGGTCAGGGTCCAGACCAGATAGTCCTCGCCGCGCCCGGCGCGCAGCGCGCGGGCTTTCCAGCGCGCGCCCAGCCCTTCGACCAGATCGGCGCTGCCCGCGCCTTCGCGCCAGCCCGCGCGCGCGGCCCGGCCGAGGCGTTCGAGCGAGGCATTGTCAACCGGCAGGCGCGGCGGGGCATGGCCCACGCCGAACCATTCCTCATACCGGGGATTGGCACAGACCAGCCGGCCCGCGCGGTCGGTGATCGCAACCGCGCTGTCGCTGCGATCAATCGCGGCAACCGTGACCGACCAATCGGGATTGGCAAATTCAACCTCGCGCGGTTCGCGGCGGACGCGGGTGACCGCCCAGACGATCGCACCAAGCGCCAGCAGCCCGGCGGCAAACCCGGCGGCGGCAACCGCCTGTCCGGTCGCGATCCAGACCACGGCAAGGCTGATCAGCAGCGCGCCGCCCAGCACGATCCGGTCGGCAGACAGGCCCGATGGAAACGCGCGGGGCGGTTTCATCCCGCCGGTTCCCGCAGCCGGGCTTCGGCCAGCCGCTGGGCGCGCTTGCGCCCGATCCACCAGCGCCAGCCAAAGCTGGTGACGAGATAACCGATCGCTGAGAGCACCGTGGCAATCACCAGCAGGCCAAACGCGGTTTCGAGCCCTGCCCCGGTCAGCTTTTCAAGCAGCCGGTCGGTTTCGGTCTGCTGCATCGTTTCGCTGAGCGGAGCAACGCCGGTCATCGCATCAAGCCGCAGCAGGGCCTGACCGATCTTGTAGGCCGAGGGAAAGATCAGCACCCAGGTCGCCGGATTGCTGGTCCAGGTCGAGACGATCGCGATCGGCACGTTGGCGCGCACGAACATCGCGGTGAGCGCGGCAACGGCGCTGTGGGCAAAGGGGATCATGATCCCGACGAACAGCCCCAGCGCGATCCCGCGCGGCACCGAGCGGCGATTGAAGCGCCACAGGTCAGAGCGCAGCACGCGGTGCGCAAAGGGGCGCACGAAGCGGTTCTGTTCAAGCTGTTCGCGGGTCGGGACGTGGCCCTTGAGCCATTTCAGGGTGCGCGACTTGAAACTGCTCATTTGTGGTCCCGCATGATCCGCGCCTGATCGCGCTTCCAGTCCCGATCCTTGATCGTGGCGCGCTTGTCGGCAACGTTCTTGCCCTTGGCGAGCGCCAGCTCGACCTTGGCGCGCCCGCGGCCGTTGAAATAGATCGACAGCGGCACCAGCGTCATGCCCTTGCGTTCGACCGCACCGGTAAAGCGGGCGATCTCGCGTTCGTGGAGCAACAGCTTGCGCGGGCGCTTGGGCACGTGGTTGAAGCGGTTGCCGTGGCTGAATTCGGGTACGTTCGAATTGATCAGCCAGACCTCGCCGTTCTTGACCTCAGCATAGGACTCGGCGATCGAGCCTTCACCAAACCGCAGGCTTTTCACCTCGGTCCCGGTGAGCGCGATGCCGGCTTCGGTCGTATCCTCGATGTGATAGTCGTACCGCGCGCGGCGATTTTCCGCGACGACCTTCTTCTTGTCGAACTGGGCGTGAGTAGGGCGAGCCATGATCGGGCCGATGTAGGGTGCGCCGGGGCAAAAGGAAATGCCCCGGCGCCAATTGTCAGACCAGTCCGGCGTGCTCCAGCCCCGCATCGACCGCACGGCGCGCTTCGGCGCTGCACGGCACCAGCGGCAGGCGCACTTCTTCGCCGATCCAGCCGAGCACGCGGTTCAGCGCATATTTCACCGGACCGGGCGAGGCATCGGTGAACAGCGACTGGTGCAGCGGGAACAGGCGTTCATTGAGTTCGTGCGCGCGGGCCATGTCGCCGGCCAGGCTGGCAGCCTGGAAATCGGCACACAGCTTGGGCGCGACATTCGCGGTCACCGAAATGCAGCCCACCCCGCCGCCGGCATTATAGGCCAGCGCCATGTCATCGTTGCCGCAGATCTGATCGAAGGCAGTGCCCAGCGCCATGCGGTGCGCGGTGATTCGGGTCATGTCGCCGCTGGCGTCCTTGATCCCGACGATCCGCTCGGGATAGCGCCGCGCCAGTTCGATGGTGGTTTCGGGCTTGATGTCGGTCACGGTGCGGCCCGGCACGTTATAAAGCACGATCGGCAGATCGACCTGTTCGGCCAGATAGCTGAAATGGGCCAACAGCCCGGCCTGGCTCGGGCGATTGTAATAAGGGGCGACCATCAGCGCGGCATCGACGCCGCAATCCTTGGCCACCCGCATGTGCCACAGCGCGGTCTGGGTGTCGTTCGATCCGCAGCCCGCGATCACCGGCACCCGGCCCGCCGCCTGCTCGACACAGACCGCGAACAGGCGGTGCTGTTCCTCGCTGGTGATGGTCGGCGCTTCGCCGGTGGTGCCGCAGGGAACAAGCGCTTTCGAACCGCTCTCGATCTGCCAGTCGATCAGGCGGCGAAAAGCCTCCTCATCGATCGATCCATCGCGAAAAGGAGTCACCAGAGCCGGAATCGAGCCGGAAAACATGGACTTCATCCTTGCACTTGTCCCATAGAGGCAGCCTACCCGCCTCGCTTGTCAGGGGCCGTTGTTCAGCTTCCCATAAGGAGCCTTTGCGCAGAATGTCCAGCATGGTCCGCAAGACAATTGCTTCTACGCTGGCAATGACCGCTTGGGGAACGGCCTTGGGTAGCACCCTCGCCGCGCTGCCGGTGCTGGCGCAGGCCGCGCCGCAACCACTGGCCGCCCAGCCGCTTCCCGCTCAGCCCGTTTCCGACGGGAGCGAGTGGGACCGCGCGCGCGCCGCGCTCAGCGCCAATCCCACGAGCACGATGGCCATGGCGATCGCCCGCTGGAAGCAGCTGACCGCGTCTGACCGCTTCGCCTTTGGCGACTATGCTACTTTCCTCACCAGCTACCCCGGCTTCCCCGAAGAGGCCAAGCTGCGCGGCTATGCCGAACGCGCGCTGGAACGCGAAGGCGCCGATCCGGCGCGCATCGCCGCCTATTTCGACAAGGTTGCCCCGCTCTCGAACCCGGCGCGGGCGCAATATGCGCTGGCGCTGTTTGCGCTGGGCCGCCGCGATGCTGCCGAAGCGGGCCGTGCCGCCTGGCGCGGCGGGGCGATGAGCGACGCCGCCGAGGCCAACCTGTTCCCCAAGCTGGGGCCCTATCTCACTTACGCCGATCATGACGCGCGGATGGACCAGCTGCTGTGGTCAAGCAGCGGGCTGCAAGCCGCGCGGCTGCTGCGCTTTACCAGCCCGGCAGCCCGGCCGATGTTCGCCGCCCGGCTCGCGCTGGTCAGCACGGTCACCCCGGTGGCCTTCCCGCCTGCCGCCCAGACCTCGGCATCCCTCGGCACGCCCGTGATCCAGCCGCTGCCCGCTGGCGCCGTCCCGGCCCCTGCCCCGGCGGCAGCGCCAATTGCCGTGGCTCCGCCGCTGCCAGCCGGCGCGATGAACGATCCGGGCTATGTCTATAACCGCGCGCACCGCCTGCGCACCGATGGCCAGTATCAGGCCGCCGGCACGGTGCTGGCTTCGCGCGGACGGCTGACCGGCCCGGTGCTCGATCCGCGCAAATGGGTGGCAGAACTGCTGACCGTGGCGCGCCGTGCCGACGATGGCACCGCCGTGCGGATCGCCGCCGGGATCGACGAAGCCTTTGCCCCCGGGGCCGATATCAGCGGCCTCTCCTATGCGCTGCGCGATGATTACACCTCGCTGATGTGGCTGGGCGGCACCCGCGCGCTGTGGAATCTGGGTAATGGCACTCAGGCCGCCCCGCTGTTCTGGCGCTATGGCGCGGCGGCGCGCACGCCCCAGACCCGCGCCAAAGGGTTTTACTGGGCCGGGCGCGCGCTGGCCAAGGCAGGCGATACCGCCGGTGCCCAGCGCTATTTCCAGCAGGCCGCGGCCTATCCCGACCAGTTTTATGGCCTGCTTGCGCTCGAACGGCTCGGCCAGCCGGTCCCGCCGCTGACCGACCGGCCCGCCGCCGTGCCGAGCCCCGCCGAACGCGCCGCCTTCAACGCCCGTCCGCTGACCCAGGCGGTGCGCGAAGTTGCCCGCGAAAGCGACTGGCCGACCAGCGTGCGCTTTTTCCGCGAAATCAGCGAACAGGCCACCACCGAGGCGGATCACGTGCTGGTCGCCCAGCTTGCCGGGGAACTGGGGCGGCGCGATCTGGGGGTGATCCTTGGCCAGTCGGCCCATGCCGATGGCTATGGCAATTTCCGCCATGTCGCTTTCCCGATGATCCCCGTGCCGCAGGGCGCCAGCTGGACCATGGTTCACGCGATCTCGCGGCAGGAAAGCCAGTTCGCCCAGAACGCGATCAGCCATGCCGGCGCGCGCGGGCTGATGCAGCTGATGCCGGGCACGGCCCGCGATCAGGCCGGGCGCAATGACCTGGCCTATGTGCCCGAGGCGCTGATCGGCGATCCGGGCTATAATATGCTGCTGGGCGATGCCTATTTCCAGCGGATGCTGAGCTATTATGGCGGCAGCTATCCGCTGGCCGTGGCGGCGTACAACGCCGGGCCGGGCAACGTGAACAAGTGGCTTTCGGCCAATGGCGATCCGCGCCGCGGCGGGGTGGACTGGATCGACTGGGTCGAGCGCATCCCGTTCATGGAAACCCGCAGCTACGTGCAGCGAGTGCTGGAAAACGCGGTGGTCTATGAAGCGATGCACCCCGATCGGGCCAGCTATCGCGGAGCCAATCCGCTCAGCCACTTCCTTGGCAAGCCGTATCCGGGCTAACAGGGCGCCATGAAACCCGAAGGACCGCCGATCACGCCCGCCGGCATGGCCAGCCTGCGCGCGCGCTATGATCACCTGCTCGGCACCGAGCGCCCGGCGATCGTCGAGATCGTCAGCTGGGCGGCGGGCAATGGCGATCGCAGCGAAAACGGCGACTATCTCTATGGCCGCAAGCGGATGCGCGAGATCGACCGCGAGCTGGCCCATCTCGCCCGCCGGATGAAGGCCGCACGGGTGATCGACCCCGCCCGGCAGGAGGACCGCTCGCGCGCGTGGTTCGGCGCGACGGTCACCATCGCCGATGAGGACGACAACCAGCGCGAACTGACCCTGGTAGGCGACGATGAACAAGACGCCAGCGCCAGCCTGATCGGGTGGAGCGCGCCACTTGCCCGCGCGCTGCGCGGCGCGGGCGTGGGCGATCTGCGCCGGGTGCGCCTGCCCGGCGGCGAAAAGGAATGGGAAGTGCTGGCCATCACCTATCCCGAGCAGGCCTGAAAGATGGCCGACGTGATCAACCTGCGCCTCGCCCGCAAGGCCCGCAAACGCGATGACGCCGCGCGGCAGGCTGATGCCAACCGCGCCCGCCACGGCGAAACCAAGGCCGCGCGCCAACTGCGCGAAGCCGAAGCGGCCCGCGCCGCCCGGCAGCTCGACGGCAACAAGCGAGACGAAGACTGATGCGCACCACTTATGACCACGCCACCGTGCGGCTCTATCACCTCGATGGCGACGTTGAAGGCGGCGCGGCCTCGACCCTGTTCTACGGCCCGCTGACCGAGGCGCTCGAAGTTGCCGCGCAGCAGCCTGCCCCGGTGCAGGACGGGCTGTTCATCGCGACCGACAACGATGTGGTCGCCTATCTCGACCTGATCGGGGAATAGCCGCCGATGCGCCGCCTTCCGCTGATCATTGCCGCCACCGCCGCCGTGATTGCCGCCCCGGCACTGGCGCGCGATGCGCTGGGCGTGTTTGGCGAATGGGCCGCGTTCCGCGATGGCCAGGTGCCGCGCTGCTATGCGATCGCGATGGCCCAGCCATCGACCCTCCAGCGCGACTATCAGCCCTATGCCGACATTGCCTGGTGGCCGCGCCAGCAATTGCGCGGTCAGGTGCACTTTCGCCTTTCGCGCAAGCTGGCGGCGGGCAGCCCGATCAGCCTGGCGATCGGCGGCCAGCGGATTGCTCTTACCGGCGGCGGCGGCGATGCCTGGGCGGCCGACAAGCGCGGCGATGCCGCGATCGTCGCGGCGCTGCGTTCGGCCAGCGAAATGACTGTTAATGCCCGTGATGCCAGCGGCCGGGGCTTTTCCAATACGTGGAAACTGGCGGGCGCGGCGACCGCAATGGATGCCGCTGCGGTGGGCTGCGCGTCACTGCGCTAGCATTTCGGGCCCTTTGGCCCTATATCGCGCGCCCTTATGGCCGACACCGCACTCATGCCGATCCCGGGGCAAATCGACCCCGTCCCCGCCCCGCGCGACATCACCCCGCGCGAGGATGGCCGCATCGACCTGATCGGCCTGCCCAAACAGCGCATCCGCGAACTGTTCGAAACCGCCGGGCTCGATGCCAAGGCGGCCAAGCTGCGCGCCAAGCAGGTGTTCCACTGGCTCTACCACCGGGGCGTCACCGATTTCGAGGCGATGACCGACATCGCCAAGACCATGCGGCCCTGGCTGGCCGAACGCTTTGTGATCGGCCGCCCCGAAATCGTGCTGGCCCAGCATTCCAACGATGGCACCCGCAAGTGGCTGCTACGCACGGCGGATGGCCACGAATTCGAAATGGTGTTCATCCCCGACGCCGATCGCGGCACGCTGTGCGTGTCCAGTCAGGTCGGCTGCACGCTCAACTGCCGGTTCTGCCACACCGGCACGATGCGGCTGGTGCGCAACCTGACCCCGGGCGAAATCGTTGGTCAGGTTATGCTCGCGCGCGATTCGCTGGGCGAATGGCCGCGCGCGGGGCAAGCCGATCTGGCCGCGCTGGGCGATGATCTGGTCGATGACGATGGCGGCTATTCCTCGGACGGGCGCCTGCTCACCAACATCGTGATGATGGGCATGGGCGAACCGCTCTACAATTTCGACAACGTGCGCGATGCGCTGAAGCTGGTGATGGACGGCGATGGCCTCGCCCTCTCCAAGCGCCGCATTACGCTTTCGACCAGCGGCGTCGTGCCGATGATGGCCAAGTGCGGCGAGGAAATCGGCGTCAACCTGGCGGTGTCGCTCCACGCGGTGTCGAAGGAGGTCCGCGACGAGATCGTGCCGATCAACCGCAAGTACGGGCTTGAAGAACTGCTGCAGGCCTGCGCCGACTACCCCAAGGCGTCGAACGCCCGGCGCATCACCTTCGAATACGTGATGCTCAAGGACAAGAACGACAGCGATGCCGATGCGCGCGAACTGGTTCGCCTGATCAAGCACTACAAGCTGCCCGCCAAGGTCAACCTGATCCCGTTCAACCCGTGGCCCGGCGCGATCTACGAATGCTCGACGCCCGAGCGCGTGCGCCGCTTTTCGGAAATCGTGTTCGAAGCCGGCATCAGCGCGCCGGTGCGCACCCCGCGCGGGCGCGATATCGATGCGGCTTGCGGCCAGCTCAAGACCACGGCCCAGAAGCTGAGCCGAGCGGAACTCGACCGGCTGGCCGAGGAAAAGCAGGCCGCGCTCGGCTGATCGCGCTTAGGCCACGCTTCACCACCCCCGGAAATCAGGCGTTCAGCTTGGCGATCCCATTCTTGCGGACCTGACACGCAAGGAGGTTTCGATGCGTAAGTTCCTGACGGCCGCGGTGCTTGCGGCCACCCTTGTCCCGGCCACGGCGCCGGTGCTGGCCGATCCGCCGCGCTGGGCCCCGGCCCACGGCTGGCGCGAGCGCGATGGCGATATCCGCTATCGCCGCACCGACAACGGCATCCGTTACTGGGAAGGCAGCGATGGCCGCTATTACTGCCGCCGCGGCGATGGCACCGTCGGCCTGCTGATCGGCGGCGCGCTGGGCGCGCTGGTCGGCCGCGCGGTCGACACTCGCGGCGAGCGCGTGACCGGCACTGTGCTGGGCGCTGCCGCCGGCGCGCTGATCGGCAACGAACTGGCCAAGGGCACGACCCGCTGCCGCTGACCTTGACCTGACGCGCATCGCCCCGCATGGACCGGGGCGATGACCCGTCCTGCAGTTCTTGTCACTGGCGGCGCCAAGCGCATCGGCGAAGCGGTTTCCCGCACTTTCGCCGCCGCCGGCTGGCATGTCATCATCCACTGCAACACCTCTCGCAGCGCGGCACAGGCCCTTGCCGCCAACCTCCCCAGCGCCGAAGTCGCCCCTTGCGATCTGGCCCGGCCCGATGCTGCCGTGGCGATGGTCGAAGGACTGGCGGCGCGGCTGGATGACTGGCGGGTGCTGGTGAATTGCGCCGCGGTGTTCGAACTCGACACCGCCGCCGCGATCGACCCGGCGGTCCATGCCGAGGCGATGACCGTCAACGCGCTCACCCCGGCCCGCATGGCGCAGGCCTATCTTGCTCATGCCCGGGCGGCTGGCGGGCGGCGGGTGATCAACTTCCTCGATCAGAAGCTGGCCAATCCCAACCCGGATTTCTTCAGCTACACCATGGCCAAGCAGGCGCTGGCCGCGGCCACCACCATGCTCGCCATGGCGCAGGACAACGCCGCAGACCGGGTTTACGGCCTTGCCCCGGGGGCAATGCTGCCGAGCTACGACCAGCGCGCCGAGGAACACGAGATCAGCGGCCGGATGAACCTGCTCCAGCGCCTGACCGCGCCGCAGGAACTGGCCGATGCCGCACTGTGGCTGGCGCAAGGCTGGCTGGCGAGCGGCGAGACGCTGTTCATCGATTCGGGCCAGCACCTGCTCGCGCAGCCGCGCGACGTGCTTTACCTCGCCCGCGCCTAAGGACGGCAACGAACCGGTTGTCATTTCGCCTGCCCGCCGCTAACGCGCCCTCGTCATCTGGGGAGTAGCCAACCGCTGCCACGCGGTCCCGCAACGTCAACATACTTGGCCGAGAGGTCATGGCGTGCGGAGAACGATACGTTCGGGCGAGACCAATGACATTGCCCTCTGCCCGGCCGGGTCAGCGGTGCGATGTCATTGCTTTGTCTGCACCCGGCCTGGAGAATTTTCATGGAAGCGTTTCTCTCGTCGGCGGCCGTCGTTGCCCTTGCCGAAATCGGCGACAAGACCATGCTGCTGGCGATCGTGCTGGCCGCGCGGCTGCGCGCGCCGTGGCAGATCCTCGCCGGGATCCTTGCTGCGACCATCGCCAATCACGCGCTCGCCGCCTTCGTCGGGCGCGAAGTGGCCGGGCTGCTCGAAGCCCCGTGGTTCCGCATCGCCGTGGCGCTGGGCTTCATCGCCATGGCCGCCTGGACGCTGGTGCCCGACAAGCTGGATGAAGACGAAGACGACGTGCGCCAGCGCGGCGGGGCCTTCCTCACCACGCTGATCTCGTTCTTCCTGGTCGAAATGGGCGACAAGACCCAGGTCGCCACGATTGCGCTTGCGGCCCATTACCAGTCGGTCGCAGTGGTTGCCGCCGGCACCACGCTCGGCATGATGCTGGCCAATGGCCCGGCGGTGTTCCTCGGCGAAAAGCTGGTCGAGCGCGTCTCGCTGAAAGCCACGCGGATCGCCGCCGCCCTGCTGTTCTTCGCGCTGGGCCTTTGGCAACTGGCCGAAAATCTGCACTGGCTCGGCTGATTAGTACTTGCACCTAGTTCCAAGGAGCATAGTCTCCTTGGCATGTGGTTGTTGGACAAGTTGCTGCGCGCGCTGGTCCGGGAAGGCCGGCTGGTCGTCGTCGATCACGACGGCTCGACCCATGCCTATGGCGATGCCGCCGCCCCGCCGCTGACCATCCGCCTGACCGACAAGGGCGCCGCCCTGCACATCGCGCGCGATCCGCGCGTGGGCGCGGGCGAAGCCTATATGGATGGGCGGATGCTGGTGGAACCGCCGCACGATATCCGCGATCTGGTGCTGCTGGTGATGCGCAATGCCGATCGCGGCGGCGGGCACGGGGTCGATCCCGCCAACCCGCTGCGCCGCGCGGTCGACTGGTTGGCGTTCAAGGCCGATCAGGTCAACCTGCGCGGCAAGGCCAGCCGCAATGTCACTCACCACTATGATCTGACCCGCCAGTTCTACGAGCTGTTCCTCGACGAGGACCGGCAATACACGATGGCCTATTTCCGCGATCCCGACGCCACGCTCGAACGCGCCCAGCTCGACAAGCAGGCCCTGATCGCGGCCAAGCTGCGGCTGGTCCCGGGCCAGTGCCGGGGGATGCGGCTGCTCGACATCGGCTGCGGCTGGGGCGGCCTTGGGCTCTATCTCCACCGCCACTACGGGATCGAGGTGCTTGGCGTCAGCCTCGCCCCCGATCAGGTCCGCTTCGCCAACGAGCGCGCGGTTGCTGCCGGAGTTGCCGACAAGGTCCGGTTCGAACTGATCGATTACCGCGACGTTGGCGGCACCTTTGACCGGATCACCTCGGTCGGGATGATCGAACATGTCGGCGCGCTGCATTTTGGCGAATATTTCGCCGCCACCGGCCGTCTGCTGGCCGACGACGGGATCATGCTGACCCACACCATCGGCCGCACCGGCCCGCCGGGCACGACCGACAAGTGGACCCGCAAATACATCTTCCCGGGCGGCTACATCCCCGCGATGAGCGAACTGGTTGCCCCGCTCGAACGCAGCGGCTGGGCAATCTCGGACATCGAAGTGCTGCGCCATCACTATGCCCACACGCTGGCCGAATGGTATCGCCGCACCACGCTGCACGAGGCCGAGATTACCGCGCTTTACGATGCCCGCCTGTTCCGCATGTGGCAGTTCTACCTCGCCGGGGCCGAGCAGAGCTTCCGTTCAGGCGGGATGGTCAATTTCCACATCCAGAGCGTGAAGCGCCGCGATGTGCTGCCCATGACGCGCGACTATATCGGGGCCGAAGCCGCCCGCCTCGCCGCGCTCGACACCGCGCCCGAATGGCATCTGGAGCGCAAGGCGGCAGAGTAAGCCCGCATCTAGCCGCCGATCCGGGTGAACCGGAAATTGCGGACGAACGGCACCCCGGCATCATCCACGTCGGCAGCGCTTTCGATCATTTCCTTGCCATTGGCCGAAACTGCATAGGTGCGCACGGATTCCAGCTGTTTGTCGCGCGCAAGGCTCATCACCAACACGTTCGGCGCGGGCGAATTGACCGCAGCGTTATCTCCTTCGCCCGCATAGCCAGTGCCCGCATTGGCCTGCCCATCGCGCCGATAGCTGACCGCCATGTCGCGCACCCCGTGGCCATCATCGACGATGTGAATCCGGGTTTCCCAACGACCATTGCCGATATCGACAAATTCGTAGGTCACGCTGATGGGCGGAGCGCCATAGGTCGCCGGCATGGATTTCACATCGAGCGCCCATTTGCCCAGAAAGGGCGATTTTGCGGCGGGCGTCCCGGCGGATGCGGCGGATGCGGCGGCGGCGAGGCTGGCCGCGCAGAGCGGGACGAGGCTGATAAGGGGCAATGCCTTGCGAAACATAGCATTCTCCATGAATTACAATTTGTTATGCCTCATAATATCACGATTTTCAGCCCCAAGCACGCGCCGCGCACGCAATCCGGTTGCAAGGCCGGCGGGCATCCGCTTGCCTCGCCTCCCCCCATGCCTTAGGGGCGCAAGCCGAATCCCAACGCAATCCAGCGGAAAACAGCCCATGTCCGATATCAAGAAAGTCGTCCTCGCCTATTCGGGTGGCCTCGACACCTCGGTGATCCTCAAGTGGCTGCAAGTGACCTACAATTGCGAGGTCGTGACCTTTACCGCCGATCTCGGCCAGGGCGAGGAGCTGGAACCGGCGCGCGCCAAGGCCAAGCTGATGGGCCTGCCCGACGAAAACATCTACATTGATGACCTGCGCGAGGAATTCGTGCGCGATTTCGTCTTCCCGATGATGCGCGCCAATGCCCGCTATGAAGGCGATTACCTGCTCGGCACCTCGATCGCGCGTCCGCTGATCTCCAAGCGCCTGATCGAGATCGCCCACGCCACCGGCGCCGATGCCGTCGCCCACGGCGCGACCGGCAAGGGCAACGACCAGGTCCGCTTCGAACTGTCGGCCTATGCGCTTGATCCCAACATCAAGGTCATTGCGCCGTGGCGCGAATGGGATCTCACCAGCCGCACCGCGCTGATCCAGTGGGCCGAACAGCACCAGATCCCGGTTCCCAAGGACAAGCGCGGCGAAAGCCCGTTCTCGACCGACGCGAACCTGCTGCACACCTCGTCCGAGGGCAAGGTGCTGGAAGATCCGTGGGAAGAAACCCCGGACTATGTCTATTC
>CALKVF010000071.1 GCA_937996535.1 uncultured Novosphingobium sp. | reverse complement strand
CGAAGAAGATTTCCGAGCACGGACCGCACGGGCCATCATCGCCCATCGCCCAGAAATTGTCCTTGGTGGCGATGCGGATGATCCGGTCTTCGGGCAGACCCGCGATCTTCTTCCACAGCTCGAAGGCTTCGTCGTCGGTGTGATAGACCGTGGCGAGGAGCTTGTCCTTGGGCAGGCCCCATTCCTTGGTCAGCAGGGTCCAGGCGTGGGTGATCGCCTGTTCCTTGAAATAGTCGCCGAACGAGAAGTTCCCGAGCATTTCGAAGAACGTGTGGTGGCGCGCGGTGTAGCCCACGTTGTCGAGATCGTTGTGCTTGCCGCCGGCGCGCACGCACTTCTGCGAGCTGGTCGCGCGGGGCACAGCGCGGGTTTCAAGGCCCGTGAACACGTTCTTGAACGGCACCATCCCGGCGTTGGTGAACATCAGGGTCGGGTCGTTATAGGGCACCAGCGGCGCGCTCGGCACCACATCGTGCCCATGCGAGCCGAAGTATTCGAGGAAGGAGCGGCGGATTTCGTTCGTCGAAGTCATAGCGCACCGCCACTAAGGCAGCCGCGCGAGGGCGGCAAGCCGGAAGCGCCGTCAGGTTAAGGCTATGCTCAGGATTTGCGTGCGGTGACGATCCATGCCGCAGCGCCCAGCGCGACAAGATTGCCGCTGCGGTGCTGCTCCAGCCAATCGCGCAGCCGCGCCTCGGTCGCCTCGCGCGCCGTGCCTTCCAGCGCGCGCAGCGCCTGCGCGGCCGGGCCGATCCGCCGGAAAAAGCCGATCGCATCTTCCACCGGATCATCGCCCATGCCGGCAATATAAGCAAAATCAACCGGTTCAAAGGCAATGTCACGCCAACCGGCGGCGGCCAGGATCGGCTCGACATGGCCCGGATCGGCAAAGGCAAACGGCCCCGGCGCATGGGGATTGGCCGAGGGCGGCAGATCGAGCAGCCGTGCCAGCGTGCTCGCCCAGGGATTGTCCGCCGCAGCGCGGAAGCACGAAAACACCAGCGATGCCCCGGCCTGGGCCTCAGCCCGCAGATGGGCAAAAGCGCCCACCGGATCGTCAAAGAACATCACCCCGTGGCGCGAGACGATCAGATCGGGCGCGAATCCGGCAAGGCTCCAGCTCGCCGCATCGGCCAGCACGAATTCGACATCAGGGTGACGATCCCCGGCGCGGGCCCGCGCAGCATCGACCAGATCGCTCGACACGTCGACGCCGATCACCCGCGCGCCCGGGCGCATCCGCGCCACAGCCAGCGCCAGTTCCCCGGCCCCGCAACCGACATCGAGCACCGCGCTCCCCGCGCGCTCGGCAATTCGTTCGGTGAGGCGCTGGGTCAATCCGGTGAACGAACGATCGGTCAGCGCATAGCTTTCCGCCCACGTGCGGCCGACCTGGGCCTGCCAGTCCATTCCTGTCGTCATGGCGCGGAGCCTATGCCTCGTCCGGGTGCGCCGCAAGCAACAATCGCCGCGCACATTTCACTTGCGACTCACCCCGCCGAGGCAGACCATCGCCATCCCAAAGCTTGCGCGTCCGTGTGCAAGATCCACGCGCCCGGCGCGCCTTCACCTGGAGGAGGCGAGACATGGGCAGCACCCGAAACGGCAATCCATCCGGCACACCAACGGCCGCCGCGCCGCAGACCCGCGCAATCGCACTGGTCGGCCCGGCCGGCACCGGCAAGACCAGCCTGGCTGAAGCCCTGCTGTTCGCCAGCGGCGCGGTCACCCGGCAGGGCAGCGTCGAGGCCGGAACCAGCCTTGGCGATGCCAGCCCCGAAGCCCGCGCACGCGGCGGATCAACCGAACTCAACCTGTTCCACTATGACTATCTCGGCGATGCCTTTGCCCTGATCGATGTGCCGGGCGGTGCGGGCTTCGCCACCGATGGCCTGGCCGCGCTGCAATCGGCCGACATGGCCGTGGTGGTGATCGACCCCGCGCCCGAGCGCGCGATGCTTGCCGAACCGGCGCTGGCGCTGCTCGACCAGCTCGGGCTGCCTCACGCGATCTTCATCAACAAGATCGAACACGCCCGCGCCGGCACGATCCATGCGCTGATCCAGGAACTCCAGCCCCTAAGCCGCGAACCGCTGGCGCTGCGGCAAATTCCGCTGCGCACCAGCGATGGCAAGGGCGGCGAAGTGGTGACCGGCTATGTCGATCTCGCACTCGAACGCGCCTATCGCTACCGCCCCGGCAAGGAGAGCGAGCGGATCGACATTCCTGCCCATGCCGCGGCGCTAGAACAGGCCGACCGCACGCATCTGCTCGAAACGCTGGCCGATTTCGACGATGCGCTGATGGAAGCCCTGCTGATGGACGAAGCGCCCGATCCGGCCACGGTGATGGCCGATCTGGCGGCGGATACGGCGGCCAACAAGGTGGTTCCGGTGCTGCTCGGCTCGGCGCTGAGCGATGGCGGGGTCCACCGCCTGCTCAAGCTGCTGCGCCACGAATGCCCCCCGCCCGCCCACGCCGCAGCGCGGATCGGGCTGACTTCTGGCAGCGCGCTGCACGTGTTCAAGATCGCCAATGGCGGAGCGATTGGCCGGCTCACGCTGGGCCGGGCGTTGGGCGGCGCGCTGCGCGAAGGCGATGAATTGATCGCAGAGGGCGCGGCCGAGCGCGCCGGATCGCTGTTCGCCCTGCAGGGGGACAAGACCGCCAAGCTGCCTGCCGCCCCCGAAGGCGCGGTGATCGCCGTGGCCAAGCTCGAGGGCGCGCGCGCGGGAATGCTGCTGCCGGCCAAGGGCGCGGTCTGCCAGGCCGTGCCGGCCCTGCCCTATCCTCCGCGCAACGCCAGCCTCGCCATCGCCACCCGCGACCGCAAGGACGACGTCAAGCTGTCCGCCGCGCTGCACCGATTGTGCGAGGAAGACCCGGCGCTCGAATGGCTGCAGGACGAGGCCAGCCACGAAACCGTTCTCCGGGGGATCAATGACGAGCATCTGGCGGTGGTGCTGGCGCGGCTGCAGCGGCGGTATGGCGTAGCGGTCGACGCCCAGGCGCCGCGCATTGCCTACCGCGAATCGATCCGCAAACCGGTTACCATGCGCGGGCGGCACAAGAAGCAGTCGGGCGGGCACGGCCAATATGGCGACTGCGTGATAGAGATCCGCCCCCTGCCGCGCGGTGAAGGCTTTGCCTTTGAAGACCGGATCACCGGCGGGGCGATCCCGCGCCAATATATCCCGGCAGTCGAGGCCGGGGTGCGCGATGCGATGGAACGCGGGCCGCTGGGCTTTGTCGTGGTCGACGTGGCGGTGACGCTAAACGACGGGTCATTCCACGCGGTAGACAGTTCGGACCTGGCCTTCCGCCTCGCCGGGCGGCTGGCGATGAGCGAGGCGCTCGCCCAGGCCGCGCCTTACCTGCTCGAACCGGTGGCGCGGGTGACGGTCGATGCACCGCCCGGGACCGGCTCCAAGGCTGGATCGGTGCTATCTGCGCGGCGCGGGCAGATTCTGGGCCTTGCCCCCCATCCCGAGCGCGAGCGCTGGGAGCGGGTCGAGGCGCAGGTTCCCGAAAGCGGGCTCAACGGCCTCGATGCCGAACTGCGCTCACTCAGTCAGGGGCTCGCCAGCTTTGCCGCCGAGTTCGACCACCTGGCCGAACTGGCCGGCCGCCATGCCGAGGAAGTGGTCAGCGCCCAAGCCGCCCGCAGCGCCGCCTAGCCGGCGTTAGACACGGCGCGCGCCGCCACTTCGCGTAGCAGCTTGGCGGCGAGGATAGCGGTGCACTCGTGGCTGTCGAAGCGCGGGTTGTATTCGACGATGTCCGCCCCGACGATCGGTGCGGTCTGGCGGCGCAGCACGGCAAGGACTTCGCGCAGAGTCAAACCGCCGGGTTCGGGATGCGAAACGCCCGGCGCTTCGGATGGATCGATCCCGTCGAGATCGATGCTGATGTAGAGCGGGCCTTCGAGCACAGGCACCTGCGCCGGATCGAACCCGGCCATCGGCACGATTTCAACCCCGAAGCGTTCGGCCTGCTCGCGGCAGTGCCCATTCAAGGTGCGGATCCCGACCTGGACCAGCCGCTTGGCCAGCCCCGCTTCCATGATCCGCGCGAAAGGCGAGGCATGGCTGCGCGGGTTGTCATCGAAATTGGCGTAGAGATCGGGATGGGCATCGAAGTGCAGGATGCTGACCGGGCCGTGGCGGGCATGGACCGCACGGACCACCGGATGGGTCATGGCATGATCGCCGCCGAGGATCAGCGGGATCGCGCCGCTGGCAAGGCGTTCCCCGATCGCCGCGATGATCACGTCATCATCGGCGGGGGTTTCGCGCAGCGGCAGATTGCCGCGATCCGCAAGCGTGAAATCGCGGCCCACTTCCATCCCGTTTTCGCACGAGAGGTTGCCCCGGTCAGACCACAGCGCGCGGCGGATCAGATCGGGCGCGAGCGCCGGCCCGCGCTCGAACGAGGAATTGCAGTCGCTGGGCAGGCCGATGAGATCGATGGCAGGTGCAGTCATCGCGGCATCTTGAGCGGCAGTGCCGGGCGATCAAGCCCTGCCCCCGCTTTGCCAACAGGAAAGCCCCACAAGAAACCGGCGCGGCTCCATGCTGGAAGCCGCGCCGGTCCTGGTGTTTGAAAGGGTGCCGCCAAGGGTATTGGGGACTGGAGGCACCCTTCCGTTCAACCCCGGACAAGTGCAGCCGGGCAGCCGCGCTTGCCGGAATTCTTCAGCGATCAGATATCGTCGTCCGCGTCCGGGCCCGTCATCATCTCGCCGGCAAGACCTTCGGTCTGGCTGCGGATCGCAGCCTCCAGCCGGTCGCAAAGCTCGGGATTTTCCTTGAGGTAGGTTTTCGCATTCTCACGGCCCTGGCCGATGCGAATGGAGTCATAGCTGAACCATGCGCCCGACTTCTCGACGATCCCGGCCTTGACGCCGAGGTCGAGAATTTCGCCGATCTTCGAGATCCCTTCGCCATACATGATGTCGAATTCGACCTGCTTGAACGGCGGGGCGACCTTGTTCTTGACGACCTTCACGCGGGTGGCGTTGCCGACGATATCGTCGCGGTCCTTAATCTGGCCGGTGCGGCGGATGTCGAGCCGGACCGAAGCATAGAACTTGAGCGCGTTGCCGCCCGTGGTGGTTTCCGGATTGCCGTACATCACCCCGATCTTCATGCGCAGCTGGTTGATGAAGATCACCATGCAGCGCGAGCGGCTGA
>CALKVF010000070.1 GCA_937996535.1 uncultured Novosphingobium sp. | reverse complement strand
ACGAACAGCAGCAGCTTGAAAGGCAGCGACACGATCGTCGGGCTCATCATCATCATCCCCAGGCTCATCAGCACCGAGGACACCACCAGGTCGATCACCAGGAACGGCAGATAGAGCATGAAGCCAATTTGGAACGCGGTCTTGAGTTCGCTGGTGACGAAGGCCGGCAACAGGATCGAGAACGGCACGTCCTCGGCCCGCGCGAACTTCGGCACTTTCGCCATTTCGGCAAACATGGCGAGATCGTGCTCGCGGGTCTGGTGGATCATGAAGGCGTGAAAGGCATCGCCCCCGGCGCTGATCGCCTGTTCGGCGTTGATCGTGCCGGCGGCATAGGGGGCGATCGCCTGGGCGTTCACGCGGTCAAGCGTGGGCGCCATGATGAACAGCGACAGGAACAACGATAGCCCGATCAGCACCTGATTGGGCGGCGATTGCTGCAAGCCCAGCGCCTGCCGCAGAATCCCCAGCACCACCAGAATACGGGTAAAGCTGGTCATCATCAGGATCAGACCCGGCAGGATCGTCAGCAGCCCCATGATGACGAGCAGCTGGAGCGACAGGGTCATGCCTTGTCCGCCGGTCCCGCCGGTGGCGCCAAAGGCGCGGTCGAGCGCGCCGGGGATCGCGGTTGCGGCGCGGGCGGCAGTGGGCAGGGCCAGCGCGGCCAGCGCTGCGCCAAGTGCGCTCAGGCGCTTCATGCCTGATCCCCTTCCAGCGCCGCATCGCCGAGCGGAATTTCCGCCAGCCGGGTCAGCCCCGCGCGCGAGGCCGAGACGAGGATTTCACGGCCCCGAAATTCGATCACCGCCAGTTTGAGCGAGGGCGAGAGCATCGTCGTTTCGACGATCCGCACGCGCTTGGTGCCAGTGGCGGGCGTGCCCATGCGGGCCTGCATCTTCTGCGCCAGCTTGAGGCTGCCCCAGGCCAGCGCGCCGATCAGCGGCAGCAGGATCAGAAGCTTGAGGATGTACCAGAGCATCAGGCCGCGCTCCCGCCCGCCATTTCGACGATCCGCAGGCCAAAGCGGTTGCCCTCGGCCACGATCTCGCCGCGCGCGATCAGCTTGCCGTTGACCATCACGTCGAGCAGTTCGTCGGTCAGCCGGTCGAGCATCACGACGCTTTCTTCGCCGAGGGCCAGAACGTCCTTGAGCTTCATGTCGGTGCGGCCAAGTTCGACCGAAAGGCGCACATCGACGTCTTTCAGGAAATCGAGGCTGGGGTTTTGCAGGGTCATGTCAGAGGACTTTCTTGAGGCAGGCTGGCTTCAGGCAAGCTGGGTGAGTTTCACGGCGACGCGGTCATCCTGCGCGCCGACAGTGCCGCGCGCGATCAGGGTGGCGCCGATGCGCAGCGGCACGGCGCGGGCCACGGCCACGGGCAGGACCACGCCGGGTTCGAGTTTGGAAATCGCCGCCAGCGGCACGTCCATGTCGACCAGCACTGCGCGCAGCGGCAGCGGCAGGTCGGCAAACGGCGCGGCGGCGGGATCGGCGGGCCCTGAGTTCGCGGCGCGGACCACGGGTGCGCGGCCATCGTGGCCCAGCAGCACGGCCAGCGCGCCCAGCGGCAGCGCCAGCGTGATGCGCCACGGCGCGCGCATCCCCTCCATCACTTCGAGTTTGAGCACGGCCAACGCCGCGTCGGCAGGGAAGGGGGCAAGGTCAGCCAGTTTGCCATCGTGGCGCAGCGCGCGCACGGCGGCGGGATCATCGCTGCCCAGCGCCGCGGCGAGCTGGGCGGCAACCAGCGCTTCGAGCCGCTGGATCATCAGCTGGGCCGACATCGGGAAGGCTTCGGGCAGCAGCACCGGGGCTTCGCCCTTGCCGCCAAACGCCCGGTCGACCAGCCGCAGCACGGCATAGCCATCGAGCGAGGCCAAAAGCGGAGTGTCCTGCGCGCCAGCGGCCAGCAGGCTGTTGGCGGCCAGTTCATCAAGATCGCGCAGCAGATCGGCCATGCTCGCCTCGCGCGGGGGCGTGGCGGTAACGCTCGGCGCTTCGCCGCCGCACAGCTCCGCCAGCGCGCCGGGCAGCAGCCGGGCGAGCCGCTGCCCCGCCTGTTCCAGCAGCGGCAGCAGGTCGCTGGCCGCCGGGCCGCGATGAAGCAGCTCGGTGCAGTGCTGGGCGGCGGCGCGTTCGGCAATCAGGGCGCGTTCGGGCTTCACTGGACGAGGAAGCTCTTGAAATAGACCTCATCGACCCCGCCGAAGCCTTCGGTTTGGGTCAGCACCTTGTTGATCGCGCCGGTCAGGCGCTTTTGCAGACGCTGCTTGCCTTCCGGAACGAACGCGTCCTCCTCGGGCGTATCGGCCAGCACGACCAGGATTTCGCTGCGGATCGCCAGTTCATGCTTCTTGAGCCACTGCAGCACGCGGCCATCGCGGTGGGTCGAGCAGGCCAGGCTGATCTGCACCAGCGCGCTCGAATTCTTGAGGTTCGAGGTGAAGTCCTCGGTGAAGTTGTAGTAGCTGGTCTTGTACTGGCTGCCGCCTTCGCCCTCGACTTCGGCGGTGCCGGCGCCTTCGCCTTCCTTGCCGCCCTCGGCCTTGGGGGCATAGGGATCTTCCTCGCCCTTGCGGACCAGCTTCGGGGTGTTGTCTTCCTTCTTGGCCTTTTCCGCCTCGCCGCCGCCGATCATGCCCGACTGGACCAGCGCAAAGGTGCCGCCGCCGCCTGCCGCGATCAGCACCACGGCGCCCAGCGCCTTGACGATGAAGCCTTTGCCTTTCTTGGCCTTGGCTTCCTTGTCTTTCTTGTCACTCATGCGGAAATTCCTTCTGGTCTAACTGGAAATCAGGCGAAAATGCCGGCGCGGACGCTGCTAGCGCTGTCCGGGCGGCTGGCTGGCGCGGACGGATTGGCGCGGACTTCGCGCTCGGCTGCGCGTTCGGAGGCGGGGCGGTCCTGCCCTTGCGAGAAGCCGGCACCGGCCCCGCTGCCGCCGTTCTGACGCGCGGCGATCTGGCCTTGCGGCTGGCCGGAATTGGTCTGGTTCTGGCTGCCGGCATCGCTGCTGGCGGCGCTGGCCTGCACGGGCGGCATGGCCAGGCTGGCGGCGCGGGCGAAATCGGGATCGGCGCTGGCCATGCTGACCGACAGCCCGGCCTGATCGTGGTTGAAGCGCAGGTGGACCGGGCCGAACTCGGCATGGCTGACCGCGATCGACACCGCCTGCGGCTGGGCCGCCTCGCGCGCGGCGACAAGGCTATCGACCAGCGCGGCGAAATCGTGCGGACGGTTGGCGGCGGGCGCGGTGGGGGTGGTGACGGGCGCCGCCATCGGCGCGGCCGGGCTGGCGAGCGGGATGGGCAAGCCGTCGCCGGCGGTGGGCGCGGTATCGAAAGCCGCTTCGCTAGTAGGCAGCGCGGGGGCGCCGCCGAGCCGGACCCGTGCGGTCAGGCTGGCAGCGGGGGTTGCCTCGCCGGGCGTGGCCGCGGTGAACACGGCGGCGGCCGGCGGCGCGGCGCGATCGAGCGCGAGGACCGGGAGAGATTGCGGCTGAGGCTGAGGTTGGGGCTGTGCCGCCTCAGTGCGCGCCACCTCGCTACGCGGCTGCGCGGGTTGCGGCGTTAGCGGCAAGGGCGCTGCGGTCCGCGTGGTGGCCGGTTCGGGCGCGGTTGCGGCGGGCTGGGCGCTGGGTGCAGCCGTGGGCACCGGCATGGCCAGCGCAGTGACGACAGGAACCGGGGCATTGGCTTCGAGCGGGGCAGCTTCGGGCTGATCCGCTTCGGGCGCGTCGGCAGCTTCGGGCGCGGTGGCCGCTGCCGTGTCGGCTTTGTCGGCCTTGCGGGTGATGGGGCGGACAAGGCTGATGGCGAGTGGCGGCACGGGTTGATCCGGCGTGGGCGCGGCTTCGGGCTCCGCCGGGGCGGCCGCAGTCAGGAGCGCGGCTGCCGTGGCGGTGGCGAGGACGGGTTCCGTGGTCGGCGCGGTGGCCGGCACTTCAGCCGGAGCCACGGCAACCACTGCGCCAAGCGGCAAGGCATCCGGCAAGATCTTGCCGCTTTCCGGCAAGCTTGCCGGGCTGGCCGGCATGGCGAGTGCGGCGGTGCCCAGCTGCGGAAGTGTGGGGGTGGCAGCAGCGGAGGCTTCGGGCCGAGCAACCCGCGCGGTAAGCAAGGCCCCGAAATCCGCGCTTCCCGCAGCATCGCCGGGCTGGCCCAGCGGTGCATCGCCAGTGCTGGCCGGCAGGCTGGCGGGGGCGGAAAGGGAAAGCGGCAGCATAGACGGGATCCTTCGCAAGCGGGTTCACCGCTAACTATTCAAGACCCGTGCCAACTGGCTTGCGGCCACCCAGTACCTGCGGTGTCGCGGCCTGGGCCAGCGCGCGCTGTTCGATGCGCGCGCGGTCCTCGGCGGCGGCGCGGCGGCGCTCGGCCTGGGCGAGATCCTGCTGGCGCGCATCGGCGATCCGCTGCGCCTTGGCGGCATCGTTGGTGGTGGTGAGCGAGATCGCATCGAGCCCGGCAACGAAGCTGCCGAGCTGGCGCAGGTCGAGCCCATCGCGCGGCGTGGTGCGCCCGCGATAGTCCTCGGCCATGCGGCGGGTGCGCTCGGCCAGGGCTTCAAGCTGGGCGAGCGTGCCTTCGGCGCGCGCGGCTTCAAGCGCGGCGCTCTGCTTGGCGATCGCGCGGACCTGCTCGAGCCGTTGCAGGCGCTTCAGGCGGGCGGCTTCAGGCCGCATCGCCCAGCAGATCGAGCAGCGCGGCAATGCTGGCCTCAAGGCCGACCGTGCTGCGTGCGCTCTGGCTGAGGAACTGGGTCAGCGCGCCGTGCATCGCGATCGCGCGGTCAAGCTGGGGATCGGCCCCGGCGCGGTAGGCGCCCATCAGGACGAGGTCGCGGTTTGCCTCGTAACTTGCGGTAAGCGCGCGAAATTCGCGCGCCAGAACGGCGTGCTGCGGGGCGACGATGTCGGCCATCACCCGGCTCAGCGAAGCGGCAATGTCGATCGCGGGATATTGGCCGCGCTGGGCCAGATCGCGGCTCAGCACGATATGGCCATCGAGGATCGAACGCGCGGTATCGACCACCGGATCGTCCTGGTTGTCGCCATCGGCCAGCACCGTGTAGAGCCCGGTGATCGAGCCTCCGCTGGCCGCCGAATTGCCCGCGCGTTCGACCAGCTTGGTGATCGTGGCGAGGGCCGACGGGGGATAACCGCGCGCCGCGCCGGGTTCGCCCAGCAGCAGCGCGATTTCGCGGCCGGCGTGGGCCACGCGGGTCAGACTGTCCATGATCAGCAGCACCTGGCGGCCCTGCGCGCGGAAGTATTCGGCGAGGCTGGTGGCGAGCATGGCCCCGCGCAGCCGCAGGTTGGGGGCATGGTCGGCCGGGACGGCGACCACGGCGGTCCGCGCGCGGCGGTTTCCGGCCATATGGCGTTCGACGAAATCGGACACTTCGCGGGCGCGTTCGCCGATCAGGCCGACGATCACGATTTCGGCTTCGGCGCCGGTGGCGATCATGTCGAGCAGGACCGATTTGCCGACACCGGACCCGGCCATGATGCCGACCCGCTGACCGATCCCGAAGGTGGTCAGCGCGTTGAGCGCGCGCACCCCGGTATCGAAACAGGTGCGCACCGGACTGCGATCGAGCGCGCTGGTGCGCTGGCCACCAGCCGGCCAGGCATTGTGCGCGTGAAGCGGGCCAAGCCCGTCAATCGGCAGGCCTTCGCCGTCGACCGCGCGGCCAAGGAAGGCCTCGCCCACGGGCAACATGCCGGGGCGGCCTTCGGCGCGAACCCGCGCGCCCGGGCGCAGCATCACCGTATCGCCGAGCAGCATCATCAAGGTGCGGCCATTGCGGAAGCCGATAACCTCGGCGGTCAGCGGCGCGGCGCGGCCATGTTCGACCTTGCACAGCGCGCCGACCGGGGCCGATAGCCCCGACACTTCAAGCAGGCCGCCATCGCAGGCGGTGAGCAGGCCATAGCGCCCCGGCGCCAGATCGATCTGCGCCCCGGCCAGTTCATCGAGCAGCGGGTCAAACAGTTTCAGCATTGCGCCAGCGCTTCGGTGATCGCGCGGCGCCAGTGGGCTGGGCCATCCTCGACCCCGCCGTTGGCGGATTCGATCCGCAGCGCCCCGCGCTCAAGCGCGGGATCGGCCAGCACCTCGAGCCCTTCGGGCAGCTGCGCGCCAAGCAGGGTGATGTCATCGGGGTGCAGGCGTAGCAGGCGCTCGTCATCCGCCCGGGCGAGCATGGCGGCGGCCCGCTCGACCCGCGCGGCGAGCGCCGCCTTGTCGAGCGCGAGCGGCGCGATGGCCGCTTCGCACAGCGCCTCGACCGTGGCG
>CALKVF010000069.1 GCA_937996535.1 uncultured Novosphingobium sp. | reverse complement strand
TCAAGCCGATCATCATCGAACGCGGCAAGGCCGTGCGCGAACGCACCAAGGACACCTGGGGCCTGTGGCGCAAGAGCGTGCTGACGCCTGAAAGCAACGTCCAGTTTGGCGAAGGCGGGGCGGGCACGTTCTCGGACGGCAAGCTCTATTCGCGGATCAAGGATCCCCGCCATCTCGGCCGCAAGGTGCTGGTCGAATTCGTCAAGGCCGGCGCGCCCGACGACATTCTGACCGAGGCGCACCCGCACATCGGCACCTTCCGGCTGGTCACCATGGTGATGAGCATTCGCGAGACGATCGAGAGCCTGGGCGGCGAATACCGCTTTGGCACCCGGGTCGAGGATTTCGAGGTCGAGCACGCGGGCGATGGTCAGCAGCAGCTCAAGGGGCTGCACTTGTCGACCGGCGAGTTTCTGCCTTGCAGCCACGTGATCATGGCGGTCGGCCATTCGGCCCGCGACACGTTCTACAAGCTCTATGAACGCGGGATCTACGTCGAGGCCAAGCCCTTTGCGATCGGGGTGCGGATCGAGCATCCGCAAAGCTGGATCGACAAGGCGCGCTATGGCCCGGCGGCGGGGAACAAGATCCTCGGCGCGGCGGCCTATTCGATCGCGCACAAGGCCTCGAACGGGCGCTCGGTCTATTCGTTCTGCATGTGCCCGGGCGGGCGCGTGGTCGCCGCGACCAGCGAGGAAGGGCGCGTTGTTACCAACGGCATGAGCCAGTATTCGCGCGCCGAATTCAACGCCAATTCGGGCCTCGTGGTCGATATCGAGCCCGAGCGCGATTTTCCCGGCCATCCGCTCGCCGGCGTGGAATTGCAGCGCAAGCTGGAATCGCTGGCCTTCGTGGCGGGCGGATCGAACTATCAGGCCCCCGGGCAGAAGGTGGGCGATTTCCTCAAGGGCGAGCGCTCCAGCGAATTCGGCGTTGTCACTCCGTCCTACAAGCCGGGGGTCAAACTCACCGACTTGTCGGAATGCCTGCCCGATTTCGTGATCGAGGCGATCCGCGAGGCGCTGCCGGTGTTCGGGCGGCAGGTGCCGGGCTATGACCATCCCGACGTGGTGATGACCGGGGTGGAAACCCGCACGTCCTCGCCGATCCGCATCAAGCGCGGGGCCGATTGTCAGAGCATCAACACCCGCGGGCTTTACCCGGCGGGTGAGGGCGCGGGCTATGCCGGCGGCATCCTTTCGGCCGCGGTGGACGGGATCAAGGTGGCTGAGGCGCTGGCGCTCGAACTGGTTCCGGCGTGAGCGAAAGCTTCGACGCGATCATCCTTGGCGCAGGCGCGGCGGGGCTGATGTGCGCGGCCGTGGCGGGCCAGCGCGGCAAACGCGTGGCGCTGCTCGATCATGCCGAGGCACCGGGCAAGAAAATCCTGATTTCGGGCGGCGGGCGCTGCAATTTCACCAATCTGCACACCGCGCCTGATCGCTACATTTCGGCCAACCCGCATTTCGCCAAGTCGGCGCTCAGCCGTTATCGCCCCGCCGATTTCCTCGACCTCGTTGAAAGCTACGGCATCGCCTGGCACGAAAAGACGCTGGGGCAGCTGTTCTGCGATGGCTCGGCGCGCCAGATCGTCGATCTGTTGCTGGCCGAATGCGCCAAGGGCGGGGTCGAGCTGCGCTGCGGTGAGGCCGTGCATGACGTGGCCCATGCCGATGGCCTGTACCGCGTCACTCACGGCGCGCGCACTCTGACCGCCCCGGCGCTGGTGATTGCCACCGGCGGCCCGTCGATCCCCAAGATGGGAGCGAGCGGCTTTGCCTATGACCTCGCCCGCCAGTTCGGCATGAAAGTGGTGGAGCCGCGCCCGGCGCTGGTGCCGCTGACGCTGGGCGGCGATGATGTGCTGTTCCGCGAACTGTCCGGTGTGTCCGCCGATGTGATCGCCCGCTGCAACAAGGCCGCCTTCCTCGAGGCGGCGCTGTTCACCCACAAGGGGCTGTCTGGCCCGGCGATCCTGCAAGTCTCGTCCTACTGGAAGCGCGGCGACAGTGTCGGGATTGATCTACTGCCGGACCGCGGCGAGGGCTGGCTGACCGAGGCCAAGCGCACGCAGCCCCGCGCGCGGCTCAAGAAGCTGCTGGGCGAGGCGCTGCCCGAGCGGCTCGCAGCGCGGCTGGCCGAACTGATCGGCATTGACGCTGAACTGTGCCAACTGACCGACAAGGTGCTGCGCAGCGCCGAAGCCCGGCTCGCCGACTGGCGCTTCGTCCCCAATGGCTCCGAAGGTTATGCCAAGGCCGAAGTGACCGCCGGCGGGATCAGCACGGCGGAGCTTTCCAGCCAGACGATGGAGGCCCGCAAGGTGCCTGGGCTCTACGCGATCGGCGAGGCGGTGGACGTGACCGGCTGGCTCGGCGGCTACAATTTCCAATGGGCCTGGGCCAGCGCCCGGGCGGCCGGGCAGGGGCTTTGAGCTGATCCGCCGCCAAAGCGCGGGATTGCCCATTGCCAATTTTAATTGATCGGTTAAACATTGCGCCAATCAGATTCCACGGAGGGGATTCATGGCGCTCAAGACACGCATTACCGAACTGCTCGGGATCGAGCATCCGATCGTTCAGGGCGGGATGCAGTGGGTCGGCACGGCTGAAATGGCCTCGGCGGTGTCCAACGCCGGCGGGCTTGGCATCATCACCGGCCTGACCCAGCCGAGCCCTGAAGCCCTGGCTGCCGAAATCGAACGCTGCAAGGGCATGACCAGCAAGCCGTTCGGCGTGAACATGACCGTGTTCCCGACCATCAATCCGCCCGATTACAAGGCCTATACCCAGGTCATCATCGACAGCGGCGTCAAGGCGGTCGAAACCGCCGGCACGCCCGCCGTGCGTGAACTGTGGGAAATGATGAAGCCCCACGGCATCAAGATCCTGCACAAGTGCACCGCGGTGCGCCACGCGGTCTCGGCCGAAAAGGCCGGCGTTGACGTGATCTCGATCGACGGGTTCGAATGTGCCGGCCATCCGGGCGAGGATGATATCCCCGGGCTGATCCTGATCCCGGCTGCGGCCGATAAGGTGAAGATCCCGCTGCTCGCCTCGGGCGGATTTGGCGATGGCCGCGGTCTTGCTGCCGCGCTGGCGTTGGGCGCCGAAGGGATCAACATGGGCACGCGGTTCTGCGCCACGGTCGAAGCCCCGATCCACCAGAACTTCAAGCAGGCGATGGTCGACAACGACGAACGCGCCACCGCGCTGATCTTCCGGTCCTATCGCAACACCGCGCGCGTCGCCAAGAACGGCATCGCGCAGGCGGTGGTCGCCGCCGAAGCCGAAGGCAAGCCGTTCGAGGCCGTGGCCGATCTGGTTCGGGGCGTGCGCGGCCGTGAAGGTCTGGGCAATGGCGATACCGAACACGGCATCTGGACCGCAGGCATGATCCAGGGCCTGATCCATGATATTCCTACCTGCCAGGATCTCGTCAGCCGCATCGTCGCGGACGCCGAAAGCATCATCCGGGGCCGTCTCGCCAGCAAGCTGGCCTGATCCCCGACCCGAGAGAGGAGCATACCAATGGCCGAAGCTTATATCATCGACGCCTGCCGCACCCCGCGCGGCATCGGCAAGCCCGGCAAGGGCGCGCTTTCGCACCTGCACCCGCAGCACCTTGCCGCCACCGTGCTCAAGGCGCTCAAGGATCGCAACAACCTCGACACCTCGACCGTCGATGACGTGATCTGGTCGTGCTCGTCGCAGAACGGCAAGCAGGGCGGCGACATGGGCCGCATGGCCGCGCTGGCCGCTGGCTATGATGTCAGCGCCTCGGGCATGACGCTTGACCGCTTCTGCGGCGGCGGCATCACCTCGGTGAACCTCGCCACGGCGGCGGTCATGTCGGGCATGGAAGACTGCGTGATCGCAGGCGGCACCGAAATGATGAGCTTCACTTCGGCCTTTGGCGCCGAACAGGCCAATGCCGGGATCAAGCCGCTGGGCATGGGTTCGGGCAACCCCGAACTCGATGCGCTGCACCCGCAGTCGCACCAGGGCGTGTGCGGCGATGCGATCGCGGCGATGGAAGGGATCGATCGTCAGGCGCTCGACGCGCTGGCGCTGGTGTCGCAGGAACGCGCCGACCGCGCGATCCGCGAAGGCCGCTTCGACAAGTCGCTGATCACCGTCTACAACACCGACGGCACCGTGGCACTGGACCGTGAAGAGTTTCCGCGTCCCGAAACCACCGCCGAAGGCCTTGCCTCGCTGAAGGCCAGCTTCGATGGCATCGCCGACTTCGACCTTGGCGGCACGACCTTCCGCAAGCAGATCCAGCGCCGCTATCCCGACCTCAACTGGAAGGGCGTGCACCACGCCGGCAACAGCTCGGGCGTGGTCGATGGCGCGGGCGCCGTCCTGCTCGCCTCGAAGGACTATGCCGACAAGCACGGGCTCAAGCCGCGCGGCCGCGTGGTCGCCTATGTCAACTGCGGCGATGATCCGACCCTGATGCTCAACGCCCCGGTTCCCGCGGCGAAGAAGGTGCTCGAAAAGGCCGGGCTCAAGAAGGAAGACATCGACGTCTTCGAAATCAACGAAGCCTTCGCCGTCGTCGCTGAAAAGTTCATCCGCGACCTCGATCTCGATCGCACCAAGGTGAACCCCAATGGCGGCGCGATGGCGCTGGGTCACCCGATCGGCGCGACCGGCTCGATGCTGATCGGCACCGCGCTCGACGAACTGGAACGCACCAATGGCCGCTATGGCCTGATCACGATGTGCGCGGCGGGCGGCATGGCCCCGGCGATCATCATCGAGCGTCTCGACTAAGCATAAGCGAACACAAGTTTGCGCTTTGCGCCCCGGCCGTAGCTGATACGGTCGGGGCGTTTCGTTTTGGAGAGGACCGGAATGACTGCCTTGCTTGACCAGATTGCCGCGATCGTCGGCCCCAAGGGCCTGCTGACCGGCGAGGACGTGGCGATGCGCGCGGCCGACTGGATGGGCCTGTCAAAGTGCCAGGCCAAGGCCGTGGTCCGCCCGGCCAGCACGCAGGAACTCTCCGAAGTGATGAAGCTGTGCCACGCGGCGGGGCAGGTGGTGGTGCCTGTGGGCGGGATGACCGGGCTGGTCCACGGCACCGATTCCCGGCCGAGCGATATCCAGGTTTCGCTGGAGCGGATGCGCGCCATCACGGCAATCGATCCGGTCGGGCGGACCATGACGGTTGAGGCCGGCGTCCCGGTTCAGGCGGTGCAGGAAGCAGCCGCTGCCGAGGGGCTCAAGTTCGCAGTCGACTGGGGTGGGCGCGGCTCGGCCACGATTGGCGGCAGTCTTTCCACCAATGCCGGCGGCAATTCGGTGGTGCGCTACGGCATGATGCGCGACAACGTGCTGGGGGTGGAGGCCGTGCTGGCCGATGGCACGATCATTTCGGCGATGAACAGCCTGCTCAAGAACAATGCGGGCTATGATCTCAAGCACCTGTTCGTCGGCACCGAGGGGACGCTGGGGATCATCACCCGCGCCGTGCTCAAGTTGCAGAGCGCGCCGCTGGGCGCGTCAACCGCCATGCTCGCGCTCGACAGCTTCGCTGCGGTGCAGAAGTTTTTCATGCATATGGGCCGCCGCCTTGGCAGCGGGCTGACCTCGTTCGAGGTGATGTGGGCAAGCTTTTACGAGCCGATCGCGGTTGCTTCGGGCCGGCACAATCCGCCGCTGCCCGCCGGGCATCCCTTCTACATCCTCACCGAAATGAGCGGGCTTGATCCCGAGCGCGATGCCGAGCTGTTCGCGACCGTGCTGGGCGACGCGCTGGAGGAAGGGCTGGTGCTCGACGCAGTGATTGCCGCCAGCAAGGCACAGGCGCAGCAGATGTGGGCGATCCGCGACGATATCGAGGCGCTCTATCACTATACCCTGCCGTCGGTGACCTTCGACGTCAGCCTGCCGATCACGGCGATGGATGCCTATGTCGCCCGCGTGCGCGAGGAAGTTCGCGCCGCCTGGGGCGATGAGGCCAAGCTGGTGGTGTTCGGCCACATTGGCGATGGCAACCTGCACCTGATGGTCGGGCCGCGCCCGTTCGACGAGGCCGCGCGCCACCGCACCGAGGAGATCGTCTATGGCGCGCTGGTGCCGGTGAAGGGCTCGATCTCGGCCGAACACGGGGTCGGCATCGAAAAGCGCGACTGGCTGCACATCAGCCGCTCGCCTGAAGAGATCGCGCTGATGCGCACGCTCAAGACAGCGCTCGACCCCACCGGCATCCTCAATCCGGGCAAGGTGCTGGCCTAGCGGGCGAGCAGCACCTTGCGGTCCACATCGCGGGCGTTGATCGCGCCCGAGAGGCCGAGCGCGGTGCGCATGTCCTGCTTCATCAGGCCGAGCATCCGGGTAAGCGCCGCCTCGCCGCCGGCGGCCAGCGCCATGACCCACGGACGGCCGACCAGCGCGGCCTTGGCCCCCAGCGCCAGCGCGCGGACCAGATCCTGGCCCGAACGGATCCCGCCATCGACCAGCAGCGTGGTCTGATCGCCGACCGCATCGGCGATCCGCGGCAGCATCGCGGCGGTGGAGGCGGCGCCGTCAAGCTGGCGCCCGCCGTGGTTGGACACGATCATCCCATCGGCCCCGATCGCGACCGACTGGCGCGCGTCCTCAACGTCGAGCACGCCCTTGAGCACGAGATTGCCCGGCCAGATCTGCCGCAGCCATTCGATGTCCTTCCAGGTGACTGAGGCATCGAACTGGGTGCCGGTCCAGTGGAGATAATCGCGCGGGTTTTTCGACTGCTTCACATAGTTGGCGAGGTTGCCAAAGCCGTGCGGGCCGCCCAGCAGCCCCACGTCAACCGCCCAGCCGGGATGGATTGCATAGTCGATCAGGCCCGAGCGCAGCTTGCCCCACGGGCCGAGCCCGCCTGCCATGCCGTTGCGAATGTCGCGGTAGCGCGTGCCGAGCACCGCAAGATCGATGGTGAAGGCCAGCGTTTCCACCCCGTGTTCGCGGGCGCGATCGAGGATTTCCTTCACGATCCCACGGTCTTTCAGCATGTAGAGCTGGAACCAGAACGGGCGTTCGGAAACCTTGGCCACTTCCTCCATCGGGCAGATGCCCACGGTGGACAGGCAAAAGTCGATCCCGGCGGCGTCCGCGGCGCGCTTGGCCTGAACTTCGCCGCGCCGCGCGGTCATCCCGCCCATGCCGACCGGGGCCAGCACCAGCGGCATCGCCAGCTTGCGCCCGAACAGCTCGACCGAGCAATCCATCGCCGAGGCATCGCGCAGCACCTTCTGGGTCAGCTGCACCGCTTCCCAATCGGCGGTGTTGCGCGCCAGTGTGGCTTCGGCGCCCGATCCGCCGTCGATGTAATCGAACAGGAAGCGCGGCAGCCGCTTTTCCGCCTCGCGCCGAAAATCTACATAGGCGGCCGGCAGCAGGTTGAGCGAGGTGCCCATCAGAGCATCGCCTCGATCAGGCGCGGGCCCTTGTGGGCGATGGCCTCCGCCAGCGCGGCGCGGAATTCCTCCGCCGTTTCGCAGCGCGTAGCCGGAACCCCCATACCTTCTGAAATCTGGGTCCAGTTGATCGCCGGATTGCGCAGATCGAGCATCGAAAGCGCCTTGGGCCCCGGGTTCTGCACGCCAACCCGCATCAGTTCGATGTTGAGGATCGCGTAGGAGCCGTTGTTGAGGATGATCGTGGTCACATCCAATTGCTCGCGTGCCATCGTCCACAGCGCCTGGTTGGTGTACATCGCCCCGCCATCGCCGTGAAGCGCAATGACCTTCCGGTCAGCGCAGGCCACTGCCGCGCCCACCGCCAGCGGCAGGCCCTGGCCGATTGAGCCGCCGGTCAGTTGCAGCCAATCGTGCTTGGCGGCCCCCGCGCACATCAGCATCGAGGCACCGCCCTGGGTGGCCCCTTCGTCCGAGACGATGGCGTTTTCGGGGAGCAGCTCGGCCAAGATCGCGCCGACGCTGGCCGAGTTGAGCTTGCCCGGTTCAGCGGCAAAGCTGGTGGCCGCCTGGATCAGCGCGGGCTCTGCCGGGGCGCCCAGCGCATCGGCAAGGCCGGTCAATGCGGCAAGCGCATCTTCGCGCAGCGAGGCGAGCCGGACGAGATTTGCATCGGGCGGGGACAGCCAGCTCGGCTTGTCCGGATAGGCGAAGAACGACACCGGCGGTTCCGCGCCGCAGAACACGATTGTCTCGAATTCCTTGAGGAAGGCTTCGGCCTGTTCGCCGAAATAGGGCAGCTTTTCGACCGCGACCCGGCCCGCGCCGCGCTGGTGGCGGGTGGAGAAGGTTTCGGCGACGAGCCGGCACCCGGTGGCTGCGGCAATCCGCCCGGCCTGGATCAGCGCATCCTCGCGCAGCGAGCGCCCGCCGAGGAACAGGCACTTGGGCCCACTGCCGGTCTTGAGCGCCTCTGCAGCGGCGGCAATGGCGGCTTGAGGGGCTTGGGGCGGGGCGGGGATCACCGGCGGGGCCACCGGGGCCGAACCTTCGCTCCACGCATGGTCAGCGGGTACGATCACCGTGGCGATCTTGCCCGGATAGCCGCCCATCACCATGCCAAAGGCTTCGGCGCCGGCCTGAGCAAGGTCGCGGTTGGACTTGGAGGTGCGCACCCAGTCCGACATCGGGCGGGCAACGCCGGCGGCGTCCGAGGTCAACGGGGCATCGTAGTGCAGGTGGTAGGTGGCGTGATCGCCGACCATGTTGATCACCGGCGATCCTGCCTTGCGGGCGTTGTGCAGGTTGGCCAGGCCATTGCCCAGGCCGGGGCCGAGGTGGAGCAGGGTAATCGCCGGCTTGTCGGCCATTCGGCCATAGCCATCGGCCGCGCCCGTCACCACGCCTTCGAACAGGCCAAGGATCGCGCGCATCCCGTGGGTGCGGTCCACCGCGGCAACCAGCTGCATTTCCGACGTGCCGGGGTTGGCGAAACACACTTCGACCCCGCAATCCTTCAGCGTTTGAACAAACGCCTCTGCCCCGTTCATGCCTGCATCCCTCCCTTGTTTGGCAGGCAGGCTAGCGCGGTGATGGCAGGACCGGAAGCGGAATCGCGCGGGGTAATCCCCAGCTTGATCGCCCGGATCAGTCGCCCGGATCAATCGGGGGCTTGCTGGCCCTGATTGTCGCAGATCACGCAGAGCGCGTGGATGATCGCGCGGACCACCGGATCGGTCAGGCGGTAATAGCGGGTCTGGGCCTCGCCTCGGGTGCCGACGATGCCTTCGTCGCGCAGCAGCGCGAGATGCTGCGAGACCGCCGATTGCGACAGTCCGACCAGATCGATCAGCTCGCCAACCGAAGCCTCCCCCTCGTCAAGCCGGCACAGCATCAACAGCCGCTCAGGATGGCTGAGCAGCTTGAGGCGGCCCGCCATGGCGGCGGCATTGGCCTTGAGGTCGGTGAGATCGTCGGGTTTCATCGTGGCTGCTCCCCTGAATACTTTTCAGCGGTCATGCAAGCGTATCGTGCGCGGCAGCGCAGGCGCGGCGCGGTCATTCGACCGGTAGCCCCGCCGCACGCCATGCGCCGAACCCGCCCGCCAGATGCGTGTCCACAGCCGCCTGGGCCGTGCTGCACTTCTCGAGCGCCATTGCCGAGCGCTTGCCCCCGGCGCAGTTGAGCACCAGCACCTTGCCCGCTGGATCGGGCAGCTGCGAGGGGCGAAAATCGGACAGCGGCATGTTGAGCGCGCCGGGGATGTGCCCGGCGGCGAATTCATCGGCTTCGCGCACATCGACCACCAGCGCGGTGCCGCTGTGGAGCATCGCGGCGAGCTGATCGGGGTTCACTTCCTTGTGCCGGGCTTGACCAAAACCGAATATGGCAGGTTCCTTTCATGGGTGGGCAGACTCGCTGTCCTTCATATTTGCACTTGCTTATATGATAATTCAGGAATATTAGTCAATTCAAATGTTGTTACGCGATTCGGGCCCCCCCGTTCCGCCATGCCGCCCCCAATTTGCATGGCGGAACACTGTGCGGCGATCCCGACCTGTCCCTCGGAGCCAGGTCGGGATCGCCGCTACCGGCGTGGCCAGCGCCAGTCAGGGAACCATGCGAATGTCTGATGCTGTTCTTGCCAGTGCCATCCAGCAGATCGAGACCGCCCGCGCGGCGGGGCAGGTTCCCGTGGTGCGCACGTTCTTTGACGAGCCGACCTTCACCGCGACCCACGTGGTCTATGACCCGGCCAGCAAGCGGGCTGCGATCATCGATTCAGTGCTCGATTTCGATCAGGCCTCGGGCCGCACCTCGACCGCTTCGGCCGAGGCGGTGGTGGCCTTTGTGCGGGCAGAGGGGCTGACGGTGGACTGGCTGCTCGAAACCCACGCCCATGCCGATCACCTCTCGGCCGCGCCGTTCCTGAAGCAGCAGGTGGGCGGTCAGCTGGTGATCGGCACCGCGATCACCACCGTTCAGGACACCTTTGCCAAGGTGTTCAACGAACCCGCCAGCTTCTCGCGCGATGGGTCGCAGTTCGATCGGCTGATGGGCGATGGCAGCCGCTTTCAAGTCGGCGGGATCGAGGCGGTCGCGCTGCACGTTCCGGGGCACACCCCGGCCTGTCTCGCCTTTGTGATCGGCGATGCGGTGTTTGTTGGCGATACGCTGTTCATGCCCGACTATGGCACCGCACGCTGCGATTTTCCGGGCGGGGATGCCCGCGCGCTCTATCGCTCGATCCGCCGCCTGCTGGCCCTGCCGGACGCAACCCGGGTGTTCCTGTGCCATGACTATCTGACGCCCGAGCGCAGCGACTATGTCTGGGAAACCACCATCGCCGCCCAGCGCGCGGCCAATGTCCATGTCCATTCCGGGGTCAGCGAGGATGCTTTTGTCACCATGCGCGAGGCGCGCGATGCAACGCTTGCCATGCCTCGGCTGATCCTGCCGTCGGTGCAGGTCAACATCCGCGGCGGTCACTTTCCCGAGCCTGAGGCCAACGGCGTGAGCTATCTCAAGCTGCCGTTGAACCTGCTGTGATGCTGGCGGATATCTCCTTCCTGCTGGCCGCGCTGAGCGGCGTTCTGGTGGGCTTCACGCTTGGCCTGGTCGGGGGCGGGGGATCGATCCTCGCCGTACCGCTGATGGTCTATGTCGTCGGTGTCAGGAACCCGCACATCGCGATCGGCACCAGCGCGCTTGCCGTGGCGGCCAATGCGCTGGCCGGGCTGGCAAGCCATGCCCGCGCGCATAACGTCAACTGGCGCTGCGGCGGGGCCTATGCCGCTGCCGGGGTGGTGGGGGCGCTGGCCGGATCGAGCCTGGGCAAGGCCTTTGACGGGCAGAAGCTGTTGTTCCTGTTTGCGCTGCTGATGCTGGTCGTGGCTGGCGTGATGTTTCGTGGGCGGGGCGATCAGGGCGTCGAAGGCGTGGTCTGCAACCGTGACAATTTCCCCAAGGTGGCAAGCTTTGGCCTCGGCACCGGGATGCTTTCGGGCTTCTTCGGGATCGGCGGCGGCTTCCTGATCGTGCCGGGGCTGGTGGCCTCCACCTCGATGCCGATGTTCCGCGCGGTCGGCACCTCGCTGGTCGCGGTCAGCGCCTTTGGCCTGACGACTGCGTTCAACTATGCCGCATCGGGGCTGGTCGATTGGCCGATTGCCGCGAGCTTCATCGCCGGCGGGGTGGCGGGCAGCGTGATCGGCACGGCGGCCTCGCACCGGCTGGCGCAGCACAAGGGGCGGCTGACCACGCTGTTTGCGGGATTGGTCGTTCTGGTCGCCTGCTACACGCTTTATCGCAGTTATCTGGCACTGGCGGCTTGATAAGGCGCAATGTTCTTGTGCGCCGGGCGGGCCACGTTAAGAACCCGCTCAAAGCAGACACAAGAGCACGAGGGTGTAGATGCATTACGACGTATTGATCGTTGGCGCGGGCCAGGGCGGCGGCGGGGTGGCGATCCAGCTGCGCCAGCAGGGCTTTGCAGGCAGCGTCGGGATGATCGGGCGCGAAAGCGAACCGCCCTACGAGCGTCCGCCGCTGTCGAAGGAATACATGCTCGGCGACAAGACGTTTGACCGGCTCTACATCCGCCAGCCCGATTTCTGGGCCTCGAAGGGCATCGACATGGTGCTCGGCGTCGAGGTGACCGCGGTTGATCCGGCGGCGCGCAAGGTGACGCTGTCGGATGGCCGCACCGCAACCTATGGCGACATGATCTGGGCAACCGGCGGCGATCCGCGCCGGCTGACGATCCCGGGCGCCGGGCTCACGGGCGTGCACGGTGTGCGCACCCGCGACGATGCCGATGCGATCCTTGGCGAACTGGCCGATGTCGCGCGCGTGGTGGTGATCGGCGGCGGCTATATCGGGCTTGAGGCTGCGGCCGTGCTGCGCAAGTTGGGCAAGGACGTGACCTTGCTCGAAGTGCTGCCGCGCGTGCTGGCGCGGGTCGCCGGGCCGCAGCTGTCAGCCTTCTACGAAGCCGAACACCGCAGCCACGGCGTTGATCTGCGCACCGAAACCGGGGTCGATGAAATCCTGGGCGACACGCGGGTAACCGGCGTGAAGCTGGCCGATGGCAGCGAGATTGCCTGCCAGATGGTGATTGTCGGCATCGGGATCGTCCCGGCGGTTGGTGCGCTGATCGCGGCGGGCGCGGCGGGCGGCAACGGGATCGATGTCGATGAGTTCTGCCGTACCAGCCTCGATCACATCTACGCGATCGGGGACTGCGCGGCCCATGCCAACGGCTTTGCCGAAGGCGCAGTGATCCGGCTGGAAAGCGTCCAGAACGCCAACGATCAGGCGACCTGCGCGGTCAAATCGATCCTCGGCAACCCCGAGCCCTACAGGGCGACCCCGTGGTTCTGGTCGAACCAGTATGACCTCAAGCTGCAGACTGTCGGCCTGTCATCGGGGCATGACGCCACGGTGCTGCGCGGCGATCCGGCGGAGCGCAGCTTCTCGGTGCTCTATCTCAAGGGCGGCAAGCTGATCGCGATCGATGCGGTCAATGCGATGAAGGACTATGTCCAGGCCCGCAAGCTGGTCGAAGAAGGCGCGGTGATCGCACCCGAGGATCTGGCCGATGCCAGCCGCCCGCTGAAGGAACTGCCGCGCGCCTGAGCGCGGTCCCAGACCTTCTGTTCGCCGCCCGTCTATTCGCCCGAGCGGCGATAGGCGGGCAGGTGGATGCCGAGGGCAATGGCGGACCCGCGCAGGGCAAAGCCCGCCGCGGCCGCGACCGGCCAGACCAGCGCATTGGGCAGGCCCAGCATCGCGCCGCCCGCGCACAGCGCCGAGGCCAGCGCCGCCGCCGTGACATAGAGTTCGGGCCGCATGATGATCGAGGGGCGTCCGGCCAGCACGTCGCGGATGATCCCGCCGACGCAGCCGGTAATGATCCCCATCAGCACCGCCGGGACGGGGGCCACGGCATAGGCCAGCGCCTTGGCCGTGCCGAGCATAGCATAGGCACCAAGCCCCGCGGCATCGGCCCATTCAAGGAACTGGCCTTCCCACCACTTGCGCGGGGTGAACCAGGCGATCAGCGCCACGGCCAGACAGACTACCGCCACCCATGGATCGCGCACCCAGAATACCGGCGCGCCGATTAGCAGGTCGCGCACGGTCCCGCCACCAACCCCGGTGACGAGCGAGAAGAACCCCATCGTCACGAAGGTCTGCCGCAGCCGCGCCGCCAGCAGCGCGCCCGACAGCGCGAACACCGCCGTGCCGGCAAGGTCGAGCATTGCGGGAAACTGGGGAATGGCGCCGGTCATCATCGTGTCACCTGCCGCCCGGGCGGGCTCAGTCCTCGACGAGATCCTGCAGCTTGGCCATCAGCGCCTGAATGCGGGTCGCCGCTTCGGTGAAAGTCGCCACGTCTTCGCGGTTGTTGTTGCCGCGCGCTTCCTTGGCGGCTTCGACATAGCCTTCGAGATCGACTTCGAGCGCATCGACGATCATTTCGATTTCGTCGCTCGTCAGCTTGACGGTCAGGGTATCGGCCACGGGGTATGCTCCTGAAGGAAAGGGGCCGCCCGGTTCTGCCGGACGGCCCCGATAATAATGTGCTCTGAACGGATGTCGATCAGATGTGGATGGGCTTGCCCTGAACGGCCATCGCGGCTTCCTTCACGGCTTCCGAATGGGTCGGATGCGCGTGGCAGGTATAGGCGATGTCTTCGCTGGTGGCGCCGAATTCCATCGCCTGGGCGACCTGCGCAACCATCGTGCCGGCCACCGATGCCACCATCCACGCGCCCAGCACGCGGTCGGTCTTGGCCTCGGCGATGACCTTGACGAAGCCATCGGGCTCGCGGTTGGTCTTGGCGCGGCTGTTGGCCATCATCGGGAACTTGCCGACCTTGATCTCGTGACCGGCGGCCTTGGCGGCTTCCTCGGTCAGGCCGACGCCGGCGAATTCCGGCATGGTATAGACCACGCCCGGGATCACCGCGTGATTGACGATGCCGGTGCCGGTGGCGATGTATTCGGCCACGGCAATGCCTTCGTCCTCGGCCTTGTGCGCCAGCATCGGGCCGGGGATCACGTCGCCGATCGCGCGCACGCCATCAACGGCGGTGCGGAAATCGTGGCCGGTGTCGATCTGGCCGCGCGCATTGAGCGCCAGGCCGATGTTTTCCAGCCCCAGACCCGTCACGTTGGGACGGCGGCCGATGGCGACCAGCACGCAGTCGGCCTCGATCGTTTCGGCAGCGCCGCCAGCCGAAGGCTCAACCGTCAGCGTCGCCGTCTTGCCCTTGACGGCAACCCCGGTGACCTTGGTCGAAAGCTTCAGCTCCATGCCCTGCTTCTTGAAGATCTTGCCGGCTTCCTTGCGCAGTTCGCCGTCCATGCCGGGGAGCAGCGCATCAAGGAATTCGACCACGGTGACCTTGGCGCCAAGCCGGCGCCAGACCGACCCAAGTTCGAGCCCGATCACGCCGCCGCCGATCACCACGAGGTGAGCGGGCACGCGGTCCAGCGCAAGCGCGCCGGTGCTGTCCACGACCACGCCCTTGTCGTTATCGACTTCGACGCCGGGCAGCGGGGTAACGCTCGACCCGGTGGCGATCACGACTTCCTTGGCCGTGACCGTCTGGCCCGCGACTTCGACGGTGTGCGCGTCCTTGAAGGTGGCCAGGCCCTTGAGCCAGGTGACCTTGTTCTTCTTGAACAGGTATTCGATCCCGCCGGTCAGTTCCTTGACCGCGCCGGCCTTTTCGCCCTGCAGGGCGGCCAGATCGAGTTCGACCTTGCCGGTCTTGACGCCGAATTTGGCCAGCGTGCCGTGGGCCGCTTCCTCATAGAGTTCCGAGCCGTGGAGCAGGGCCTTCGAGGGGATGCAGCCGACGTTGAGGCAGGTGCCGCCCAGCGTTTCGCGGGCTTCGGCGCAGGCCGTCTTGAGGCCGAGCTGCGCGGCGCGGATCGCGCCTACATAGCCGCCCGGACCAGCGCCGATGAACAGCACGTCGTAATCGTAAGTGTGGTCAGCCATGGTTCGCTTCCCTTAGAGGTCGATCAGCAGACGGGTGGGATCCTCGATCGCTTCCTTCATGATCTTCAGCGCGGTCACGGCCTCACGCCCGTCGATCAGGCGGTGGTCATAGGACAGCGCGATATACATCATCGGGCGGATCACGATCTGGCCGTTGCGCACAACGGGGCGGTCCTCGATGCGATGGAGGCCCAGCACCGCCGACTGCGGCGGGTTAATGATCGGGGTCGACATCAGGCTGCCGAACACGCCGCCGTTGGAGATCGTGAAGGTGCCGCCCTTCATGTCGTCCATGGTCAGCGTGCCTTCCTTGGCCTTCTTGCCATAGCCGGCAATGGCCTTTTCGATCCCGGCAAAGCTGAGATCCTGGCAATCGCGCACGACCGGCACGACGAGCCCGTTGGGAGCCGAAACCGCGACCGAAATGTCGATGTAGGGGTGATAGACGATTTCATCGCCTTCGATCCGGGCGTTGACCGCCGGAACGTCCTTCAGCGCCAGGCAGGCCGCCTTGGCGAAGAAGCCCATGAAGCCAAGGCGCACGCCGTGCTTCTTCTCGAAGCTGTCCTTGTAGGTGTTGCGTGCCTCGATCACGGCCGACATGTCGACATCGTTGAACGTGGTGAGGAGAGCGGCGGTTTCCTGCGCGCTCTTGAGCCGCTTGGCGACCGTCTGGCGCAGGCGGGTCATCTTGACGCGCTCCTCGCCGCGGCCGCCGGCAGCAACCGGTGCAGCAGCGGCAGGCGCGGCAGCGGCCGGAGCCGAGGTCTTGGCCTGAGCGGCAGCAACCACGTCTTCCTTGGTCAGGCGGCCGTCCTTACCGGTGCCGGTGACCGTGGCGGGATCGATCCCGTGTTCGAGCACCGCGCGGCGCACGGCGGGCGAAAGCACCGCGGCATCGCTGGCCGCAGCGGCGGGGGCCGCCGGGGCAAGTGCGGCCGCCGGAGCAGCAGCAGCCGGGGCAGCCGCAGCGCCCGAGCCGGCTTCGATCGTGGCGATCACCGCGCCGACGGCGACGTTGTCACCCACCTGCGCGAGATACTGGCCCATCACGCCGGCGGTCGGCGCGGTCACTTCAACCGCGACCTTGTCGGTTTCGAGGCTGGCGATCGGTTCATCGAGCGCAACCGCTTCACCCGGCTGCTTGAGCCATTCGCCAATGGTCGCCTCGGCAACCGATTCACCCAGCGTCGGAACTTTGACTTCGGTGGACATCGTTTTGTTTCCTTGGGAGGATTTCTATCAGGCCGACTTCGAGCGACGGCGGATTTCAGAGCGGACCGAAAGGCCCAGAGCATCGGCGACGAGCGCCGCCTGTTCGGCGGCATGGCGCTTGGCCAGACCCGTGGCAGGCGAGGCGCTGCCAGCGCGGCCGGCGTAGCGGGCGCGGCCCACCTTGCTCTTGGCGGCAGCAAGCGATTCCTCGACCAGCGGCTCGGCGAAGAACCAAGAACCGTTGTTCTTGGGTTCTTCCTGGCACCACACCACGTCTTCCAGCTTGGGCATCCGCGCCAGGCGTGCGGCCAGCGGCTCACCCGGGAAGGGATAGAGCTGCTCGATGCGGATGACCTGGGTGTCGGTCAGCCCGGCGGCATCGCGCGCTTCGATCAGGTCATAGGCAACCTTGCCCGAGCACAGCACGACCCGCTTGGTGTCCTGATCCGCCGAAGGGGCGGTGTCGGACAGGATCCGCATGAAGTGGCCGTCACCGATGAAGTCCGAAGCCTGCGACTTGGCCAGCGGGTGGCGCAGCAGCGACTTGGGAGTCATGATGATCAGTGGCTTGCGGAACGGACGGTGCATCTGCCGGCGCAGCACGTGGAAGTAGTTGGCCGGAGTGGTGATGTTGCAGACCTGGATGTTGTCCTGCGCGCAAAGCTGCAGGTAGCGTTCCAGACGCGCCGACGAGTGTTCGGGGCCCTGACCTTCGTAGCCGTGGGGCAGCAGCATGACGAGACCGTTGGCGCGCAGCCACTTCGATTCCGAAGAGGCAACGTACTGGTCGATCATGATCTGCGCGCCGTTGGCGAAATCGCCGAACTGCGCTTCCCACAGCACCAGCGTCTTGGGATCGGCGCTGGCATAGCCGTATTCGAAGCCGAGCACGCCATATTCGCTGAGCGGGCTGTCGTGCACTTCGAAGTGGCCGTGGGGCACGGTGGTCAGCGGCACATACTTGTGCTCGTCGGTCTGGTCGACCCACACCGCGTGACGCTGGCTGAAGGTGCCGCGGCCCGAATCCTGACCCGAGAGGCGCACGTTGAAGCCTTCGGAGAGCAGCGAGCCATAGGCCAGCGCTTCGCCGGTCGCCCAGTCAAAGCCGTTGCCGGTGGCGAACATCTCGCGCTTGGCATCGAGCACGCGGCCCAGGGTCTTGTGGACCTGGATCGTGTCGGGGATCGTGCAGAGCGTGCGGCCAAGGCTGTCGAACAGCTTCTGTTCGATGCCGGTCGGGACGTTGCGGCGCGCGGTTTCCGGGTCAGCCGGGGTGTGCAGCCCGGTCCAGCGGCCGGCGAACCAGTCGGCCTGGTTGGCCTTGTAGCTCTTGGCGGCTTCAAACTCTGTTTCGAGCGTGGCCACGAAGTGGTTTTCCACTTCGCCGGCATGGTTAGCGTCGATCACGCCTTCCTTCACAAGCCGCTCCGAATAGAGCTTGCTGACGCCGGGGTGCTGGCGGATCTTGGCGTACATCAGCGGCTGGGTGAAGCCCGGTTCATCGCCTTCGTTGTGGCCGAAGCGGCGATAGCACCACATGTCGACCACGATGTCGCGGCCGAAGGTCTGGCGATAGTCGATCGCCAGCTTGCACGCGAAGGTCACGGCTTCGGGATCATCACCGTTGACGTGGATGATCGGCGCCTGGACGCCCTTGGCCACGTCCGAAGGGTAGGGCGAGCCGCGCGAGAACTGCGGGCTGGTGGTGAAGCCGATCTGGTTGTTGATGACGAAGTGGATGCAGCCGCCGGTGTTGTAGCCCTTGACGCCCGAGAAGCCGAAGCATTCCCAGACGATGCCCTGACCGGCAAAGGCCGCGTCGCCGTGGATCAGCACCGGGAGCACCTGCTTGTGCTTGCCCGCGCCGATGTCGTCGCGGAAGGCCTGGTTGGCGCGGACCTTGCCGAGCACCACCGGATCCACGGTTTCAAGGTGGCTGGGGTTGGGCAGCAGGCTCATGTGCACCTTGATGCCGTCAAATTCGCGGTCAGCCGAAGTGCCGAGGTGGTACTTCACGTCCCCCGAACCGCCGACGTCTTCGGGGTTGGCGGTGCCGCCCGAGAATTCGTGGAAGATCACGCGGTAGGGCTTGGCCATCACGTTGGCGAGAATGTTGAGGCGGCCGCGGTGGGCCATGCCATAGACGATTTCGCGCACGCCGAGCTGGCCGCCATACTTGATCACGGCTTCGAGCGCCGGGATCATGGCTTCGCCGCCATCAAGCCCGAAACGCTTGGTGCCGACGTACTTGCGGCCGAGGAACTTTTCATACTGTTCGCCGCGGATCACGGCGCCCAGGATGGCCTTCTTGCCTTCGGGGGTGAACTCGATGTGCTTGTCGGCGCCTTCCATGCGATCCTGCAGGAAGCGGCGTTCCTCCACATCCGCGATGTGCATGTATTCGAGGCCGACCTTGCCGCAGTAGTTGCGCTTGAGGATCGCCACCAGTTCGCGCACGGTTGCCCACTGCAGGCCCAGCGCGCCGCCGAAATAGACCTTGCGGTCCAGGGCGGCGCCCACGAAGCCGTGGTATTCAGGGGAAAGGTCAGCGGGGAGATCCTGCTTCGACAGGCCCAGCGGATCGAGATCCGCCGCCAGATGCCCGCGCACCCGGTAGGTGCGGATCAGCATCATCGCGCGGATCGAATCCGCGGCAGCTTCCTCCACCGCGCGTCCGTCGATCGGCGCGCCGGCCTTGGCCGCAGCCGCCTTGACCGCCGCCTGCATGGCGGTGGGATCAAGCGCCTGGGTCAGGTCGTCTTCGAATCCGCCGCCAACCTGCGGCCAGTTGCTCTTCGACCAGCTCGGACCCGGCTGGGGATCATCGGGGAGGAAATCGTGGCTTTCGCTGCCCATCGGAATTGACCTTTCCGCGGGCGGCCCAAAGGCCGCCCGTTGCTTCTTGCATTCATTCAAAGGGGCAAACCGCTCCCTGGGGAGGATAGGTCATGCCCTGATCATGGTGAACCCCGGCTTAGGCCAGGGCTCAGGCTTAGCCCTTAAGCACCTCTGCCAGGGTTTCGCCGAGCAGGCTGGGCGAGGAGGAAACGCGGATGCCCGCTGCTTCCATCGCCGCGATCTTGTCTTCGGCGCCGCCCTGGCCGCCCGAGACGATCGCCCCGGCGTGGCCCATGCGGCGGCCCGGAGGCGCCGTGCGGCCGGCGATGAAGCCAGCCATCGGCTTCTTGCGGCCGCGCTTGGCTTCGTCCTTGAGGAACTGAGCGGCTTCTTCTTCGGCCGAGCCGCCGATTTCACCGATCATGATGATCGACTTGGTTTCATCGTCAGCCAGGAACATTTCCAGCACGTCGATGAAGTTGGTGCCGTTGACCGGGTCGCCGCCGATGCCGACCGCGGTGGTCTGGCCGAGGCCAATGTTCGAGGTCTGGAACACGGCTTCATAGGTGAGCGTGCCCGAGCGCGAAACCACGCCGACCGAGCCCTTCTTGAAGATCGAACCGGGCATGATGCCGATCTTGCATTCGCCCGGGGTGAGCACGCCGGGGCAGTTCGGGCCGATCAGGCGGCTCTTCGAACCCTGCAGCGCGCGCTTCACGCGGACCATGTCGAGCACCGGGATGCCTTCGGTGATGCAGACGATCAGTTCCATCTCGGCGTCGATCGCTTCGAGGATCGCGTCAGCCGCACCCGGAGGCGGAACGTAGATGCACGAGGCAGTCGCGCCGGTCATCGCCTTGGCTTCGGCCACGGTGTCGTACTGGGGCAGACCGATGTGGGTCTGACCGCCCTTGCCGGGGGTCACGCCCGCGACCATCTGGGTGCCATAGTCGAGCGCCGCCTGGGTGTGGAAGCTGCCGGTGGCCCCGGTCATCCCCTGGGTGATGACCTTGGTCTGCTTGTTGATGAGAATGGACATCTGTTCAGAACTCCAAGACTTGTGCGGCGAAACGTGCCGCGAAAATCAGATTGCTGCGAAAATCATGGTTGGGCCGGTGCGGCCAGCGAGAACGAGCCGAGCGTTTGCCCGCCGTCGATCACCTGGACGTAAAGGCCCGATGCGGCGCCCAGCTGCCAGCTGACGGTGCGATCCTGCACGGCCAGCGCCGTGACGGGGGCATCGAGCAGCGGCAGGGCCTGCGCGGCGACGAGCGCCGGCGAAGTCCCGTCCGGAACCCGCGCCGCGATCATGCACAGTGCAAGCGCGGGCGTGGACTGGATGGCGAGGCTGAGATGGTCATTGGTGAGGCGCACAACCTGGTCCGCCGCGGCGGGGGCTTGCTGCGTCAGACCAAACGGCTCGGCCGCGGCCACCTGGGCCTCGGGCTCGCCGGCATGGTCAAGGCAGATCGCCTTGTAGGTCAGGGCAAGGTCCGCAACGCCAGTGACGGCGAGCGGCTGCGCCCCGGCTGTGCCGGGCAGCACCGCCATCCCCGCGACGAACGCCAGCACCGCCGCGCGGGCACGAAGCGCGCGCGGCTGGCTGAAGATCGAGGCAGAGAGGGGCGCCATCAGGTTCAGGCGAGGCTCGGGTCGATTGCCTTGCAGGCGACCAGCAGTTCCTTGACCGCATCGACCGAGACGTCGAAGTTGGCCTTGGCTTCGCCGTCGAGCGCGATTTCGATGACTTCTTCGGCGCCGTTGGCACCGATCACGGTCGGCACGCCGACATAGAGTCCATCGAGGCCATACTTGCCATCAACATAGACCGCGCAGGGCAGGATGCGCTTCTGGTCGCCCAGATAGGCTTCGGCCATCGCGATCGCGCTGGTGGCGGGGGCATAGTAGGCCGAACCGGTCTTGAGCAGGCCGACGATTTCGCCGCCGCCCGAGCGGGTGCGGGCAACGATCGCATCGATCGCTTCCTTGCTCGACTTGCCCATCTTGACGAGGTCGTCGACCGGGATGCCCGAAACGGTGGTGTAGCTGGTGACGGGCACCATGGTGTCGCCGTGGCCGCCGAGCACGAAGGCGTTCACGTCCTTGACCGAGACGCCGAATTCCCAGGCGAGGAAGGTGGCGAAGCGGGCCGAGTCGAGCACGCCGGCCATGCCGACGACCTTGTTGGCCGGCAGGCCCGAGAATTCGCGCAGCGCCCAGACCATCGCGTCGAGCGGGTTGGTG
>CALKVF010000068.1 GCA_937996535.1 uncultured Novosphingobium sp. | reverse complement strand
GCATGGGCCACCTGCTCGGCGCGGTCAGCCAGGACAAGCTCGATAAGCAGCGCGGGGTTGTCCAGAACGAGAAGCGCCAGGGCGACAACGATCCCTATGGCCTTGCCGACTATGCGATCAGCGACGGGCTGTTCCCGGTCGGCCACCCCTATCGCCATGCCACGATCGGCTCGATGGCCGATCTCGATGCCGCCAGCCTCGCCGACGTGCGGCAGTGGTTCACCGGCAACTACGCCCCCAACAACGTGATCCTCGTGCTGTCAGGCGATATCGATGCCGCCGCTGCCCGGCCCAAGGTTGAAAAGTGGTTCGGCGCAATCCCGCGCGGCCCGGCCGTGGCCCCGGTCAGCGCCGCGCCGGTCACGCTGGCTGCGCCGACCACCTGCGAAATGGCCGATCAGGTTCCGGTGCTGCGGCTTTACCGGGTGTGGAGCGGACCGGGCACCAACGATCCCGATGCGCTGGCGCTCGACATGGGGATGCGGGTGCTGGGCGGGCTGGCCTCCTCGCGGCTCGACAATGCGCTGGTGCGCGGCTCGCAGCTGGCCGTGGGGGTCACCGCCGGGTCGATGCAGTTCGAACAGGTCAGCCAGCTTCAGATCACGATGGACGTGAAGCCCGGGGTGGACCGCGCGGCTGCCGAACGCGCCTTTGACGCCGAAATCCAGCGTTTCCTGACCGAAGGGCCGAGCGAGGACGAACTGCGCCGCGCCGCGACCAGTGCGGTTGCCGGGCAGATCAACGCGCTCGAACAGGTTGGCGGCTTTTCCGGCAAGGGCGCGCAATTGGCCGAAGGGCTGCTCTATTCGGGCGATCCGCAGCAGTTCAAGAAAGACCTCGCGCACATCGCCGCGCTCACCCCGGCAGAGGTGAAGGGCGCGATGCAGCGCTGGCTTGCGCGCCCGGTCTATGCCCTCGCGGTCAGCCCGGGGCCGCGCACCGAAAATGGCGCGGCAATGGGCGGCTGGGGCGATGAAGCCACCAGCAAGCCGCCCCGCCCCGATGCCAAGCGCCCCGCGCCCCGGCTTGCCACCGGCCCCAAGCGCGCCGCCCCCGCCGTGGCCCCGGTGGGCGATCTGACCTTCCCCGCGATCGAGCGTGCCACGCTGTCAAACGGCGTGGCCGTAACCCTCGCACGGCGCAGCGCGGTGCCGACCGTGCTCGTCAGCCTCAATTTCGATGCCGGCTTTGCCGCCGACGCACAGGACACCCCCGGCACCCAGGGCCTGATGCTCGACCTGCTCGACGAAGGCACCGCCACGCGCGATGCCACCCAGATCGCCGAGGAGCAGGAACGGCTGGGCGCGCACCTCTCCAGCGGGGCGAGCCTCGACTCCTCGTCGGTCATGCTCTCGGCGCTGAGCGCCAATCTTGCCCCCTCGCTCGACCTCTTGGCCGACGTGGTGCGCAATCCCGCCTTCCGCGATGCCGATGTTGCCCGCGTGCGCGATCAGCGCCAGGCCGATCTGGCTCAGGCCATGGCTAGCCCGCGCGCACTGGGCGTGCGCAGCCTTGCCCCGCTGCTGTTCGGCGCGGCCCATCCCTACGGTCTGCCGAGCGACGGGCTCGGCGATTCCCTCTCGCTCGCCGCACAAAGCGCCGCCTCGCTGCGCGCTGCGCATGACAAGTGGCTGCGCAGCGATGCCCTGCGCATCACCGTCACCGGCGATATCACGATGGACCAGCTCAAGCCGCTGCTCGAACGCGCGTTCGGCAACTGGGCGCCGCCGGCGGCCCCGCGCGCAATTAAGCGGCTCGATGCCGCCGTGCCCGCGCCGCGCCCGCGGATCGTGCTGATCGACCGGCCGGGATCGCCCCAGTCGGTGATCGTCGCGGGCCGCGTACTGGGTCTGACCGGGCGCGATCAGGGGCATGAAGCGCTTGATCTGGCCAACGAAGTGCTTGGCAACGGCTTCCTCAGCCGGCTCAACATGGACCTGCGCGAAGACAAGGGCTGGTCCTATGGCGTGCGCTCCTCGGTCAGCAGCCCGCAAGGGCCGCGCACGCTGATGCTCGTCGCCCCGGTCCAGTCCGACCGCACCGGGGATTCGATCCGCCTGATCCTCAAGGACATGGCCGCCTTCCCCGCCGCGCGCGGGGTCGACCCGGTCGAACTGGCGCGGGTGACCGATGGCAACATTCGCGGCCTGCCCAACCGGTTCGAAACCAATTCGCAGGTGCTCGGCGCGATCGTGCTCAACGAACGGCTCGGCCGCGCCGATGATTACTACACCACCCTGCCGGCCCGCTACCGCGCGATCGATGGCGCCGCGATCGACGGCGCGGCGCGCGAATGGCTCACTCCGCAGGGCCTCGTGTTCGTGGTGGTGGGCGATCGCAAGCTGGTCGAACCGCAGCTCAAGGGGCTGGGCCTGCCGGTCGAGCTCGCCCCCACGCCCCCGGTTGACAGCAAGGCCGCCGCGGGCGAGTGATACGTTACTTACCCCCCTGTAAGTTGAGGAGAGATTCGATGTCGGTTGCAGGCACTTACGAATGCGTGACCAAGACCCCGATGGGCGACCAGAAGAGCGACGTGACCATCGTGGTCGACGGTGACAGCTTCACCGGCAGCAACGTCGGCGCGATGGGTTCGATGGAACTGGAAAACGGCAAGGTCGATGGCAACAAGCTGACCTGGTCGATGAAGATGACCGTCCCCATGCCGATGACGCTCGAAGGCGAAGCCACCGTCGATGGCGACACCCTGACCGGCTCGGTCAAGGCCGGCGCCTTCGGCAGCTTCCCGATGAGCGGCACCCGCAAGGCCTGAGCCCGGCCGCACGACTGAAAACACGAAGGGCGCCGGAGGGATACTCCGGCGCCCTTTGGTTTTGGCAGCTATCGCACCTGCGCAGGATCGGGCCGATCAACTGTGAAATCATAAACCCGGTAGGTACTGGCCTTATCATTGACCAGCAGTGCATACTCCCCGGGATCAAGATCAGTTTCCGGTATCGCGACAAAAAGCGATCGAGAGCGGCGCACAATACGCAAGGCCAATGCCGACCTTGAATAGACTCCACCAATTGCCACCCCGCTTATCACAGTCCCCACGTACAACTGCCGCTTGCCCGTTCTTTGATCCAACCTGACCAGGCGCATGTGATCATAGCCAGGAGGGCCGCTAGGGCTGGTAACCTCGGGTTGTCCAATGCTTGTCGCCGGATCTGCGACAATCCAGAATACTGGACGCGCCTTTCTTGTAAGCCACCCAGAGCGAGCACCGGGTAAAGTGAGCTTGGATTTGGCAGGCAGCAGGACCGTGCCGTTGCCGCCGGGAAGCCCAGCCGCGACCATCGCTGGAACAATCTGCTGCGGGACACTGCCGCCGGAAGCGTCGTCGACTCCGAACAACCCCGGATGCAACCCCAGTTCATGTGTGATGATATCGTCGTCCGATAGCCCATCACCCTTACTGCATTTGCGGATCATCGCAGCGATGACGCCGTTTGAAACCCGCGCCACCTTGAGCTTGCGAATTCCGGGAATCGTAAGATCGTAACCGCACGGTTCGGTAGCAATTTTGGCCAAAATCGCCTCGTCTCCGACCCGATTTTTAGCCAGTGTGATGATATCTAGATTGGTTGCCGCGCGCGCGGTGCCAGCCGCACCAACTACCATGACGGTAGCCAGTACGGCTGCACAAGCGACCTGCGCGATCACAAGAAGTTATCCAGCGATGGCTTGTTGAAGGCCCTGATCAGAGCCCAACCGTAAAGTCGAACACGCGGGCAGTCATGGCACCACCCGTGCCCGCCCCCGCCAGCGAAAAGATGAAACCGTACTCACCGGGTTCCAGAGACGTCGCCGGGGTCACTTCGTAAACCCCGGGGCGGAGTTCATTGGATCGAAATGCCAGACGATCCTTGTCCATGACCCCGCTTTTTGCGCCGCCAATGTTCATGCTGCCCACGCGAGCTTCGCGGCGCCCGCTCTTTTTCATCAATTGCACCAAAGTAAATTCGGCCGGTGAATTCACGAAAGTATTGCTGCCACTTGCCCATGTATTGGCGCCGCCCTCTGGCGTGGTGCTGTCAAAGAAGAAAAAGAAACGCGGAGTGCCGGTAACTCTGACGGGCGAGGTTTCATTCTGAATCGCAACTTTAATGCTCATCGAAGCGATGCCGCCGGTAAGCGCATACCCCAGAATGCCTCCGGTCTTGGCCTGATTGGACACCGTGAAATTCATCTTCGCCATTTTCGCGCCATCACCCTGCCCATTCAGGAAGTAGAGGCCCGGTGCATGGGGAACCGCCGGATCGGGAGAATCTATTGACAGCTTCGGGCCGCCCTTGGTTTTGAGCATGGCGGCAATGACCGGCGAGCTAAGCCCCTTTTTGCGCAGGTCGATGATTTGATCAGTCGTCAAATCAAACACCGTTGAATCGCTCTGGATCTTGGCGATGATCGCATCATCACCAACCTGGAGCGCATTCAGTTCAAGCACAGAAGCGATGGTGAGTGGTTCGGCTTGGCTGGGAGCTGCGAACCCAAGGCAAACGCCAGCTAAGACCAATTTCAGAGCAACAGAACGAGACATCAAACCCCCTAAGTCGATCTACATACGACCAGGGAGTGATGGACGATTCCACTTGAAATTCAAGCACTCAATCGAAGTTCGCCATTACCCCAGCTTGGCCTTCAGCACCTGGTTGACCAGCTGCGGATTGCCCTTGCCCTGCATCGCCTTCATCGTCTGGCCGACGAAGAAGCCGAACAGGGCTTCCTTGCCGCCCTGGTATTCGGCGACCTTGTCGGCATTGGCGGCCAGCACCGCGTCAACCGCGGCTTCGATCGCGCCGGTGTCGGTGCTCTGCTTGTTGGCGGCGATTTCGGCATCGAGGTCGATTTCGCTGGTCAGGTAAGTCTCGAAGATTTCCTTGGCCTTGCTGCCCGAAATCAGCCCGCTTTCCGTGGCCACGACGATCGCCGTATTGGCTTCGACCGTGTTCTTGGGATGATCGGAGCTGGCGCCCGCCGCGCTGAGCACGCCCGGCTGCTCGGACAGCGACCAGTTGGCCACGCGCTTGGCGACATCGGCTTCACCCTTACCGCTGGCCTTGGCGACCGAGGCCAGCAGGGCCTCGAACTCTCGCGCGGTTTCCACGTCTGCCGTCAGGGTCTGCGCGTTGTAGGCCGACAGCCCCAGCGCGGTTTCATAACGGTGGCGCTTGGCATCCGGCAGCTCCGGCAGGCTTGCGCGGCATTCCTCCAGGAAGGCATCGTCGAGTTCCAGCGGCAGCAGGTCCGGGTCCGGGAAGTAGCGGTAATCGTGCGCGTCTTCCTTGCTGCGCATCGAGCGGGTTTCGTTCTTGTCGGGATCGTAGAGCCGGGTTTCCTGCACCACGGTGCCGCCGTCCTCGATCAGCGCAACCTGTCGGCGCGCTTCGCTTTCGACCACGGCCATCACGAAGCGGACCGAATTGACGTTCTTGGTTTCGGTGCGCGTGCCGAATTCATCGCCCGGGCGGCGCACCGAGACGTTGACGTCGGCGCGCATCGAGCCCTGATCCATGTTGCCATCGCAAGAGCCGACATAGCGCACGATCTGGCGCAGCTTGGCCAGATAGGCCCCGGCTTCGGCGGGCGAGCGCATGTCCGGCCGGCTGACGATTTCCATCAGCGCCACGCCCGAACGGTTGAGGTCGACATAGGACATGGTCGGGTGCTGATCGTGCATCAGCTTGCCCGCGTCCTGTTCGACGTGGATGCGCTCGATGCCGATGGTCTTGGTGCTGCCTTCGGGATCCTTGGAATCCAGCACCACCTCAAGGCTGCCCTCGCCGACCAGCGGGTGATAGAGCTGGCTGATCTGGTAGCCCTGCGGCAAGTCGGCATAGAAGTAGTTCTTGCGGTCAAACCGCGACCACTTGTTGATCTGGGCATTGATCGCCATGCCGGTGCGCACCGCCTGGCGGATGCATTCGCGGTTGGGCACGGGCAGCATCCCGGGCATCGCCGCGTCGATCAGGCTGACCTGCGAATTGGGTTCGGCACCAAAGGCCGTTGCCGCGCCCGAAAACAGCTTGGAATTGGACGTCACCTGGGCGTGAACTTCGAGGCCAATCACGACCTCCCATTCGCCGGTTGCGCCCTGAATGCGATAGTTGCTCATCTTACCACCACTGCTCCGGCTTAGCCGTAAATCCGGCGCGGGCCTCGATCGCGAGGCCGGCGTTGAGGACGCCCTGTTCATCGAACGGCTTGCCGACGATCTGCAGGCCGAGCGGCAGCCCTTCGCGGTTGAGCCCGGCGGGCACCGACATCGCCGGCAGGCCGGCAAGGCTGGCGGGCACCGCGAACACGTCGTTGAGATACATCGCCAGCGGGTCTGCAACCATTTCGCCAAGGCCAAAGGCGGCGGTCGGCGTGGTCGGGGCCAGGATCACGTCGCACTGGGTGAACGCATTCTTGAAATCGTGGCTGATCAGGGTGCGGACTTTCTGCGCCTGGGTGTAATAGGCGTCATAGAACCCGGCCGAAAGCACGTAGGTGCCGATCAGGATGCGGCGCTTGACCTCTGCCCCGAACCCGGCGGCGCGGGTCGCGGCATACATCTCCTGCAGGTTCGCGCCTTCGGGCAGATCGCGCAGGCCGTAGCGCACGCCATCATAGCGCGCGAGGTTCGACGAGGCTTCGGCCGGCGCGATGATGTAATAGGCCGGCAGGGCATACTTGGTATGCGGCAGGCTGATCTCGACGATCTCGGCGCCCGCGTCCTTGAGCCATTCGATCCCGCGATCCCAGCTGGCGGCGACATCGGCGTCAAGCCCATCGACGCGGTATTCGCGCGGAATGCCGACCTTCTTGCCCTTCATGTCGCCCGAGAGGTTTGCTTCCCATTCGGGCACGGCGAGATCGAGGCTGGTCGCATCCTTGGGATCGAATCCGGCCATGGCTTCGAGCATGATCGCGCAGTCGCGCACATCGCGCGCCATCGGCCCGGCCTGATCGAGCGAGGAGGCAAAGGCCACCACGCCCCAGCGCGAGCAGCGCCCGTAGGTTGGCTTGATCCCGGAAATGCCGGTGAAGGCGGCGGGCTGGCGGATCGAGCCGCCGGTGTCAGTGCCGGTTGCCGCCGGAGCCAGCCGCGCGGCGACTGCCGCCGAGCTGCCGCCCGACGAACCGCCCGGCGCCATCGCCGTGTTAGAACCGTCATTGCGGCGCCACGGCGAATTGACGGTGCCGAAATAGCTCGTCTCGTTCGACGAACCCATCGCGAACTGATCGAGGTTGAGCTTGCCCAGCATCCCGGCGCCCGCATCCCACAGCTTCTGGGACACGGTGCTTTCGTATTCGGGCTTGAACCCTTCGAGGATGTGGCTGGCCGCCGTGGTCTGCACGCCCTTGGTGGCGAACAGATCCTTCATCCCGATCGGCACGCCGGCCATCTTGCCCAGTGGCTGGCCAGCGGCGCGCTTGGCATCGGTGGCCTTGGCGGCGGCAATCGCGGCTTCGGGGGTGGTGACGATGAAGGCGTTGAGCGCATCCTGCGCCGCGGCGACCCGGGCGTTGAACGCCTCGGCCACTTCAAGCGCGGAAAATTCGCCCGAGGCAACGCCCGAACGGATGGCGGCAACGCCAAGGTCGGTCAGCTGGGTCATTATTCGATCACCTTGGGAACGCCGAAGAAGCCGTGTTCGGGAGCCGGCGCATTGGCCAGCACGGCATCGCGGATGCCCCCGCCAGCAAGCGGATCGGCGCCGATCACGTCATCGCGCAGGCGCAGGTGGTTTTCGATCACGGCGGTCATCGGCTCGATGCCGGTGACATCGACTTCGCCGAGCTGTTCGACCCAGGCGAGAATTCCGTTGAGTTCGGGGACCATCGCCGCGATTTCAGCCTCGCTCACCTTGAGCCGGGCCAGCGAAGCGATCTTGGCCACGGTGGCGGTATCGACCGACATGGCGTTCCTTTGCGTAAGTGCCTTCAAACAGGACGTGCCGGCGCGCTAGCACCGGCACGATTGGGCTGCAAGCTGGGCCGCGCAGCGCGGCCCCGCGCAATCTTATTGAGCCGGGGGAACCGCTTCAGCCGGAACGGCCTGAGCCGGAATGGCTTGGGCGCCAGCAGCACCCGGAGCGCCAGCCCCGCCCTGCGCCTGACGCAGCTGTTCCATCATGCGCTGCTGCTGTTCGATTTCAGCGCGGCTCTTGAAATCGATCAGTTCGATTTCAAAGGTCAGGTCGGTGTTCGGCGGAATTTCGCCGGCCTGGCGATCGCCATAGGCGAGCTTGGCCGGGATCAGCACCTTGTACTTGCCGCCGCGCTGCATCTGTTCGAGCGCCTTGGTGAAGCCGGGGATCACGCCTTCGAGCGGGAACACGGCTTGCTGGCCCTGATCGAACACCTTGCCGTCGGGGAGCGTGCCCTTGTAGTTGATCAGCGCCACATCGGCGATCGTCGGCGAAGCGCCGCTGCCCGCCTGAAGCGTTTCGACCGTGACCGTCTGCGGCAGCGAGGCATAGGCCAGCCCGGCAGCAGCAAGCGCGGCGGCAGCAACGCCGACCCACAGCTTGCCAAGCGCGCCCTTGGCGATGGGCTGGAGCGGAACGCGGGTGATCTCGGTCATCAAAGTTCCCTTCTGGATCTTTCGGGGCGCACCAAAGCAAAAGGGCGCGGATTCGTCCGCGCCCTCATGGCTCAAGCGTTACGCCGGAGCAAGCCGTGAAGCTTACTTGACGCCGTCGCGTTCCATGCGCTTGCGTTCCATCTTGCGGGCGCGGCGCACAGCAGCGGCCTTTTCACGGGCGCGCTTTTCCGAGGGCTTTTCGAAGTGACGACGCAGCTTCATCTCGCGGTACACGCCTTCACGCTGCAGCTTCTTCTTGAGCGCGCGCAGGGCCTGCTCGACATTATTGTCGCGGACGAGAATTTGCATAAACCGACACACCTCACGAACAAAAAGGTCAGAACCCCGCGTCATCCGAGTGCGGGGGAGCACCCTTTTATAGCCAAAAAGATTATCCGCCGAATCCGCAAGGATCGGCTTAACAGGCGGGCCCGCTAGCAGAGCCATACCCCCTTGGCAAGAGATTGCAGCACCCAGCCCTCTGGCAAAAGTGCCTCCAAACCCGCTCGGAAGTGGAGCCGGTTGCGCTGGCAGCCCCCGCGCCGCCGTGCCACCCCAGGCTCAGACCCGCAATTGCCGGGGGAAACCGTGCCTTAAGCCTGCCCCGACCCGCCCCGTCCTACCCCTCTCCCCCGGCGCGCCCCGAACCCTGCCCTCGCGCGCCCGGCGGAGGCCGCCCGGCGATCTCCCCCGATGCCGGGCGGCACTTCGCGCCGGCTGGGACCGGGCCCGATTCGCGGCGGCGGCCATGCATGAAAAATTCTCAGCGCAGGTTTGTCGCATCCCCGTCATATCGCTGCGGCACATCCGCAGCATGGATCACCCTGCCCCAGCCCAGACTGCCAACCCGCTTGCCGTGCTGCCCCGCCGCCTGCGCCAATTGCGCGCGATCGGCGCGCTGGCGGGGGTGCTGGCAATCGCGCCGCTCTGGGCGCTGGCCCGCCCCGCGCCCTTGCGCCGGGGCATTGCTGTGCTGGCCTGGGCCTTGCTGCTGCGCGGCTTTGCGGTGCGGGTGCGCTGCCACGGCGCGCGTCCGGCGAAGGGCGCGCTGATCGTTGCCAACCACATCTCGTGGGTCGACATCGCGGTGCTGGGGCGGATTTGCGACGCCGGGTTCATTGCCAAGGCCGAAGTCGGGCGCTGGCCGGTGATCGGCCCGCTCGCCCGGCGGCTCGGCTGCCTGTTCATCGAGCGCGAGGTGCGTTCCGCCCTGCCCGGCGTGATTGCCCGGATGGATGGCTATGCCCCGCGCAGCGGGCTGATCCTGTTTCCCGAAGGCACGACCAGCGATGGCGCCGCGCTGCTGCCGTTCCGCTCCAGCCTGTTCGCCGCGGCGGGCGAACGCTGGGCGGCGGTGCAGCCGGTTACGCTGTCCTATCGGCGGCGCGATGGCGCGGCGCTGAGCCCCGCCGGACGCCGCCGGATCGCCTGGCTGGGCGATGATGCGCTGCTGCCCCACGCTCTGGCCCTGGCCGGCGCGGGCGGCGCGGCGATCGACCTGTGGTTCGAAGCGCCGGTTGCCCCCGGCCCGCGCAAGGTGGTGGCAGAAGCCTGCCGCACAGCGATCGCCGCCCGACTGGCAGCGATCGATGCCGGCGATCAGGCCGCGACGCTGAAGCGCGCGGCGTAGCGTTCGGTGATCTGCTCCACCGGCATGACAATGCAGACATCGACCGTGTTGAAAGCGTGGTCGACGAACGCGCCTTCACCAACCATCGCGCCAAGCCGCAGATACGCCTTGACCAGCGGCGGCAGCGCCAGCAGCGCGCGGCGCGGATCGTAGCTGCCGGGCGCCAGCGGGGTCCAGTTCGCCGCCTTGCCGGCCAGCACCTGCGGGCGCAGCTCGGCCGGGGCCAGGTGGTTGTCGAACAGATAGGACAGCGCCGGGGCATGGCGCTGGGCATCGGTGCCCGCGAACGAGGCACAGCCAAACAGCAGGCCGATCCGGTGCTGGGCGATGTAATCGCTGATCCCGCGCCACAGAAGCGAGATCGTCGCGCTGGTGCGATAGGGCGGCAGCACGCAGGAGCGCCCCAGTTCGAGCAGTTCGCCCCGAGCGTCCCCGCCACCCTGCGGCGCAGCGGACAGCGCGGCCAGATCGAACTCGCCCGCCGAATAGAAGCCCGCATGGGGCCGCGCCACGCTTTCGCGCAGCAGGCGATAGGTGCCGATCACCATGCCGCCGGGCGCCGCATCCTCGTCGATCACCAGCAGATGATCGCACAGCGCATCATAGGCGTCGGCATCGAGGCCGATGGTCGCCCCGACTTCGGGCGTGGCGCCCATTTCATCGAAAAACACCTGCCAGCGCAGCCGCTGGACCGCGGCAAGGTCGGCTTCGTCACAGGCAAGGCGCAGCGACAGCCGCCGCTTTGCGCCGTCGATCATGGTGGTCTGTTCCATCGGGCAGTCTCCGCTTCCGGTTTGCCCGACCATAAGGCGGCGATGTGACGGCCACTTTGCGAAACGGTTATGGTTTGGTGACAGTGCGCCGCGCCGCTGGGGGCAGGCTTGGGGGCAAGGGAGTGGCGCTCAGCGCGCCAAGCGGCTAAGGGGCTGCGATGAACCCGCCCTCCTTCCTTGCCTCATCACTATACGTCGCGCTTGGCGGCGGGGCTGGGGCGTGGCTGCGCTATCTGGTTGGCCGGCTGTGGAGCCAGGCGATCGGCCCGGTTGCGGCCAGTGCTTTTCCGATCGCCACGCTGACGGTCAACATCGTTGGCAGCTTTGCCATGGGCCTTCTGGCCGGATGGCTGGCGCGGCATGGCACTGGCGCCGGGATCGGCGGCGAAGGCTGGCGGCTGCTGCTGGGCGTCGGCGTACTGGGGGGCTTCACCACCTTTTCCGCCTTCAGCCTCGAACTGGCGCTGTTCATTGAACGCGGCGCCTTTGGCAATGCGGCGATCTATGCCAGCGCCTCGCTGGCCGCAGGGGTGGCCGGGCTGTTTCTGGGCCTTTTGACGATGAGAGTTTTGGGATGAACGATACCGTCCGCCAATTTACCGTGGGCGCCGACGATGACGGCGTGCGGCTTGACCGCTGGTTCAAGCGCCATCTGCCGCAGGTCGGGTTCGCCACGGTCAGCCGCTGGGCGCGCACCGGGCAGATCCGGGTCGATGGCAAGCGCGCCGACGTGGCCGACCGGCTGGTTGCCGGGCAGACGCTGCGTGTCCCCCCCGGCGGCGATACGCCCGAGCGCAAGCCGCGCGAGCGCAAGCCCCTGACCGAAGAGCAGATCGCGCTGGCCGACAGCATGGTCATCACCCAGGACCGCGCCGCGATCGTGCTCAACAAGCCGCCCGGCCTTGCCACCCAGGGCGGCAGCGGCACCTATGAACACGTCGACGGGCTGCTCGATGCCTTTGCCGAAACCGGCCCGCGCCCGCGGCTGGTCCACCGGCTCGACAAGGACACTTCGGGTGTGCTGCTAATCGCGCGCACCCCGGGCAGCGCCTCCTATTTTTCCAAGCGCTTTTCCGGGCGCACCGCGCGCAAGATCTACTGGGCGCTGATCATCGGTGTGCCCGATATCGAGGACGGCCTGATCGACCTGCCGCTGGCCAAGCAGCCGGGCACCGGCGGCGAAAAAATGATGGTCGACCAGTCGGAGCACGGCCAGAGCGCCAAGACCCGCTACCGCGTACTGGACCGCGCCGGCAACCGGGCCTGCTGGGTCGAACTTCAGCCGCTCACCGGGCGCACCCACCAGCTGCGCGTCCACATGGCCGCGATCGGCCACCCGATCGTGGGTGACGGCAAATATGGCGGGCAGGACGCGTTCCTGTCGGGCAGCATCAGCCGCAAGATGCACCTCCACGCGCGCCGCCTGATCATCGACCATCCCGATGGTACGCCGCTCGACGTGATCGCCGAACTGCCCGAGCATTTTGCCGCAAGCATGGAAAACCTCGGCTTTGACGAAGCCGATGGGGCAGCCCTGCCCGATGCGCCCAAGGTGCCCGAACGCGAAGCCCGCAAGGCCGCGGCCAAGGCCCATTCCAAGCAATATCGCAAGGAACGCCGCGGCGAGCGCCGCTCGCGCAGGGATAGCGACAGCGATGGCGCGCCCCGCAAGAGCCGCGGCCCGACCAAGGGCAAGGGTTCGCCCAAGCCCACGAGCAAGCCGGCGGCAAGGCCGGCGGGCAAGCCTGCCGGCAGACCCGCTGGCAAACCTGCTGCACGCCGCCCTGCCGCGCGCCCTGCGCCCAAGCGCTAGAGCGGGGCATGACCGTCAAGCTGGCGATCTTCGATTGCGATGGCACGCTGGTCGATGGCCAGGCCGGGGTCTGCAACGCGATGGACGCGGCCTTTTCTGCGTGCGGTCTGGCCCTGCCCGACCGGCATCAGGTGCGCCGGATCGTCGGCCTGTCGCTGCCCCAGGCGATCCGCCTGCTGCTGCCCGAGGCCGATGACGACCTGCGCACCGAAATCGACCGGACCTACCGCGAGGCATTTCGCGCCGCCCGCGAAAGCGGCGCCCTGACCGAACCGCTCTATGACGGGATCCGCGAATTGCTGGATGCCTTGCGCGCCGATGGCTGGACGCTGGGCGTCGCCACGGGCAAGGCCCAGCGCGGGCTTGACCATTGCCTCGCGGTGCATGGGCTGGGGGGCCATTTTGCCACCCTGCAAACCGCCGACTATCACCCCTCCAAGCCGCACCCCTCGATGATCGAGCAGGCTCTGGCCGATACGCTGGCGCTGGCCGATGACGCCGTGATGATCGGCGACACCCAGTATGACATCCAGATGGCGGTCAACGCGGGCGTGCGCGGGATCGGGGTTGATTGGGGCTATCACACCAGCGGCGAACTGATCGCCGCCGGGGCGGCCGCCGTGGCGACCAGCCCGGCCCATCTCAAGGACTTGCTGGCATGACCCCCACTCCCGAGCGCGATCCCGCCAAGCGGCGCTTCTTCGCGCTGCAACTGATCCACCTGTCGGGCGCGGCGCTGGCGATGACCGGGCTGGGCACGATGGCGGGCAAGCTTCCGCTGCCCTTCGCGGTTGGCGCAGTGCTGTTCGGCTTCGGCCTGTTCGACCTGTTCTTCTTCCCGATCATCCTTGCCAAGCGCTGGAAAAGTCCGCCGCAATGAAACGCTTCTACAAGTCTGCCGCCGCCGCGCCCGCCGCGGGCGGCTGGTCCGTCACGCTCGATACGCGTCCCTTGAAAACCGTGGGCGGCCGCCCGCAAATGGTGCCGAGCGAGGCGCTTGCCGCCGCGCTCGCCGCCGAATGGGACGCCCAGGGCGAGGACATCGACCCGGCGACATTCGTGCTGCGCGACATGGCGGACCATGCGCTGGATGTCGTCGGGCCAGACCGCGCTGCGGCGATCGCCACGCTGCTGCGCTACGCCGAAACCGATACGCTGTGCTACCGCGCCGAACCGGACGAGCCGCTCCACGAACGCCAGCTGGCGGTGTGGGAGCCGCTGCTGGTTGCCGCCGAGGCGCGCTGGGACTTCCATTTCGAACGCATCGGCGGGGTGATCCACCGCGCCCAGCCCGCGGCCACCTTGGCGCGGCTCGAACAGGTGCTGGCCGCCGAGGATGATTTCGCGCTCGCCGCGCTGACCACGCTGACCACGCTGGCGGCTTCGCTGGTGATCGGGCTTGCCGCGCTGGCGGGGGAGAGCGACGCAGAAACGCTATGGGCCGCCGCCAACCTTGAAGAGGATTGGCAGGTCGAACAATGGGGTCAGGATTACGAGGCCGAGGCCCGGCGCGCATGGCGCCTCAGCGTCTTTACCGCCGCGATGACCTTTGCCCGACTCGCCCGCGCCTAAACGCCGCGATTAGCTCGCCATCCAATCGGCGACCTGCTTCGCCACATCATTGGCGGCGCGGTTGAGCGCGGAGCCGAGCTGCGCGGTCTTGGGCGCGACGCCCGGCACCACGGCTTCGAAGCGGCGGCTGGCAACATCGCCCGAGGCGCTGGCCCTCAGCGCATCAAAGCGCACCACCACCGACTGTGAACGGGCATCATAGCCCATTTCGACCAGCTGGCCGCTCAGCCGCACACCCGGCGTTCCGGCGTTCTGGCCTTCTTCCAGCACCAGCCGCGAACCGCGCGCACGCAGGGTTTCAGCCAGCAGGTGGGCAAACTGCCGCGCGGGACGTTCGACCCACTGGACATCCTTGAGATAGGCCACCCGCGCATCATCGACCTGCACCGGGATGCGCAGCACCGCGAGCCGGCGATCGGCTTCGGGTTCGAGCACCAGCACGGCTTCGGCCGCCTTGCCGCTTGCCGTGGCGCCGGCCGCAGGGGCTTCGGCGGCGGTCAGCGTCAGCAGTTCGGGCGCGGTCTTGCTGCCTCCGCCGCCAAGGCTGATGCAGCCACTCAGCGAGAGCGCCAGTAGCCCAGCCGCAATGATCCTGACACCCATGGCCGATCGGTTCCCTTGATTACGCGTCATGGCTTGTAGTCCGGCAGTTTCTGGCCGCCCAGCACAGCGCTTGCACCCTGATCGTTGAGCCGCTCGGTCATGTCGCGCAGCGCCTTGGTGGTGGCGCGCAGATCGCGGATCGCGGCTTCGGCCTGGGGAATGGTCTGATCCGATAGCTGACGCGCCGCCGGGCGAGTATCATTCGCCAAGGCTTCGAGCGAAGTCGCCGTGCGGTCGATCGATTTCAGCGTGGCGCGGAACTGCTGCATCATCTGCTTGCCATCGCCGTTGATCAGTTCGTTGGTCGAGGCCGTGGCGGTTTCGAACTGGCCCAGCGCCAGCTTGGCCTCGGCCAGAGTGCCCTGCAGTTCAACCAGCGTCTTCTCAACCTGCGGCGAAGCCTTGGCGAGCGAACTGGTCATCCGGTCGGTGTTGGCCAGAATATGCTCGATCGAGGCCTGGTTTTTGTCCGAAAACACCGTGGTCAGCCGCTCGGTCAGGGTGGCCAGCCGTTCGAGCAGGACCGGAGCCGAATTGAGCAGTTCGCCCAGCCCGCCGCGCTTGGTCGGGATCACAGGCACGCCTTCGGGCCCCTGTTCGGCGATCGGCGGAGCGCCGCGGGTCGCGCCTTCGAGCTGGATGTTCGAAACGCCGGTAAAGCCGCTCTGCATGGTGGCCGTGGTGCCGATCAGGATCGGCACGTCCTCTTTCACCGCGATGCGCACGCGCACGAAGCTGGGATCCTTGGTCCACAGTTCGATCACTTTGACCTGCCCGACGGGAACCCCCGAAAAGGTCACCGACGAGCCCTTGGAGAGCCCGTCGACCGACTGCTTGAAGAAGATGTCAAAGTCGCGCTGGTTGCCTTCGCCCAGCCGCGCGATCCAGATCACGAAGGCCGCGAGCGCCGCCAGCAACGCCAGCGTAACCGCCCCTACCCAGACA
>CALKVF010000067.1 GCA_937996535.1 uncultured Novosphingobium sp. | reverse complement strand
AATAGAACAGCGCCAGTTCGCTGCCATCGGCATCATAGACCTGATAGACGGTCACATCGGGATGGTAGACCGGCAGGTCGGTGCGCTTCTTGAAGGTCAGTCCGTACAGTTGGTTGGCGGCGAAGAACACGCCGTTTTCGAGCACATTGGTGATTTCAAGGTACGGCTTCACCGCGTTCTGATCGAGGTCGTACTTCGCCTTGCGCAGCTTTTCGGAATAGAAATCCCAATCCGCCGGAGTGACCGCGAACTTGCCGCCATCGGCGCGGATGAACTTGTTGAGTTCGGCCGCGTCGCGCTGCTGGGTTTTGGCAAGCGCCGGGACCAGTTGCTGGAGGAAGCCGATCGCCTTGGCCGGGGTCTGGGCCATCTGGTTGGTCAGCACGTAGCTGGCATAGTCCGGATAGCCGAGCAGCTTGGCCTTCTGGGCGCGCAGCTGCGCCAGATCCTGCGCCAGCGCGCGGGTATCGTTGGCATCGCCGCGTTCCGAGCGCATCCAGCTCTTTTCGAACAGCGCGGCGCGGGCCTTGCGGTTGGCCATCGAGGCCGCCAGCGGCTGCTGCGTGGTGTTCTGGAGCGGGATGGCATAGCTGCCCTTGGGCAGCTTGCGGTCAGCCGCGGCGCGTTCTGCCGCAGAGATATCGGCCGCCGAAAGCCCGGCGAGCCAGCTCTTGTCGGTAAAGACCAGCGCGCCGTCCTTGGTGCCCTTGGTCAGGAACTGGCCAAAATCGGTCGACAGCGAGGAGAGCTTGCCGTTGACGGTCTTGAGCGCTTCCTTGTCAGCCGGGCTTAGTAGCGCGCCGTTGCGGACCATGTTGTCATAGGTGATCGACAGCACCTGCAGCTGATCAGGCGCAAGGTTCAGGCTGGCGCGGGTTTCGTAGAGCGCCTTGACCCGGGCAAACAGCTTGTCGTTGAGCAGGATCGCATCGCGCATCCCCGCCAGCTTGGGCGCGGTGCGGCTGTCGACCGCATCGAGCGCGTCGTTGGTGTTGGCGCTGGTCAGCGCGGAAAACACGTTGAGCACGCGGGTCAGCATCTGGCCCGACTTTTCGAGCGCTTCGATGGTGTTTTCAAAGGTCGGTGCGGCAGGATCGCCGGCGATCGCATCGACTTCGGCCAGCTGGATTGCAATGCCCTGCTCGATCGCGGGTTCGAAATCGCTATCCTTGATCGCGTTGAAATCAGGCGCCTGCAGCGACAGGGTGGAGGCCTGGGCGAACACGCCTGTGCCCTTGGGGATCACCGGAGCATAGGGCTGCACGGCGGGTGCGGCCTCGGCCACCGGGGCGGCGGGCGGCGGGGTCTGCGCGCAGGCGGCCAGCGCCAGCAGCGAAACCGAAACGAACGGGAAAGTGCGCATGGGGGAGTCCCTCATCAAAAGGAAGTGGGGGCGGCATCGCTGCCGCCCCCTGCAAGTGGTTATTACCAGATCTTGGCGCGCTGTTCGGGCGCGATGTAGAGCTTGTCGCCGGCCTTGATGCCGAAGGCCTGATACCAGGCTTCGACGTTGCGCAGCGGGCCATAGAGGCGGAACATCGCCGGGCTGTGCTCGTTGGTGGCAACCTGGCGGCGCAGCGCGTCTTCACGCGCCTTGCTGCGCCAGACCTGCGCCCAGCCCAGATACACGCGCTGTTCGCCGGTGTAGCCGTCGAGCACCGGCGCCGCGGCGCCGCCGAGCGCGGCGTGATAGGCATCCATCGCCACCTGGATCCCGGCAAAGTCGGCGATGTTTTCGCCCATCGTCAGGTCCGGGTTCACGAAGGCGCCCGGGGCGGCTTCGAACTTGGCATACTGCGAACCGAACACGGTCGACTGTTCGACGAAACGCTTGGCGTCTTCCGGGGTCCACCAGTCGCGCACCTTGCCGGTGGCATCGACCTTGCGGCCTTGGTCGTCGAAGCCGTGGCTGATTTCGTGGCCGATCACCGCGCCGATCGCGCCATAGTTCACGGCATCGTCGGCGTTGGGATCGAAGAACGGCGCCTGCAGGATGCCCGCGGGGAACACGATCTTGTTTTCGAGGAAGCCGTTATAGGCGTTCACGGTCTGCGGGTTCATGCCCCACAGCTTCTTGTCGACCTTCTTGCCAAGGAAGCTCATCTGGTAGGCTGCATTGAACGCGCCGGCGCGTTCGACGTTGCCGTAGAGGTCATTGGCATCGACCTTGAGCGCGCCATAGCTGCGGAACTTGTCGGGATAGCCGACCATCACTTCCATGCGCGACAGCTTTTCAAGCGCGGCGGTCTTGGTCGCCTCGCTCATCCAGTCGTTGCCCTTGATGCGCCCGGCCATCGCGGTCTTGAGGTTGGCGACGAGCCCTTCCATCTTGGCCTTCGACGAGGCCGGGAAGTAGCGCGCGACATAGTCCTGACCAACCAGTTCGCCCAGCGAGCTATCGACCAGATCAACGCCGCGCTTCCAGCGCGGGCGGTTCTCGCTCACCCCGTTGAGGGTCTTGGTATAGTCAAAGCGGCTGTCGACCATCGCCTTGGTGAGATAGGGCGCGGCCTGATCGGCGATATGGAACTGCTGCCACAGCTTGAGCGTTGCGAGCGGGGTTTCGCCATAGAGCTTGGCGATCGCGCGCACGGCGGTGTTTTCGCCCACGATCATGCGCTGCTGGGCGGGAACCCCGGCGCCGGCGAAGAACGCGGTCCAGTCGATGCCCGGGGCATAGGCCGCCAGTTCGGCAGTGCTCATCGGGTTGTTGAGCTTGTCGATGTCGCGGCGGTCGGCGATCTTCCAGCTCTTGAACGCGATCTCGGTTTCAAAGCCCATGATCGTGTCGGCGGCCTTCTTGGGATCGGGGTTGCCGATCGCCTGCATGGTCCGCACGATATAGGCGCGATAGGCGTCGCGCTGCTTGGCGAACTGCGGCGAGAAATAGTATTCGCGCTCGGGCAGGCCGATGCCGTCCTGGCCCATGAACAGCACGTTGACTTCGGGGTTGGCGGTATCGGGCGCGACGCCGTAACCAACCACGCTGATTCCGAACTTGCCGTTGGTGGCGCCCATGAAGCGGGCGAACTGGGCCTTGTCCTTGAGCGCGGCAACCGCGGCGACATCGCGCTTGAGCGGGGCAAGGCCAACCGCTTCGAGGCGCTTCTCGTTCATGAAGCTGGCGTAGAACGCGCCATACTTGCTGCCCGCCGGGGCATTGGTGATGAGATCCTTGAGCTGCGAAGAAGTGCGCTCGCGCAGGTCATCGAACGCGCCGATCGAGGGGCGGTCGCCCGGGATTTCGGTGGCGTCCATCCACTTGCCCGAGGTGAAGCGCAGGAAATCGTCGCCCGCCTTCACCGCGCTGTCGCCGCCGGCAAGGTCAACCCCCCAGGCACCGATTGCGGGCTTGGCGGGGGCAGTGGCGGCCGGCGCGTCAGCAGCGGCCAGCGGGGTGGTGGCAAGCGGTGCGGCCAGAACGGCCAGCGCGGCGGCGGAAAGGAACAGGCGAGATTTCATGGCGGTCAGTCTCCCGATAACCGGATGCGCGAACACGCCCCGAAACGGGCGCGCGCGAAGATGACCTTTCCTTGCCCGCGCACCGCCAACGGTCAATGCCGTTTGCAGAGGCGTGGCGGCGGTTGGTAGAGCTTGCCCACAGGCGCGGCGGCGGCGCGCTTGCCTGAATCGAACAGATGTGGAACAGATCCGCGCCATGTCGCTTTCCAAGATTGTCGTGCGCGGCGCGCGCGAGCACAACCTCAAGGGCTTCGATGTCGAGCTGCCGCGCGATAGCCTGATCGTCATCACCGGCCTGTCGGGATCGGGCAAGTCGAGCCTGGCCTTCGACACGATCTATGCTGAGGGCCAGCGCCGCTATGTCGAAAGCCTTTCGGCCTACGCGCGCCAGTTCCTCGAAATGATGCAGAAGCCCGATGTCGAGCATATCGACGGGCTCAGCCCGGCGATCTCGATCGAGCAGAAGACAACCAGCCGCAACCCGCGCTCGACGGTCGCCACCGTTACCGAGATCTACGATTACATGCGCCTGCTCTGGGCGCGGGTCGGGGTGCCTTACAGCCCCGCCACGGGCGAGCCGATCTCTGCCCAGACCGTCAGCCAGATGGTTGACCGGGTCATGGCGCTGCCAGAGGGCACCCGCGCCTATCTGCTCGCGCCGGTGGTGCGCGGCCGCAAGGGCGAATACCGCAAGGAATTGGCCGAGTGGCAGAAGGCGGGCTACACCCGCGTGCGGATCGATGGTGAACTCTACGCGATCGAGGAAGCCCCCGCGCTCGACAAGAAGTTCAAGCACGACATCGAAGTGGTGGTCGATCGCATCGCGGTGCGCGATGGCATCCAGACCCGCCTCGCGGACAGTTTCGAGCAGGCGCTCAAGCTCGCCGAAGGGCTGGCCTATGTCGATCTGGCCGATGGCTTGGTGCCGGGCCGCGAGGAAGAGAAGGGCGGCGCGATGAAGGGCGCGGGGCTGCCCGCCAACCGCATCGTCTTCAGCGAAAAGTTCGCCTGCCCGGTTTCCGGCTTCACCATCGAAAGCATCGAGCCGCGGCTGTTCTCGTTCAACGCGCCGCAGGGCGCCTGCCCGGCCTGCGATGGGCTGGGGGAAAAGCTGCTGTTCGATCCCCAGCTGGTCGTGCCGAACGAGGCGCTCAGCCTCAAGCAGGGGGCGGTGGTCCCTTGGGCGAAGAGCAACCCGCCGTCGCCCTATTACATGCAGGTGCTGGCAAGCCTCGCCGCCGAATTCGGCTTTAGCCTCGAAACGCCGTGGCAGGATCTGCCGGGCGAAGTGCGGCTGGTGATCCTCTACGGCACCGGCGGCAAGCCCGTGGCGCTGACCTTCATGGACGGCAAGAAGAGCTACACCGTCCAGAAGGCGTTCGAAGGGGTGATCGGCAATCTCAACCGCCGGATGCTGCAAACCGAAAGCGCCTGGATGCGGGAGGAACTGGGCAAGTTCCAGACCGCGCAGCCCTGCGAAACCTGCGACGGCAAGCGCCTCAAGCCCGAAGCGCTGGCGGTCAAGGTGGCGGGTGCTGACATTTCCAGCATCACCCGCCTGTCGGTCGACGCGGCAGTGGCGTGGTATGGCGCGCTGAATGACCAGCTGACCAACCAGCAGCAGCAGATCGCCAAGGCCATCCTCAAGGAAATCAACGAGCGTCTGGGCTTCCTCAACAACGTCGGGCTCGATTACCTCAACCTTGATCGGACCAGCGGCACGCTCTCGGGCGGGGAAAGCCAACGTATCCGCCTTGCCAGCCAGATCGGCTCGGGGCTGTCGGGCGTGCTCTACGTGCTCGATGAACCCTCGATCGGCCTCCACCAGCGCGATAACGACATGCTGCTCGCCACGCTGCGCCGGCTGCGCGATCTGGGCAATACGGTGATCGTGGTCGAACACGATGAAGACGCGATCCGCACCGCCGATCACATCGTCGATCTGGGGCCGGGCGCGGGCGTTCACGGGGGCGAAATCGTCGCCCAGGGCAGCCTCAAGGACATTCTGAAGTCCAAGACCAGCCTGACCGGGCAATACCTCTCGGGCGCGCGCAAGATCGAGGTGCCGGCTACCCGCCGCAAGGGCAACGGCCACCACATCACCGTCCACAACGCGCGGGCCAACAACCTCACCGGGGTGACCGCGAAGTTCCCGCTCGGCACCTTCTGCTGCGTGACCGGGGTGTCGGGCAGCGGCAAGTCCAGCCTGACGCTCGATACGCTGCACGCCGGCGCCGCCCGCGCGCTCAACGGCGCGCGCGTGGTCGCGGGGGCGCATGACAAGATCACTGGGCTCGAACTGTGCGACAAGGTGATCGAAATCGACCAGTCGCCGATCGGCCGCACCCCGCGCTCCAACCCGGCGACCTATACCGGCGCGTTCACCCAGATCCGTGACTGGTTTGCAGGCCTGCCTGAATCCGAGGCGCGCGGCTACAAGGCCGGGCGGTTCAGCTTCAACGTCAAGGGCGGGCGCTGCGAGGCGTGCCAGGGCGACGGCCTGATCAAGATCGAGATGCACTTCCTCCCCGACGTCTACGTCACCTGCGAGGAATGCCAGGGCAAGCGCTACAACCGCGAAACGCTGGAAGTGAAGTTCAAAGGCCACTCGATCGCCGACGTGCTCGACATGACGATCGAGGATGCGGAAGAGTTCTTCAAGGCCGTCCCCCCGATCCGTGACAAGATGCACATGCTCAACGAAGTCGGGCTCGGCTACGTCAAGGTCGGCCAGCAGGCGACCACCCTCTCGGGCGGCGAAGCGCAGCGCGTGAAACTCGCCAAGGAACTAAGCCGGCGGTCAACCGGCCAGACGCTCTACATCCTCGATGAACCCACCACCGGCCTCCACTTCGAGGACGTGCGCAAGCTCTTGGAAGTGCTGCACCGGCTGGTTGACCAGGGCAATTCGGTGGTGGTGATCGAACACAACCTCGATGTCATCAAGACCGCCGACTGGATCATCGACCTCGGCCCCGAAGGCGGCATCCGCGGCGGCGAGATCGTCGCCGAAGGCACGCCCGAGCAGGTGGTGAAGGTCGAACAGAGCTTCACGGGGAAGTATCTGGCGCCGCTGTTGGGGTGAGAGGCGGCAGACCGCATCCCTGTTCGTGAAAATTCACAACCACGAACTTTTCATGCACGCGAAAATGTGGCAGGGGGATTCGTGTGACGGGTTCGCTGTGGCCCGAGACATCGTGAAAGGATGCAAGATGGCCGAGAACCTTGAAAGCCTGCTCGCCGGTACGGGCGACCTCGTCGATATGCTGCGCAACCAGCAGGTCGGCCCCAACGTCTATCCGGGCGTGCCGGCGGAATATTCGAACTGGCGCAACGAACAGTGGGCCTGGCAGCACACCGCCGTGCTCTACAACCAGTCGTACCACATGGTCGATCTGGAAGTGCGCGGCCCCGATGCCTTCGCGATGCTCGAATACCTCGCGATCAACAGCTTCAAGGGCTTTGTGCCTGACAAGGCCAAGCAGTTCGTGCCGTGCACGCCTGCGGGCTATGTCATCGGCGACGTGATCCTGTTCTATCTCGAAGAACAGCGCTTCAACCTCGTTGGCCGCGCGCCGTCGATCGAATGGGTCGAATTCCACGCCGCCTCGGGCAAGTGGAACGTTGAAGTGGAACGCGACGAGCGTTGGGCCATGCGCACCGACGGCAAGCGCAAGAACTACCGCTTCCAGGTCCAGGGTCCGAACGCCATGAAGGTGATCGAAAACGCCACCGGCGTGACCCCGCCCGACCTCAAGTTCTTCAACATCACCCATCTGACCATCGCGGGCAAGACCGTCCACGCGCTGCGTCACGGCATGGCCGGCCAGCCGGGCTGGGAACTTTATGGTCCGTGGGAAGACTATGCCGCGGTCCACACCGCGCTGGTCGAAGCCGGCAAGGAACACGGCATGGCGCTGGTCGGCGGCCGCGCCTATTCGTCGAACACGCTGGAATCGGGCTGGATCCCGAGCCCGCTGCCCGCGATCTACACCGGCGATGAGCTGAAGCCGTTCCGCGAATGGCTGGGTGCCAATTCCTATGCCGGCAAGTGCTCGGTCGGCGGTTCCTACGTGCCCGACAGCGTCGAAGGCTATTACCTGACCCCGTGGGATCTGGGTTACGGCCCGTTCGTGAAGTTCGACCATGACTTCATCGGCCGTGAAGCGCTCGAAAAGATGGCGGCCCAGCCGCAGCGCAAGAAGGTGACGCTGGCGCTCGACAACGAAGACGTGATGCGCGTGCAGAGCTCGGCGCTGTCGAAGGGCGACCGTGCGAAGTTCATGGAATACCCGAGCGCGGTCTATGCGATGCACCCGTTTGACGAAGTGCGCGCGGCCGATGGCAGCCTCGCGGGTCTGTCGACCTGGATCGGCTACACCGCCAACGAGGGCAAGTTCCTGACGCTCGCCATGCTTGATGAAAAGTATGCGACGCCGGGCACTGTTGTCGAACTGGTCTGGGGTGAGCCCAACGGCGGCACCACTAAGCCGACCGTCGAACGCCACGTGCAGACCACGATCAAGGCGATCGTCTCGGCCACGCCTTACGTCGAAGCCGCGCGCGACAACTACGCCGACGGCTGGCGCACCAAGAAGTAAGGCAGATTTGAAACCCCTCCTCGGAAACGGGGAGGGGGATCAGCTTCCGGCAAGGCTCGCAGCCGCGCGTCCCAGCGCGGTGCGGGCCTTTTGCGCAACTGCGGCATCGAAGCGCACTTCGGGGATCGCCACGGCAAAAGCCCCGACCACCTGGCCATCGAGCCAGGCCGCGCAGGCCAGGCCGCAGATGCCCTTGGTATCCTGTTCATGGGCCTCGGCCAGATCGCCGCGCCGCACCTGTTCTAGTTCTGCGCGCAGTTCGGCCTCGTCGACGATGGTGTGCTGGGTGTAGCGCGGGCGCGGGCATTCCGTGAAATAGCGGGTCAGTTCGGCCTCGGGCAGGGCGGCAAGGATCGCTTTGCCGGCTGCGAGGCTGTGGAGCGGCTTCTTGTGGCCGCGTTCGATCGCATAGCGCAGTGCATGGCCGCTCGCCTCGGTGACCAGCGCTTCGACTTCCCAGCCGGTGCGGACCATGAAGCTGGCGGTTTCATCAAGGTCGCTGCGCAGCAGCTTGACCAGCGGTTCGACCCGCTCCGCCAAGGTCAGCGCGTGGGGTGCGACGGCCAGCCGTTCCAGCCCCGGCCCCGGGCGATAGCGCCGCCCGTCACGCACCAGATAGCCGCGTTCAAGCAGGGTGGAGAGCAGGTAGGACAGGCTCGACACCGGAATGTCGAGCGCGGCGGCGATGTCCTGCGCGATCGGGCCCTGGGGATGGGCAACGACGAACTCGATGATGTCGAGCGTGCGCAGCGCCGATTTGACGGTGTTCGCATTGCCGGCCTGTGCCATCGCCGCGGTCCTTACCAGGCCAGCGAACCGCGCCGCTCGGCAAAGCGCCAGCCTTCGGCGGTCAGTTCGAAGCGGTCGTGGAACGATCCGGCTAGCGGCGGGCCGTTTTCGGTGAACAGCACCATCGCGCTGACCCCGCTGGCGGTGGTCGGGCTGTCGAGCGTGATGACCACGTTCGAGCAGAGGTGCCGGGTCTTGCGCGGCGGGCGCCCCTGGAACGCGGCGAGGATCGCCTCGCGCCCCACGATCGGGGCATCGGGCGCGGTCGGGCGGGTCATCAACCCGCCCGGCGTGTAGAGTGCCGCCACGTCGTCCCAGCGCGCGTCATCGTTGAGGTTGGCGTAGAGCGCGATCAGCTTCGCGCAGGCCCACTCGGCAGCAAGGCGCTCGGCCTCGGTCACAGGCGCGCGCCGGCGATGTCGGCGCCTTCGCGCAGGTTACGCAGCTTGCGCCAGGTCACGATCGGGTCGATCTTGCCATAGCCCGCAAAGGTGCCGAACCCGCAATCGGTGCTGGCGACCACGCGGTCGGCGCCGACGATCCCGGCGAAGCGTTCGATCCGCTGGGCGATCAGTTCGGGGTGTTCGACATAGTTCGAGCAGGTGTCGATCATGCCCGGGGCCAGCACCTTCCAGTCGGGCAGCTTGGCGTCATTCCAGACCTTCCATTCGTGCTCGTGGCGCGGGTTGGCGGCTTCGAACAGGACGGTGGCAGGGCGCGCCTTGACCACGATGTCGATCACCTTTTCCAGCGCGATGTCGTGATCGTGCGGGCCTTCGTAGTTGCCCCAGCACACGTGCATCCGCATCTTTTCAGACGGGATGTTGGCCGTGGCTGCGTTGAGCGCCTCGACGTTGGCGGCGGCGATCTTGAGGAATTCCTCGTCGCTCGCGTCCTGATAGCCGGTGTGGCGGCTCATCGCGAGATCGGGGCAATCGAGCTGGAGATAGAAGCCCGCGTTGACGATGGTTTCGTATTCTTCGCGCATCGCATCGACCAGCGCGGCGAGGTAGGCCTCGTGGCTGGGGTAGAAGCGGTTGACCTGAAACGCGGTGATCAGCCCCGGCGAGGCGGCGTTCATGAAGGCTTCGGTGGTGGGGGCGGCGTTCTTGTCGAGCGCGGCGCGGAAGCGGCGGATATCTTCGTGCAGCGGATCGAGCGTGACCAGCTTGACCTCGTCGATGCAGCTGGCGCGGACGAATTCCTGGCTGCCCATGATCGCCGAGAGCTTCTTGGCGAGGTTCGGCACTTCGGCCAGATCGGCGGCGGTCTTGCGGTCGGTATGGCCGCCAAAGCCCGAAAGGCGCTCGATCATGTAGGTCGAATAGCCGACCTTGCCGAGTTCGCCGTCCGAGACGATGTCCACCCCGGCGGCGACCTGCTGCTTGACCGCTTCGTCAACCGCTTCGCTGACCACCCGGTCGAACTCTGCCGCGTCATAGGGCTTGCCGGCGTCGCGGGCGAGCAGCAGCGGGGTCAGTTCTTCGCCGCGCGGCAGGCTGCCGACGTGGGTGGTCTTGATATGGGCCATGGGAGAATCCTCGTCCGGGGAAATGTTCCCCGAACTCTTCGCATATATGAAACTTCAGGGCAATTGCCCTCGGCCTGCCGAAGTTCAGGCGCGGCGGGTGCTGGCCCGGGCGAGCAATTGCACCGGCACGCGGCGCTGCTGGTGGGCATTGCCGGCGAGCAGCGCGAGCAGTTTGTCGACCAGCATGGCCCCGGCGGCGCTGAAATCGGGCTGGATGCTCGACAGCGGGGGCATGGCGTGGGCGCTGGCGCGGATCCCGTCAAAGCCGATCAGGGCGCAGTCGTCGGGCACGCGCAGGCCGGCCTCGGTCAGGGCGCGCAGTGCGCCGAGCGCGATTTCGTCGCACACCGCAAACACCGCGTCGAACGGCTTGTCGCTGGCGATCAGCGCCTGGGCGGCACGGCGGCCCTGTTCTTCGCGGCTCAGGCCGTTTTCGATTTCGATCAGCCAGGGTTCCAGCCCGGCTTCGGCCATGCGCTCGGCATAGCCGTCATAGCGTTCCTTGAACTGGCGCTGGAGCGAATCGAGCGAGCCGATGCAGGCGATCTGGCAGAAGCCCGCATCGAGCAGGTGATCGGTGGCAAGCCGCGCCCCGGCGTGGTTGTCGCTGCGGATCCATTCGATGTCGTCGAACGGCGAGCCCCAGCACACCCAGTGCATCCCCGATTGGCCGAGATCGCGGTAATAGTCCCACGCCGCGGCGTTCTGGGTGGTGCCGATGACGATGATCCCGTCGGCCTTGCGCTGTTCCTCGTAGCGGCCAGACAGGTTCTGCGGCCCGTCCTGAAAGCTGACCAGCGTTTCATAGCCGCGATCGGAGGCCGCCGCGCAGATCGTGCCGAGCAGCGAATAGGTGAAGGGATTGAGATCCTTGCGATCTTCGTCGGGGCGGCAGATCACCACCACGGCCAGCGTGCCGGTGCGCCCGGTGCGCAGGCGGGCGGCGTTGTTGTCGACGAAGTAGTTGAGCCGGCGGGCGGCTTCGGCCACGCGCAGCCGGGTTGCCTCGCTCACCACCGGGTCGCCGGCCAGTGCGCGGCTGACCGTCGACTGGCTGACCCCGGCCTCGGCGGCGACGTCGAATGAGGTCACGCGATAATTGCGCGCCTTGGGCTTGGTGCTTTCCCCGTCCATTCGCCGCCCTTATCCGCTAGCTGGCTTCACATTGCCGATATGCCGCCGTCGAGCTTCAGCTCGGCGCCGGTCATGAAACGGCTCTCATCGCTGGCGAGATAGAGCACGCCGTTGGCGATGTCATCCGGATGACCCACACGTTTCAACGGAATCTGTCGCGCCAGCTTGCCCATCACCACTTCCTTGGCATGGCCCGAGCTGGCGGCGATGCCATCGAGGATCGGGGTGTCGACAAAGGTGGGGTGGACCGAGTTCGAGCGGATGTCCCAGCCCATCTTGGCGCAATAGAGCGCAACCGACTTCGACAGCATCCACACCGCTGCCTTGCTGGCATTGTAGCCGGGCATGGTGTCGCTGGCGATCAGCCCCGCGATCGAGGAGATGTTGATGATCGAGCCCGGCTGGTTGTCCTTGAGCAGGCGCAGCGCCTTCTGGCAGCCGAGGAACACCGAATCGACGTTGATCGCAAAGCCGCGGTGCCATTCGTCCAGCGTGCAGGTTTCGATGTTCCCGCGCACCCCAACGCCGGCATTGTTGACCAGCACCGAGAGGCCGCCCATCGCCTGCTCGGCATAGTCGACCGCGGCGACCCACTGGTCTTCGCGCGTCACATCAAGCTTGATCGCAAAGGCCGTGCCCGCGCCCAATTCGGCGTTGATCGCCTCGGCCTGCTGGGCAGCACCTGCATCGTTGACGTCTGCCAGCAGCACCTGCGCGCCCTCGCGCGCCAGCAGCCGCGCCTGCGCCGCGCCAAGGCCCTGCGCCGCGCCCGTGATCAGAGCTTTCTTGCCTGCAACCCGTCCAGCCATGTCGTCATTCTCCTCCCATTATGTCCGGGGCCAGCAGCATCAGCAGGCGCACGTCGATCCCAAGGCCGCGTGCGCGCGATTCGGCGATGAACTGTCCGATCCCCTTCAAGGGCACACGATGAACGGTGATGTCCTCGCCGTCCACCCCTCCGCCGGGACCGACTTTGGTGAGGTCGCGGGCGCGCAGCAGGGTGAAGCTTTCGGTGACCATCCCGGGCGAGGAATAGAATTCGCCGATCACCTCCATGCGCGCGGCGCGGTAGCCGGTTTCCTCTTCCAGCTCGCGCGCGGCGGCGGCGGTGGCGTCCTCGTTCTCGCCGTGATCGCCGATCAGCCCGGCGGGCAGTTCGATGCAGGGGCGGCCCAGCGGCACGCGAAACTGTTCGACCAGCACGACATGGTCTTCGGCATCAACCGCGAGGATCACCGCGGCCTTGATGCCGCGGGTGCGCGAAACGTATTCCCATTTGCCCCGGGTCTTGGCGGCAATGAACTTGCCCGCCCACATTACCTCTTCGCGCTCTTCGTCCATGATCCCCCCTTGGCGGGGGCGGTTCTAGACCTCGATCAGGCGGTCGGGCAATTCGTTCCTGTCATCCTCGGCGCGGGGGAAGTGCTGGGCGAGCACCGTGCCAACCCGCTCGACCGCGGCGACCAGGCCGGCGGCAATCCGCCCCTGACGCAGCTGCGCCAGCATTGCGGCCATCGCTTCGCCCCAGACTTCGGGGGCTACCTGGCCGGCGATCGCTTCGTCGGCGACGATTTCGGCGCGATGTTCGGCAAGGCTGAGATAAATCAGGATCCCGGTGCGGCCGTGGGTGCGCCGCTCCGCGCCAACCTTGAAGCAGGTGATCGCGCGGCTGCGCACCCGTGCATGGCGCACCGGGGCGGGGACCAGAAACAGCCGGAGCGGGCGCCACAATTGCAGCAGCCACATCGCGGTGAACTTGATCACCCCAACGGTCAGCGCCAGCGCCAGCAGCTTGCCCGGATGCCACGCGGTTTCCCATTCGCCGGTCACCCGGTCGATCATCCCGAGATAGAAATCGGGCGCGAGGCTCAAGGCCGCGATGGCTAGAAATCCGACCGCCGCCGACCACAGCAGCGCAACATCGTGATAGCTGTCCGAACTGTCGGCGAGGATCGTCACGATTTCGCCCGCGCTCGTTTCCTCGGCCGCGGATACGGCTGCGGCCACGGCTTCGCGTTCGGCCTCGGTCATGCCGGGAAGTTGTGCCATTGCCTGCCTCCTACCAGCTGCCCGAAGATCCGCCGCCGCCAAAGCTGCCGCCGCCTCCGCCAAAGCCGCCACCGCCGCCGCGCCCGCCGCGCGACAGGCCATCGAGCACGCTCCACATGATAACCGGGCCAAGCCCGCTATCGTGATAGCGCCGCCCGCCGCGCATCCGGCGCAGCATCGGCAGGACGAAGAACAGGAAGAACAGGAACAGCCAGAACAGCGTTGGCCCGACCACGTCGCCCGATGCGGCCTGCTGCGGCTTGGCGCTGGCAGCTAGCGCGCGGGCTTCGTCTTCGGGCAGGGTCAGTTGGTGGATGATCGCGTCGGTCCCGGCCTCGATCCCGCCGGCCATCTCGCCCGCCTTGAAGCGCGGGACGATCTGCTGCTGGACGATCAGCGAGGACAGCCCATCGGTCAGCACCGGCTCGAGGCCGTAGCCGACCTCGATCCGCACCCGGCGCTCCTTGGGGGCGACGATCAGCAGTGCGCCGTCGTTCTTGTCCTTGCTGCCGATCCCCCAGTGCCGGCCCAGCTGGTAGCCATAGTCGGAAATGTCATAGCCCTGCAGGTCGGGCAGGGTGACCACCACCAGCTGGCGATGCGACTGGGCTTCCAGCGCTTCGAGCTTCTGGGTGAGGCGTGCTTCCTCGTCCGCCGGGATGACGTTGGCGCCATCGACCACCCGGCCGGTCAGCTCGGGAAAGGACTGCGCAAAGGCGGCTTGCGGCAGCAGTAGTGCAGCCAGCGCCAACAGCGCGCCGACCGTCTGGGTCAGCGCGCGGTGGACGGGGTGGGGACGGGGCCCGGCGCGGCCGAGCATGGCGCTATCCTTCCGCTCAGAGCTTGCCTTCAAGGCTGGGCGCGACTTCCGCACCCGGCGTGACGGCCTGATAGGGCACCATCGGCTTGGCGCCGTAGATCACCTTGGCGCCGATCGCGTCGGGGAAGGTGCGAATGGTGGTGTTATACTGGCGGACCGCCTCGTTGTAGTCGCGGATCGCGATGCGGATGCGGTTTTCCTGCCCTTCAAGTTGGCTTTGCAGCATCTGGTAGTTGGTGATGCTCTTCAGCTCGGGATAGGCTTCGGAATTGGCGAGCAGCCGCCCGAACCCGCCGAGCGAGGTCGACAGCTGGTTCTGCGCGTCCTGGAACGCCTTGACCTTGGCCGGATCGGTCAGGTCTTCGGCCGAGACAGTGATGCTGGTTGCCTTGGCGCGGGCTTCGATCACGCCCACGAGGATGCCCTTTTCCTGGTCGGCCGCGCCCTTGGCCACGGCGGCCAGGTTGGGGATCAGGTTGGCGCGTTCCTGGAAAGCGGCCTGAACGTCGGCCCACTTGGCCTTGGCGCCTTCTTCTGCGGTCGGGACCGAGTTGATGCCGCAGCCGGCCAGGCTGGCGGCGGCGGTGGCCACGACGAACGGACGAGCAAGGCTGGAGAACGAACGGGACATAGACGCCGGTTTCCTCTGGTCAGGGCGGCGCAGGGGCCGCGACGACTGCGAATGTAGAGACGGCCCGCGCGGGTTCAAGGATCGTCTCGACGAACGACACACATATCAATCGATTATTGTCGGCACTACGGGTTTATGCGAAGGGGGCTGCGTCCATGCAAAATACCCGGAGGGACGCTATGCTCAGTGAATTCAAAACCTTCGTCATGCGCGGCAACGTGCTCGATCTCGCGGTCGGTGTGATCATCGGCGCCGCCTTCGGCAAGATCGTCACCTCGCTGACCGAAGACATCATCATGCCGGTCATCAGCGCGGTGGTCGGCAATACCGACTTTTCGAGCAAGTATGTCGTGCTTTCGGGGCCGGCACCGGCCGGCGCTACGCTGGCCGCCGCGCGCGAGGCCGGGGCAACGGTGCTGGCCTATGGCAGCTTTGCCAGCGCCATCATCAATTTCCTGATCCTGGCCTTCGCGATCTTCATGATCGTGCGTCAGGCCAACAAGCTGATGCCCCCGCCGGCCGCCGCGCCCGCCGGGCCGAGCGAGGTCGATCTGCTGACCGAAATCCGCGACGCTCTGAAAAAGTAAGCCGTTTCGCGGTTTTGAACATGGGGCAGGGGCCGGCCGCGGCCTCTGCCCCTTTTCATTTGGGCGATAGCGCCTATATTGCGTTCTGCCGGGTTCGCCCGGCTATGGTGATAAATTGCGGCGTGCAATAGATGCAGCGGACCCGGGGGCGGTACCCGGCGGCTCCACCACCACCACCCGGATGGTTTCGCAAGGAACGGACCGGGGCCCAGATGTCGCTGGGGTGATGATGGGGCCGAACTAGGATCGACGTGTGTTGAAAAGCGTTGTTTTCACCCGGGCTGAGTAACCCGTTCAAGGCTCAAAACTCACAAGTGCCAACGACAACGAAGCACTCGCTCTCGCTGCGTAATCTGACGGCCTAACGGCCTGATCTTACAAAGCTAAAGCGCGGTTGGACCGACCGGGCAACAGAACGGATACCGGGGGCTCGGGGTGGGCCTAGCAACAGAACCACCCCACCTTCCCGATTACCTGCAGGGTGGCCCATGCCGGGCTGCGAACCGCAGCGCGCTGCGCTTCCGGTGCTCACGACCAGAACGGTCGCTGCGCGCCGGTTCTCGCGCACCGCAATTCTCGCTCCGGCCTAGGCCACCCTGCAGGCAATCGGGGTTATCGGGACGTTTCGGCAAGCCGCTGTTCGTGGCGCAGGCAGTCGAGGATCTTGCCCCCCGCCATGAACACCGCTGCCGTACAGGCCACGAACAGCAGCCGCCCGCCCATCCCGGGAAAGCGGTGCAGGTAGATCGAGCCGCGCTCGACCGCGCCCAGCGCAAGCGCATAGATGATCATGTAGGCCTCGATCGGCGTCTTGATGACAAACAGGCGGCCGAACTTGCGCAACATGGTTTCCTCTGATCGCCAACTCGCATTGCTTAATGCGGATTACAGCAACCATCATGCCAACGGCGCATTTGCGCGCAAGCGGTAGTTAACGCCAATCCGGCATGTAAAGCGTCCCGACACGAGACTCTCAGGCCAGTTCGGTCAGCTCCAGCACATCGAGCAGAGCCAGCCGCGCGGCGATCACCTGCGCTTTGAGCGCGGGCGAACCCAGATCGGCCGGAGCGATCGCCTCGGGCCAATGGGCGGCGATCACCGCCTCGATCCGGGCGGCCTTGGCTTCGTCCAGCAGGAAGCGCGGATCGACCGTGGCGGGATCGGCCACCACCCGCAGGCGCAGGCAAGCCGGGCCGCCGCCATTGGCCATCGATTGGCGCACGTCGACCGGCAGCACCCGGCGGATCGGGCCATTGCCGGCGAGCATGGCATCGAGCCAGCCGCGCACGCGCGGGTGCTCCCAGGCTTCCAGCGGGATCACCAGCCCCATCTCGCCCGAGGGCAGGGTGAGCAGCTGGGCATTGAACAGGTAGGACTTGATGGCATCGGCAAGGCTGACCGCAGCGGCGGGCACCACCACGATCTCGGCTTCGGGCAGCGCGGCGCGGATCGCGGCGTAGGTGCCGGCGGGATCGGCAAAGGCCTGTTCGTGGGTAAACAGCACGCGTTCGTTGGCCACGGCCACCACATCGTTGTGGAAGGCCCCGGCGGCGATCGCCTCGCTCGATTGTTCGACGAACAGCGTGCGCGCCGGATCAAGCCCGTGAAGGCGGGCCACCGCGCGGCTGGCCTGTTCGTGCTGGCGGGCGGGAAACGCCCCGCCGCTCTTGCCATAGACGAAGATTTCGAGCCCCGGCGCGCCGTGCTGCGCGCACATCCGCATATGGTTGGCCGCGCCTTCATCGCCAAAGCAGGCGGGAACCGCATCGTGGACGGCAAAGTGCGCGCTATTGCCAAAGGCTACGCGCAACTGGCGCACCGTATCGGGCCATTCCTGCGAGCGGTGGGGCATGGTGACAAGGTTTGCCGCCGTCAGGTGGCAGCGCGCATCGCCGGTGTCGCTCGCGGGCGAGACGGTGGCGGCATTGGCCGTCCACATCGAGCTGGCCGACCATGCCGCAGCCAGCAGCCGGCGGTCCGCACCATCCTCAGCCCCCAGTGCCGCAAGGAAGGCCTGATTGGGGCGGGGCAGGGGCAGCAGGAACCCCTGCGCCAGCCCCAGCGCCAGATTGTGGCGCATCTTGGCCAGCCCCTGCAGCGCGGCGGCGCGCGGGTGCGAAATGTCCCCCGCATGGCTGGCCGAGGCGAGGTTGCCGAGGCTCAGCCCGGCATAGTTGTGGCTCGGGCCGATAATCCCGTCGAAATTGATTTCCACCAGCGCCATGGTCACCACCGCCCCACGTGGGTCACGCTTTGGCCGGGCTCGATCCCCAGCACCTTGGCGCATTCGGGATCGAGCGCGATGCCATCGTCGCGCTGTTCGATGAAGCCATAGGCGCAGCGGAAATCCTCCAGCTGGCCCAGCGCGATCAGGCGCTTTTCGCCAGCCTTGTGCTCACCCAGCGCGGGATCGAGCATGACCACGCGGGCGTCCTCGGCCTCGCGGACCGAGCGGATCTGGTCGGTGCGCACGGTCATTGTCGGGCCGCCGTCGAAAATGTCGACATAGCGTTCCCAGGCAAAACCTTCGTTTTCGAGCATCCGCATCGCGGCGCGCCCGGTGGGGTGGGGGATCCCGATCACCGCGCGGGCCTGTTCGCCCAGCATCGCGATATAGACCGGGTGCTTGGGCATCAGGTCGGCGATGAACTGGTTGCCGTGCTTGGCGTTGAATTCGTCGGCGTCCTGGAAATGCATCCCGAAGAACCGCCCGGCCACCCCGTCCCAGAACGGCGAGGCGCCAGCCTCGTCGATCACGCCGCGCAGTTCGGCCAAGGTGCGATCGGCAAAGCGGGCGCGGTGGTTGCGGATGAACAGATAGCGGCTGCGCGCGAGCAACATGCCGAGCCCGCCGGCGCGTTCGCCCGGATGGAGGAACAGCCCGCCGACTTCGGTTGCGCCTTCAAGGTCGGTCGAAAGGTTGAGGATGTCAGCCCGGAACGTGCGCGCGAGTTCAGTGCTGTGCTGGGTCAGCGCGCCGATCCGGTAGCTGTAGAATGGCCATTTGAGCCCGACCGCCGAAAACACCTGGCAGGTGCCGCGCACTTCGCCGGTCGCGGTGTTTTCCAGCACGAACAGGAACAGGTCGTCGTCGAGGCTGTCCTCGCGCCGGGCAAAGCCGGCGGCCGAACGCTCCAGCTTGGCGGTCAGCGCGTTGCGATCGGGGGGCAGGTTGGTGAACCCGCCGCCGGTGCGCTTGGCCATTTCGTAGATGTGCTGCAGGTCGTGGCTGGTGGCCGCGCGAATGCGGAAGGTCACAGGGGCTCTCCGGTGGCTAGACGGTGAAGGACAAGCGCGGACAGCGCCGCGCGCTCGGCCAGGCTGGGAACGATGAGGAATTCGTCGGGCGAATGGATCGCCCCGCCGCGTACGCCCATGGTATCGACCACCGGCACCCCGCAAGCCGCGATGTTGTTGCCATCGCAGACCCCGCCAGAGGCCTTGCGGGTGATCGGCTGGCCCAGCAGCGCGGAGCACTGCTCGACAATCCCGAACAGCTTTTCGGCGCGTGCGTCGAGTGGCTTGGGCGGGCGGCTGATCCCGCCGTGGCGGTGGACGGAGACTTCGTGGTCCTGCTCGATCCGGGCGATCAGGCGCTGGATTTCGGCATCGAACAGTTCGGCCAGCGCGGTTTCGCGCGGGCGGATGTTGAAGCGAAGCACGGCATGGTCAGGCACCACGTTGTTGGCGCTGCCGCCTTCGATCTTCGCGGGGTTCACCGATAGCCCGTCACGCTCCAGCGCCTTGAGTCCAAGGGTGAGGGCAGCGGCGGCGACCACCGCGTTGCGCCCATCTTGCGGGTTGCGCCCGGCGTGGGCCGAGCGGCCGGTAATCACCAGCGAATAGTTGCCGCTGCCCGCCCGCGCGCCCGCCAGAGTGCCATCGGGCAGGGCCGAGGGTTCATAAGTCAGCGCAGCAGCCTTGCCCCGGGCCAGCCGGGCGATCAGCGCGGCGGAGGACAGGCTGCCGGTTTCCTCATCCGAATTGATCAGCACGTCATAGCCCACGCCGCGCGCCGCCGCCGACGTTTCGAATGCCAGCAAGGCGGCAAGGATAACCGCGATCCCGCCCTTCATGTCGGCAACCCCGGGGCCGTTCAGCGTATCGCCGTCCAGCCATTGCTGGAGCTGAAATGGGTGATCTGCCGGAAACACGGTGTCCATGTGCCCGGTCAGCAGAAACCGCCGCGGGGCATCGGGCCGGACCGACAGGACGAGGTGCTGACCGTATTCGACTTCGGTTTCGCGGCCATCGGCGCCCATTGCAGTAACCGGTGCCGGGGCGTGAAGCACGACATCGCCGGGCAGCGCGGCAAAGGCATCGCCGAGCAGGCGCGCCTGCTCGGTAAGACCGGCAAGGTTGCCGGTACCAGTGTTGAGCGCGCTCCACGCCTGAACCTGCCCCAGCATCGGGGCGGGATCGAGCTCGGCCAGAAGGGCCTGTTCGGCGGGGGCAAGCTGTTGCATTTGAAACTGTCTAGCCCAGCGATTGCCCCTGTCCACCCCCTGCGAAACAACGCCCCCGTTGCCATTTGTTCGCAGGTGCGGCATAGCCTCTCCCGTTCCTCCCCGGAATCGACAATACCCCATGCCGGACCGCTATGCCGCGCCGGCATCATGCACTGTGAGGGATTATGAGCGATCGGGTTGAACGAAACGGCCTCAAGATTGATGCGGCGCTGGCCGCCTTTATCGAGCGCGATGTCGTGGCGCCGCTGGGCCAGGATCCGGCCGCGTTCTGGCAGGGCTTTGCCGCGCTGCTCGAACGCCATGCCCCGGTAAACCGCGCCCTGCTGGCCAAGCGCGATTCGTTGCAGGCGCAGATCGATGCCTGGCATATGGCCCGCGCCGGAAAGCCGATCGACATCGCCGAATACAAGGCCTTCCTGAGCGAGATCGGATACCTCGTGCCCGAGCCCGCGCCGTTCCAGATCGGCACGCAGAACGTCGATCCGGAGATCGCCACGATGGCCGGGCCGCAGTTGGTGGTGCCGGTGCTCAACGCGCGGTTCCTGCTCAATGCCGCCAACGCCCGCTGGGGCAGCCTCTATGATGCGTTTTACGGCACCGATGCGCTCGATGCCGCGCCGGCGCGCCCGGGCGGCTATGATGAGGCGCGCGGGGGCGAAGTGATCAAGGCGGCGCGCGCCTTCCTGAACGGGGCGATCCCGGGCTGGGAAGCGGCACTAAAGGGGGAGCCTTGCGCGCATCTGGTCGCCAAGCGCGACGGCGCGTTCTTGTTCCGCCACAACGGCCTGCACATCGAAGTGCTGGTTGATCCGGCGCACCCGGTGGGCAAAACCGATCCGCTCGGCATTGCTGACGTGGTGCTCGAAGCCGCGCTCACCACGATCTGCGACATGGAGGATTCGGTCGCGGCGGTCGATGCCGAGGACAAGCTGGCCGCCTATCGCAACTGGCTGGGCGTGATCCGCGGCGATCTGGCCGATACCTTTGAAAAGGGCGGGCGCACGCAGACCCGCACGCTCAATGCCGATCGCCGATGGACCGCGCTTGATGGCAGCGAACTGGTGCTGCCCGGGCGCAGCCTGCTGTTCGTGCGCAATGTCGGCCACCTGATGGCCAACCCCGCGATCCTGCTGGCCGATGGCAGCGAGATCCCCGAAGGCATCATGGATGCGGTCGTCACCAGTGCGATCGGGGCGCAGGGGCTGGCCGGGCGGGGGGCGTTCAGCAACAGCCGCTGCGGATCGATCTACATCGTGAAGCCCAAGATGCACGGGCCCGAAGAAGCCGGCTTCACCAACACCCTGTTCGACGCGGTCGAAGACCTGCTTGGCCTTGCGCGTCACACGATCAAGGTTGGCGTGATGGACGAGGAACGCCGCACTTCGGCCAATCTTGCCGCCTGCATCCATGCGGTGAAGGACCGGATCGTGTTCATTAACACCGGCTTCCTCGACCGCACGGGCGATGAAATCCACACCTCGATGCGGGCCGGCGCGATGCTGCGCAAGGGCGCGATGAAGGCCACGCCGTGGATTGCCGCCTATGAGGCCCGCAACGTCCAGATCGGCCTGGCTTGCGGGCTGTCGGGCAAGGCGCAGATCGGCAAAGGGATGTGGGCCGCGCCTGATATGATGGGCGACATGATGGTGCAGAAGATCGGCCACCCCCGGTCTGGCGCGAACACCGCCTGGGTGCCATCGCCGACTGCCGCCACGCTCCACGCCACGCACTACCACCAGGTTGACGTGTTTGCGGTGCAGAAGGATCTGGCGGGCCAGCCCACCCCGGCGCTCGATGCGCTGCTCACCGTGCCGCTGGCCGATGGGATCAACTGGTCTGACGAGGAAGTGCGCGAGGAACTGGACAACAACGCGCAGGGCCTGCTCGGCTACGTGGTGCGCTGGATTGATGCGGGTGTCGGCTGCTCCAAGGTGCCGGACATCAACGATGTCGGCCTGATGGAAGACCGCGCCACGCTGCGCATTTCATCGCAGCACATGGCCAACTGGCTGCTTCACGGGGTCTGTTCAAAGGAGCAGGTGATGGACGCGCTGCGCCGTATGGCCGCCAAGGTTGATGCCCAGAACGCGGGCGATCCGGGCTATCTTCCGTTGATCGGCAACGAGGATGCCCCGGCGTTCCGTGCTGCCTGCGATCTGGTGTTCAAGGGCGTCGAGCAGCCCAGCGGCTATACCGAACCGCTGCTGCACCACTGGCGGCAGGTGAAAAAGGCAGGTTAGGCTGACAGCACCCGGGCGATGGCAACGAATTCCGCAACGCTGAGCGTTTCGGCGCGGCGCTGCGCATCGATGCCCAGCACTTCCAGCGCGGCCAGCGCGCCGGGCAGGCCCTTGAGGCTCTGACGCAGCATCTTGCGGCGCTGGCCGAACGCAGCCTCGGTCAGGCGTTCGAGCGTGCGGGCGGTGACGCCTTCGGGCATCGCGCCGGGCTTTACGTGGACGATCGCGCTCATCACCTTGGGCGGCGGGGTAAAGGCGCTGCGGTGGACTTTCATCGCAATCTTGGCTTCGGCGCGCCACTGGGCCAGCACGGCGAGGCGGCCATAGGCATCGCTGCCGGTTTCGGCGACGATCCGGTTGGCCACTTCGAGCTGGAACATCAACGTCAGGCTGGCCCACTGCGGGGGCCATTCCTGCCCGCCCAGCCAGCCGGTGAACAGGCCGGTCCCGACATTGTAGGGCAGGTTGGCGACGACGTGGAACGGCCCTTCGATTCCGTGGGCCACCTTGGTGGCATCGCCTTCAATCACGGTCAGCTGGCCAGGGAAGGCCTCGCTCAGTTCGGCCAGCGCGGGCAGGCAGCGTTTGTCCATCTCGATCGCGGTGACTTGCGCCCCGGCGCGCAGCAGCGCGCGGGTCAGGCCGCCCGGACCGGGCCCGACTTCGAGCACCTGCTGGCCCTTGAGCTTGCCCGGGATCGCGGCGATCCGATCGAGCAATTGCTCATCGAACAGGAAGTTCTGGCCCAGCGCCTTGCTGGCGAACAGGCCGTGGCGATTGATGACATCGCGCAGGGGGGGCAGTTCGCTCATCCTTCGGCCCGCCGTTCAGCACATTCACCGGCCATGCGGATCGCGGCGATCATCGCGCCGGGATCGGCCTTGTTCTGGCCGGCGATGGCAAAGGCGGTGCCGTGATCGGGCGAAGTGCGGATGATCGGCAGCCCCAGCGTAACGTTGACGCCGGAATCGAAATCGAGCGCTTTCAGCGGGATCAGCGCCTGATCGTGATACATGCACAGCGCCGCATCATAGCCGGCGCGGGCGCGCGGCGCGAACAGCGCGTCGGCGGGGTGCGGGCCGGTGGCATCGATCCCTTCGGCCTGCAACTGGGCAATCGCGGGGGCGATGATCCGGGCTTCCTCATCGCCCATCCGGCCATCTTCCCCCGCGTGCGGGTTAAGCGCGGCAATCGCGAGGCGCGGGCGGGCGATGCCGAAATCGCGTTCGAGCGCGGCGGCGGTGATCCGCGCGCGGCGGACAATCAGCGCGGCGGACAGCGCGGCGGGAACCTCGGCCAGCGCGATATGCACGGTCAGCGGCACGGTGCGCAGGTTCGGGCCGGCGAGCATCATCACCGCATCCTGCGCCGCGATCCCTGCGGCTGCCGCGACAAATTCGGTCTGGCCGGGATGGGCAAAGCCGACTTCGGCGAGCCGGCCCTTGGCGATTGGCCCGGTAACCAGCGCGCCCGCTTCGCCCGCACAGGTCAGCCGGGTCGCCTCGTCAAGTGAGGCCAGCGCGAGTTCCGCACCAGCGCGGCAGGGCGCGCCGGGGCTGTATTCGCCATCGGCCCCGGCCAGCACCGGCAGGGCATGGTCAAAGCATTCCAGCGCCTCGGCGGGATGAAAGATCTGGACCACGGGCAGGGCGATGCCCCGGGTAAGCGCGGCGGCGGTCAACAGTTCGGGGCCGCCGGCCACGAAAAACGGGGGCAGGGCGCAGTCATCGCGCAGTGCCCAGCACTGCGCGATCAGTTCAGGGCCGACCCCCGCCGGATCGCCCAGCGATACCGCGAGCGGGGCGTCGAACATCAGCTGCCGTAGTCGATGACCGCGTCGCGGCGCAGGTCGCGCAGATAGCTTTGCGCGCGCTTGTTGACGCGTTCGTCTTCCATCTGGCTCTGGACCGTATCGAAATCCGGGCCGGATTCGACCTTGGGATCGTCGCGGCCGCAGAGCATCAGCACGCGCACGCCATCGGCGATCGAGCCGAACGGGGCGGTGGTTTCGCCAAGCGAGAGCGAGAGCACCATGTTCTGCAGCGCGCCGGGCAGGTCGCGGGCCTTGATCTGCTCGTTCGAGACGACTTCGGCGCCAAGCCCGGCGGCGATCCCGTCAAGCGAAGCGCAGCCGCGCGCGGCCTTCATCGTTTCGGCGAACTTCTGCGCGCGGGCCGTGGCCTGGGCTTCGGTGGTGCCCTTGGGGAAGGCGATCGAAACCTGCTTGAGGCTGAGCAGCGCATCGCGCGGATCGGCGGTCAGCACCTGGCGCTTGTCGATCAGGGCGACGATCGAGA
>CALKVF010000066.1 GCA_937996535.1 uncultured Novosphingobium sp. | reverse complement strand
CGCGCAGCAGCAGCAGCAGCTTCGGCCGCCTTGGTGCGCAGTTCGGCAACCGCACCGCGCTCGGCAGCTTCGATCTTGTCCTGCGCCATCTTCTGGCGGCGGGCGATCACGGTCTTGGTGTCGGCCGCGGCCTTGGCCACGATCGTTTCCGCTTCATGGCGGGCGTGCTCGAGCATTTCGGCAGCGTCCTTTTCGGCGCTGGCGATCTTGTCGGCATATTCCTTGCGCAGGGCTTCGGCTTCGGCGCGCAGGGTGCGGGCCTCGTCGAGCTGCTGCTTGATCTGGGCGATGCTGTCATCCAGCCCGGAAGTGATCGCCGAGGGGACCTTCTTCCAGAGCATGACCGCGATCAGGGTCGCCATCGACAGCGCCACCCACATCGGCGGGGTGACAAAGCCAAAGGCCATCGGTTCAGCCGCTTCATGGGCTTCGCCGGCAGCTTCCGACAGCAGCGCGATCAGAGCGAGATCAGCCATTGAGCGCCTCCTTGACGGCGGCCTTGGCAGCCTTGGCGTCGACCGAGAGCCCGGCGAGACGCTGGGCGATGTCGGCCGCAGCGGCGCTGGCAACGGTTTCGATTTCGGTAAGCGCACCGGCGCGCGCATCGGCAATGCGGGCTTCAGCTTCGCCGATCTGGAGATCGAGCTTGGCATTGGCCTTGGCAAGGCTCTTTTCGCTGGCCTTGGCCGCATCGGCCTTGGCCTTGGCGATCAGGGCCTGAGCCTGGGCGCGCTGGGCGTTGGACTGGACGCGCCATGCCTCTTCCTCCGCATCAGCGGCCTTGCGGGCGGCTTCAGCGGCGGCGAGATCGCCAGCGATCTGATTGTCGCGGGCTTCGACGGTCGCCATGACCTTGGGGACCATGCCCCGGCCGATGACGATGAAAGTGAAGCCGAAGAACACCAGCAGCCAGAAGATCTGGCTGGCATAGGTCGCGGCGAGCTGCGAAATTTGAGGCATCGGAGCGTCCGGGGTCTGCCCGGCCCGCCCTGCCCCCGATTGCGGGGACAGGACTTGGCCGGTCGTTCAGTCAGTCTGGCTTAGGCGACGAACACCAGGATCATCGCGACCACGAACGAGAGCAGGCCCAGAAGTTCGGCGGCGGCGAAGCCGATGAACAGGCGGCCCTGCTGGCCGTCAGCGGCACCCGGGTTACGCAGCGCGCCTTCGAGGAACTTGGCGAACACGTTGCCCACACCCAGCGAAGCGAGGCCAGCGCCAATGGCAGCAAGACCAGCACCGATCATCTTTGCGCTCTGAGCGTCCATATCCATAACTCCTTTGAAAAATCTGTTGGTTAGAATTGCAAGCTTAGTGAAGGTTTTCCGCGTCGTTGATGTACAGCGACGTCAACAGCGCAAAAACGTAGGCCTGGATGCCCGCAACGAGGATTTCCAGCGCGCAGATCGAGACCATCAGGACGAAGCTGAGCACGCCGACGATACCGCCCACGCCCGAGCCCGAGTTGAACCCCGAGATCACGAAGCTGGAGAGCACTTCCAGGAGAAGGTGGCCGGCCATCATTGCCACGAACAGTCGCAGCGCGAGGCTGAACGGGCGGACCAGAAACGAAACCAGCTCGATCACCGGAATCAGCCACAGCAGCCACACCGGCGTGCCGTGGGGCACGAACAGCGAGAAGAAGTGGAAGCCATGGCGCCAGAAACCAACGATCAGCACGATCGAGAAGGTCATCACGGCCAGCACCGCGGTGGCGCTGAAATGGCTGGTAAAGGTGAAGGGATGAACGCCAACCAGCGCCAGCGGCAGCAGCCCCAGCATGTTGGCGAGCAGAATGAACATGAACAGCGAGAAGACGTAGGGCACGTACTTCTTGCCGGCCGGGCCGATGTTGGCAGCCAGCAGGTTATCGATGAACCCGGTCATCGATTCGACCGCCATCTGCCAGCGTCCGGGGACGAGCTGACGCTTCATCCCGCCAAGGACGAAAACCAGCATGACGACGGTGGAAATAGCCATCCACAGCGCCGAATTGGTGAAGGGAATGCTGTAACCGGCGATTGACCAGTGATCGGTGCCGAAAAGCGGCTCGATCGTGAACTGGTGCATCGGATCGACTTTGGCCTGTTCGGCTGCCACGCGCCCTGCCTCTTCAATTCGTCTTGCCGGCATCGCCGCCCGTGGGGGGCTTTTGCGATGCCATACGGATGATGTTCCTGAAGGCTGCAACGATCCCGAGGATCATCACCACCAACAGACCCCAGGGCTTGGTCCCCACCAGCTGGTCAATAACCCAGCCGACAAAGGCGCCGCCACCGATTCCCCCCAACAGTTCAGCCAGGATCCGGCTGCCGATGCGATAGTTCGCATCCGCTTCCGCAACCCCGACCGGCTTGTTGCGCTGATCTTCCCGCTCTCGTGCGGCCTTGAGCCGCGCTTCGAGCGCGTCGATCCGCGCATCTTCACCGATGGGTTCTCGTGCAGGAGGCTCGTCGTTCATGCCAGGCTCCGAAAATACGAATGCACGGCACGGGCAACGGCCGCCCGCCGAGGGCGCCGACCCCTTAGCAGCCCGGGCACCTGAGTCAACCGTTAGGACAATTGCAACCCGCCGCCGCGCGCCTGACGCCGGTCAGCGCCCGCGAGAATGCAGGATATGACGCGCCGCAGCAGCGCGGCCCGGGTCAGGGGGCCGGCGGGCAGCGGTTGTCGCGCAGCGGCGGTTCACCCGTGCGGGTGTGCCAGCTGCCATCGGGCGCCTGATACTTTTCCCCCGGAACCGTGCGGGCAATCGCCAGGCAGCCTGCGGTAAAGGCATAGTCTTCGACCGTAGCGCTCTTGGCGGGGGCCTTGTCGGCATAGACGGCGCGGCGCTTGATGTTGATGTCATCGGCCAGCTTGCGCACTTCGGCGCTCGGCGCGGTGGGGAAGCCCAGATAGCCGTCGGTCTTTTCGCCAACCTGCCCGGCGCTGCGCGCGGCGGCATAGGCCGGATCGCGGTTTTGCGCCGAAGCCGGCGCCGCAAGCGCCAGAACGGCCAGCGCCAGCACGCCGCCGCCAAGGGCGAGCGGACGGTGGGCAAAGCGGTCTGCGGTCACGAACTTCATGGCAGTCTCCAGCACTCAAAAATATCAGGCCACACTAAAAAATGTCAGGATTGTCTTCGATCGTGGTCCCGGCATCCGCCGCAAGCCGATAGACGACCTCCTGCTTGATGTTGATGTTCAGCTCGATGACGATCGGCTTGTCAGGGGCATTCACCGAAATGCACCCGCCAAGCGCCAGCGCGCTGCCCACCACCACGCCCAGCGCCATACAACGCTGGACAACCTTCCGTTTTCGAGATGCGCCCCGGTTCATGACCGGAGTTGTCGCAGCCGCGATGCGGTTGGTCAATTGCTGGGACGTCATGGCCTGTTCCTGCTGACTGGTGGCTGAACGGTGGGGGTTTTGCCGGGCTGAGCGGGCTTCGCGGGAGCCGGCCCGGGCGGCGCCTTTCCATCATGGCCAATCAGCCCAAGCGTGCGCAGATCAACGATATAATCGGGATCGTACATCGACTTGAACGACGAGATCAGCTTCTGGAATGGCGCGCGGATATTGACGTTGAACTGGATCGGCAGGCCGCGAATGGCCCGCGTCGCTATGTTGCGCTGGGCGCCGCTGCCCTGGCTGACCCCGTCAAACCGCAAGCGGGTCAGGATCTCGCCATCCAGGTTGCCCTCAAGCCCGATCTCCATCCGCTTGTAATCGAGCGACCGCAGTGACTGGAAGGCCATGTTCGCCATCGGCGAGAGATCCTTGTAGGTCAGTTCGCCCACGTAGGAGACATTGCCCCCCGGCGCGCGGGAGGTGAGTTTTCCGCCCACCACATGGCCGCCGTCCTGATCGAACACGATCGGGATTTCCCCGTCGAACAACCCGCTGGCCGAGAGGTTGCCAAGCTCCAGCCGCTGCACGAACAGCGCGGCATTGGCCCCCGTCAGGCGCAGGGTATAGCGCCGCACTTCGGCCGCGCCGAACACCATCCGCGTCGGCAGCAATTCGAGCGTGCCATCGACGAACGGCCAGCGCGCGCCATTCACCGCCAGCGTGTTGTTGCCTTCAAGCTGGAACGAAACCTCGCCGTCATTGACCTCGATCCCGGGATTGATCGAGGCGATCTTCAGCCGCTGGTCAGGCCGGGTGACAAGCCCGAGCAGGTCGGAAAACTCCACCCGCCCCTTCACCCCGTGGGTCGGACCAAAGGCCGCGGCAAAATCGAGCGCATCGGTCGAAAATGCGCCCGAACTGGTGACACCGCGCTCGGTCCAATCGATCCGCCCGGTTCCCGTAACCGTGCCGCGCGCATTGGCCACCACGCCAAGCGCCAGCGCGGACAGCGTATCGGGCTGCATCTTCTGGTCGAACACCAGCCCCGGGAAGGTCAGGTCGGCATGGCCGGCCGCCCGGGCAAGGTCATGGCGAATCACCGCCCGCACCACTTGCCGGTCGCTATGCGGCTCGCGCAGCAGCACGTCGGCATCGATCTGGCCATCGCGCAGGGTCAGGCGGCCATCGCGGGCGATCAGCGGCCGGAATCGGCCATCCACTTGCCGGTCCTCGACCCGCAGCGCCGCTCCGCTCAAATCGAGCACACCGCCCGAAAAGCGCCACTGCCCCGCCCCGTCGAGTACGTTGAGCGGCACTGCCGCCAGCCGCGCCTCGGTCCCCGCGAAGGTGCCGGTGATATCGCTTCCCAGCCGGGCGCGCAGATCGGCGATCCGCAGGCGCGACGGGCTGGCGGGATCGCCCAGCTCCGCCTCGACCGAGCGCGCCACCAGCGCCCCGGGCCAGGCCAGCCCCAGCGGACCGCTGCGCAGTTGCAGCGCAGTGCCGCCGATCCGGCCCGACAGCGCGAGCGCGCGGGTTCCGGCAGCGATGTGCAGCCCGCTGGCATCCTGCCTCAGGATCGCCCCGCGCGAGCCGGGGCAGAGCGACAGGCGCTGGGCATCAAGGCTCAGGCCCGACAGCACCAGCCGGTCATAGGACAGCGCCATGCAGTGCCGCCACAGCGACAGCCCGCGCCGCGCCGACCAGTTGCCATCCAGCGGAATGCGCAGCCGATCGACCCGCCCGCCAGGCAAGGCGCCCGACAGTTCGGCCCAGCCCGACAGGCCAACCTCGCCGCCGCGCAGCTGCGTGACCACCAGCGAGGGCAGCGCGACCCGGCTGCCGCCCGCGCGATATTCCGCCATGGTAAAGCGCCCGCCTAGCGACCCGTCGCCGCGTCCTTCGATCCGGCCCGAGAGCTGGGGTAGCCCCGCCCCGCCGGTCGCCACATTGCCCGAGAGGCGCAGCACCCCATCGTTCGCGCGGCGCAACTGGAAGCGTGACAGGGCGAGCACCGCCGCCCCGCTGCCGCCCTGCACCACCGCGCGCGGCATGGTCAGCGAAGTGCCCTGCCGATCGGCGCGCAGCAGATAGTTTGCCGAAAGCCGGCTGCCGCCCGCTTCGCGCAGCAAGGCGGCGCGCAGCTGCGCGGCGAGCGGCGCGGCAAGACTATCCTTGCCGCCTGCGGCGATCCGCCCGAGCATGGCGTCAAGATTGCGCCCCGGGGCCAGGGTCTGCCCGGTCAGCGCGCCCTCCCCCTCGAACCGGGCGAAGGAATCGTGCCCGCGCAGCAGGCCTTCCAGTTCGAGCGCGCCGGCGCTGCCATAGGCCGCCGCCACCTGCTTGCCGCCCAGCCGGTAGCGGGCGGTAAGGTCACCCTTGGCCGCGCTGAAATCCGCCGTGCCATCCAGCGCCGCCGCTGCGAGGCCATTCCACTTGAGCGCCCCGCCCCGCAAGGCCAGCCGCCCGGTCACGCTATCGAAGGCCTGGGTGGTGCGCGCCTCGACCTGCACCGCGCTGGAGCCAAGGTTCAGCCCCTGCCCCGGGCAATCGAGCGTGCCCAGCCGCAACGGGCCGGCAAATTGCGGATGGGCCGCGTTGATCTTGATCGTGCCGTATAGGCTGGCTCGTTCGATCCGGCAGCCACCGGCAACCGCCTGCGGCGCGGCAGCGGTGACAATCCCGCTGAACCCGTCGCTGAGGTTGCCCTGCCCTTCGGCCTTGATCCCGATCACACCATAATCGGTAGCCAGCCGGGCCCGCCCATCGACCAGCACCAGATCCATGTCAGGAAGTCCGGCGGGCTTTTCAGACTTGGCGAACAGCAAGTGGTCAAGGCTGCCGAAACTGGCCTTGGCCTGACGCAGCGTGCCGTAAAGCCGCGGCCGCACCAGCTTGACCCGTCCCACGGTGGGCAAGCCGAAGGTGGGGACCACGGTGACTTCGGCCCGCTCGACTGTCAGATCGGGATGGGCCGGATCGCCGATCACGATATCGGTCAGCACCTGCGTGCCCAGCCCCGCGGATTCGAGCCGGTACTTGCCCGGAAGGCCAAGGCTTGAAAGCTGTCCCGAAATGATCCGGTCGACGATTGCGGCGCGGTTGAACCAGGCCAGCGCCAGCAATGCGGCCAGCACGGTGGCCGCCCAGCCAAGCCCGCGCAGCGCCCTGCGGCGGCGCGGCGGCGACGCTTCCTTATCGTTTTCAGACAGTTCGCCGGGGTCTTCGACCATTGGCATACCCTTGCGCGCTTGGACCTTGAAAGGCAATGGAGAGCCATGGATGAATTGCCGCTTGATGACAGCCGCGCAGACCCCGCCGCCGGCCCCGGCCATGACAGCGCCGGCCACCGCGCCAGGCTGCGTGCTCGGCTGCTTGCTGGCGGGCAGGAGGCGCTGGGCGATCACGAGGTGATCGAATACCTGCTGATGACCGCGATCCCGCGCAAGGACACCAAGCCGCTGGCCAAGAGCCTGCTGACCCGCTTTGGCAGCCTCGCAGGCGTGCTCAATGCCGATCCCCATGCCCTGGCCCAGCATCCCGGCATGGGCGAAACCAGCGCCGCCGCGCTCAAGATCGTGGCGCTGGCCGCGCGGCGCCTAGCCCGCACCGCGGTGCAGGAGACGCCGGTGCTGGGCAGTTGGCAGGCCCTGATCGACTATCTGACCATCGACATGGCCCATCTGAGCCACGAGCGGGTGCGGGTGCTCTATCTCAACACCAAGAACCGGCTGGTGCTCGATGATCTGGTTTCCGATGGCTCGCTTGATGAAGCCGCGATCCATCCGCGCGAAGTGGTCAAGAAGGCGCTCGATCTTGGCGCCGCCGCGCTGATCCTCGTGCACAACCACCCCTCGGGCTCACCCGAGCCGAGCCGCTCCGACATCGCGATCACCGCCAAGATCGCCGAGGCCGGGCGGCTGCTCGGCATCACGGTCCACGATCACGTGATTATCGGGCGCGAAGGCCATGTCAGCCTGCGCGCCAAGGGCTTGATCTGATATGTGCGTGGCCGCCATCGCCTGGTACGCGCACCCGCGCTGGCGGCTGGTCGCAATCGGCAACCGCGATGAATTTCACGCCCGCCCCACCGCCCCGCTGGCGATCTGGGACAACGGGATCATCGCCGGGCGCGATCTTGAAGCCGGCGGCACCTGGCTCGGCATTGCCCCGGGGCGCTTTGCGCTGGTGACGAATTACCGGGTCGACGGCTTTCCCAAGGCCCACCTCGCCTCGCGCGGGAGCCTCGTGACCAACTGGCTGACCGGTTCGCCGCTGGGCGATCTGGCCGGAATGAACCCGTTCAACCTGCTCGCCATCGCGCCCGGTGAGGCGGCGCACCTGTCGAACCACCCCCTGCCGGCCACCACCGCACTCACTCCCGGGATCCACGGCATGTCGAACGGCGGCTTCGATGACCGCTGGGGCAAGACGCTGCGGCTAGAGGCAGCGCTTGGCGCATGGCTGGATAGCGGGACCGATCCTGACGCCCTGTTCGCCACGCTGGCCGACCGCCGCCGCGACAGCGCCGCCGACCTGGCTGGCCCCGCGCCCGGATTTTCAGGCGTGTTCATCGCCAACCCGGCCTATGGCACCCGCTGCTCCACCGTGATCGCGATCGACCACGCCGGGCGCGGCACGATTGCCGAGCGCCGCTTTGCCCCCGATGGTAGCGAGAGCGGACGCAGCGCGTTTAATTTCGACTGGGGGGATTGAATCGCCCCCGCCCCTTGCCTTGCGCGCGCCCAGCCCCTAGCGCCGCGCGCGATAGATCAAGGAGTCGAACATGGTCCCCCGTTATGCCCGCCCCGCGATGGTTGCCATCTGGGAACCGGAAGAACGCTACAAGATCTGGTTCGAGATCGAAGCCCATGCGACTGAAAAGCTCGGCGAACTCGGCGTTGTCCCGGCCAGCGGCGCGAAGGCGCTGTGGGACTGGTGGGCAACCAAACCCGCGATCGACGTGGCCGCGATTGATGCGATCGAAGCCGTCACCAAGCATGACGTGATCGCGTTCCTCGATTGGGTCGCCCAGCAGGTCGGCCCCGAAGCGCGCTTCATGCACCAGGGCATGACCAGCTCGGACGTGCTCGACACCACGCTCGCCGTGCAGCTCGCCCGCGCCGCCGACATCCTGCTGGCCGACCTTGACGACCTGCTCGCCGCGATCAAGCGCCGCGCGCTGGAGCACAAGTACACCCCCACCATCGGCCGCAGCCACGGCATCCACGCCGAGCCGACCACCTTCGGCCTCAAGATGGCAGAAGCCTATGCCGAATTCAGCCGCTGCAAGACCCGCCTGATCTCGGCCCGCGCCGAAGTCGCCACTTGCGCGATCTCGGGCGCGGTCGGCACCTTTGCCAACATCGATCCCTCGGTTGAGGAATACGTCGCCGAACGGCTCGGCCTCGCGGTTGAGCCGGTTTCGACCCAGGTGATCCCGCGCGATCGCCACGCGATGTTCTTTGCCACGCTGGGCGTGATCGCCAGCTCGATCGAGCGGCTCGCGACCGAAGTGCGCCACCTCCAGCGCACCGAAGTGCTCGAAGCCGAAGAATACTTCGCGCCCGGCCAGAAGGGCTCGTCGGCCATGCCGCACAAGCGCAACCCGGTGCTGACCGAGAACCTGACGGGCCTTGCCCGCGTGGTCCGCTCGGCGGTGACCCCGGCGCTCGAAAACGTGGCGCTGTGGCACGAGCGCGATATCTCGCACTCCTCGGTCGAACGCTACATCGGGCCCGATGCCACCATCACGCTCGACTTCGCGCTCGCGCGGCTGACCGGCGTGATCGACAAGCTGCTGGTTTACCCGGCGCGGATGCAGAAGAACCTCGACCGGATGGGCGGCCTCGTTCACTCGCAGCGCGTGCTGCTGGCGCTGACGCAGGCGGGCCTTGAGCGCGATGCCTCCTACCGCCTGGTCCAGCGCAACGCGATGAAGGTGTGGGAATCGGACGGGCAGCTCAACCTGCTCGAACTGCTCAAGGCCGATCCCGAAGTCACCGCCGCGCTGCCGGTCAAGGAACTCGAGGACAAGTTCAACCTCGACTACCATTTCAAGGCGGTCGACACGATCTTCGCGCGGGTGTTTGGCCAATAAGCGCGCCCTTCCCTTGCCCGCCAATCGCGCCTAGCATGATGGCAACCCTCTGAGGGGACAGGAGGACATTTCATGCAAGTGATCCGGGTGATCGTCTGGGTGATCGTGTCGGCAGTGCTGACCGCATTCGTGGCGATGAACTGGGAAACGGCGCCCGTGCGGTTCTGGCCGCTGGGCAATGGCGATTTCCTGCGCTTCGACTGGCCGGTCGGGTTTACCGCGCTGTTCTTCTTCGTGCTGGGCCTGCTGCCGATGTGGCTGCTGTCCAAGGCCGGGCGCTGGCGCCTGTCACGGCGGATCAACAGCCTCGAAAACAGCATCAAGGCCGCCTCCACAGGCAGCCCCCAAGTGATCGCCACCACCACGCAGCTTGATGCTGCCGCCTCGGAAGACCCGCAGAACTGATATGTCGAACCCGATCTACCTTGCTCTCGACCTTCCGCGCCTCGATGCGGCCGAAGCCCTTGCCCAGAAGGTCAAGGGCCATATCGGCGGGATCAAGCTCGGCATGGAATTCTTCTATGCCCACGGCCATCACGGGGTTCACGAAATCGCCAAGATCGGGCTGCCGATCTTCCTCGATCTCAAACTGCACGACATCCCCAACACCGTCGCCTCGGCCATGCAGGCGATCCACGTGCTCGAACCGGCGATCGTCACGATCCATGCCGCGGGCGGGCGCGCGATGATGGAAGATGCCAAGGCCGCTGCCGGCGAACGCTGCAAGGTCGTGGCCGTCACCGTGCTGACCAGCCTCGATGATGCCGATCTGGCCGCTGCCGGTGTTGCCAGCAATGCCCATGATCAGGCGATGCGGCTGGCCGATCTCGCACATTCGGCCGGGCTCGACGGGATCGTCTGCTCGGGCCAGGAAGTCGGCGCGGTTCACCGGCAGTGGAAGGACGGCTTCTTCGTGGTCCCCGGCCTGCGCCTGCCCGATGGCAAACTGGGCGATCAGAAGCGCACCGTGACCCCGCGCGCCGCGCGCGATGACGGGGCCAGCGTGCTGGTGATCGGCCGCCCGATCAGCCGCGCGGAAGACCCGGTTGCCGCCGCCCGCGCGATCGAGGCCACGCTCTAACCGCGATGCCCGCCCCCGCGATCAAGATCTGCGGCATCACCACCGCCGATGCGCTCGATGCCGTGATTGCGGCGCGCGCCGATCACGTGGGGTTCAATTTCATCGCCCGCAGCCCGCGCTATCTGGCACCGGGTGCCGCTGCCGACCTTGGCGCCCGCGCCGCTGGGCGGATCAACCGGGTGGGCCTGTTCCTTGACGCCGATGACGCCGCGATTGCCGAAGCGATTGCCGCAGCCCGGCTCGATGTGTTGCAGCTCCACGGCGAGGAAAGCCCCGAGCGCGCTGCGCAGGTCCGCGCGCGTTTTGGCCTGCCGGTGTGGAAAGCCCTGCCAGTGGCCAGCCGTGAGGACGTGGCCCGGGCCGAGGCCTATCTTGGCGCGGTCGATCTGGTGCTGTTCGATGCCAAGACCCCCAAGGGCGCGCTGCCCGGCGGATCGGGCTTGTCATTTGACTGGACGCTGCTCTCGGCCTGGAAAGCGCCGTGCCCGTGGGGTCTGGCGGGCGGGCTCAATCCCGCGAATGTCACTGAAGCCGCCCGGCTGACCGGCGCGCCGCTGGTCGATACCGCATCGGGCGTCGAATCCGCGCCGGGCGTCAAGGACAATGCCCGGATCGCCGCGTTCTGCGCGGCCGCGCGCAGCGCCTGACGGAAAAGGGGCGGCCCGTTGCCGGACCGCCCCTCTCTCGGTGGATTGTTCCTGACTTGCGTCAGAACTTGATGCCGACACCTGCAAGCAGGGCGTCCGAATCCGGAACCGCGTTGCCGACGAATTGGTGGCGATATTCGCCCTTCACGTAGAAATTGTTACCGATACCCTGTTCGATCCCCGCACCCGCGTGCCAAGATCCTTCACACAGATCGCACGGCTCGGTGGAGTAACCGCCGTTGGCATAGAGCTTGGTGCTGGTTGCAGCCTTGATCCCGGCGCGGCCCGTGAAGCCCCAGGCCACCTTGGTCCCGCTCTGGCCGATCTTGTCACCCGACACTTCGACGCCGGCGAAGGTGCCCGGGGTCAGATCGAAGTCATAACCGGCGGCCATGCCCCAGGTGTCTTCGGTCGTGCCATTGGACCAGATCGCGCCGCCGCGTGCTTCGACTCGGGTTTCGTTGGCCAGGGCCGGGCTCGCGATTGCCAGCGAAGCCAGCAGCGGCAGAAGAACCTTACGCATATTCAAACTCCTTGATCATTCAGCCCCTCGCAAGGGACGAACGAGCACCTAGGAAGCCGAAGCTGTCAGAGCGATGAACCCTTCGTTCATATATGTCTTTAGTTAATTTCAATGTTACATAACTGCAACATTTTCATTCATTTTACAGCAATATTTGTAACGCAGCTTTCCGGGGCAATCCCGCTGAAACGCTGGACTTCCGGGGGGCGATCTGCCAAGCGACGCGGCATCATGACCGCACCGCAAAACGCCAATTCGTATCGCACCCAGCCTGACGAACGCGGCCATTTCGGCCAGTTCGGTGGCCGCTATGTGGCCGAAACGCTGATGCCGCTGATCCTTGATCTCGAGCGTGAGTATGACAAGGCCAAGGCTGACCCGGCATTCCAGGCAGAGTTTGACGACCTGCTCGAACACTATGTCGGCCGGCCCAGCCCGCTGTATTTCGCGCCGCGCCTGACCGAGCATCTCGGCGGCGCCCAGGTCTGGTTCAAGCGCGACGAGCTGAACCACACCGGCGCGCACAAGATCAACAATTGCATCGGCCAGATCCTGCTGGCGATCCGCATGGGCAAGACCCGGATCATCGCCGAAACCGGCGCCGGCCAGCACGGCGTGGCAACGGCCACGGTTTGCGCGCGCTTTGGCCTACCCTGCACCGTGTTCATGGGCGCGACCGACGTGGCCCGCCAGGCGCCCAACGTGTTCCGCATGAAGCTGCTGGGCGCCGAAGTGCGCCCCGTCACCGCTGGCGCAGGCACGCTCAAGGACGCGATGAACGAGGCACTGCGCGATTGGGTCGCCAACGTGCATAACACCTTCTACATCATCGGCACCGCCGCCGGCCCGCACCCCTACCCCGAACTGGTCCGCGATTTTCAGAGCGTGATCGGCAAGGAAGCCCGCGCGCAGATGCTGGC
>CALKVF010000065.1 GCA_937996535.1 uncultured Novosphingobium sp. | reverse complement strand
GAGCGCGGCTTGGCGAACTGGCCGGCCATGCGGCCCACCTTCACCACCGGCTGCTTGCTGGCGAAGGTCATCACCACCGCCATCTGCAGCAGCACGCGGAACGTGTCGCGGATGTTGTTGGGATGAAACTCGGCAAAGCTTTCAGCGCAGTCCCCGCCCTGGAGCAGGAAACCCTTGCCCGCGGCGACTTCGGCCAGATCCGCCTTCAGCGCGCGCGCTTCGCCGGCAAAGACCAGCGGAGGAAAGGTCGAAAGGGTCTGTTCCACCCGGCCCAGCGCAGCCGCATCGGGATAGCTCGGCAGGTGCCGTGCTTCCTTTGCCATCCAGCTCTCAGGGGTCCAGTTGCTTGCCACGTTTCAATGCTCCTTTGCGAGCGCGCGCCATAGCCGCGCCGCGCCCCGATTGCAAAGTTCGAAAAGGCAAACCCCGCAATCGCGCAATAATGTTACGAACTCGTCACACCGATGCCGGGCGCTGCCCGGCGCCCGTCAATGCGCGGAGGGCAGCGCCGCCGCGCCCGTCCCGGTGGCGATCTGCTGGCCCTGCGGGATGATCGCGATACGCCAACTTGCACCGGGCACCAGATACTTGGCCGCCAGCGCGCGCATCGCCTCGGGCGTGGTGTCGGTATAGTCCTGAAGCAGCGTATGCAGCGCGGCGAAACGCCGGGGATCGCTGCTCGCCCCTTCAAGGTGATACATGAAGAAGGCGCTGCTGCTTGATGCCCGGGTCAACTGCTGGCGCAGCGGTTCGATCACGCGGGCCAGCTCATCGGGGGTCGGCGGGCTGGCGACCAGATCGGCCGCGATCTGATCCGCGGCCTGATAGAACATCGGCACCGCGCGCGGCGAAAGCTGCGCCAGCGCGATGACCGTGCCGCCATTGTCGAGATCGACCGGCCAGTTGTTGATCACCTGCGGGGCATAGGCTTCGCCAAGCTTTTCGCGCAGCGCATCCATCAACCGGTTCTGGAACACTTGCGTGAGGATTTCGAGTTGGCGCGATTCGCGGATCGCCCCCACCCCACCGCCGGTCGGCCAGGCCACCAACGCCGCCGCCTGGCTGGGATCGCCGCGATGGGTCAGCACCACTGGGGTCAGCGACGGCGCCTGGGTTGCCACGCGGGCCGGTTCGGTGGCCGGGGCCAGCGCGCCGCGCGCGGGCAGCGCACCAAAGGTCTTGCCCAGCGCCTCGATCGCCTTGGCGCGGTCAAAATCGCCGAACAGCTGCACTTCGATCGGGCCGCGGGCGAGGATCGGCTCCCAGACCTTGCGGAAGCCTTCGGGGCTGGCGGCATCGATTTGTGCCGGGGTCGGCGTCTCGAAGCGGGTATCGCGGCCGCGCTCATAATAGGTCAGATCGCGTTCGAGCACGCCCTGGGGGCTCGCCGAATAGCTTTCATATTGCAGCTTGGCCGCGGTCTTGGAGCGCAGCAGCGGCGCGGTATCCCAGCGCGGCATCGCGAACTTGGCGGCGAACAGGTAAAGCTGGTCGGCCAGATCGGCAGAGCGGGTGTCGGCCGAGAACTGGAACGCGCCGTCACCGATCTCGAAATCGAAGCCCATCTTGCGCCCGGTCGAAATCCGATCCAGCTCATCCTGCCCGAGCGGACCTTCGCCCGAGGGCACCAGCGCCATCTGGCCCAGCGTGACATAGGCCGCATCGCCCGGCGCAAAGGCGCGGTAGCCCGCCCCGAAGCGCACCTTAAGCGTGACCCGCCCCGGTTCGTCGGTGGTCGGCCAGAGCAGCACCTTGACCCCATTGGGGAATTCAACCCGCTCGATTTCGAGCAGGTCCGCCGGCTTGACCAGCGAAGGCGCGGCCGGGGTACCAATCGGCGGCAGATCGGCGAAGGCGATCGCCTTGCTCTCTGCCCGCGCCCGCGGATCTGCGGCCACCGGCTGGGCCAGCGCCTGCTTGAGCGCGGCAGCATCGGCCTCGCCCTCGCTCGGGGCGACATAGATCCCGCGGGTAACCGCACCCTGAAACAGCTTGCGGGTATGTTCGAGCACAGCCTGCGGAGTGAACAGCGCGCGCGAGGAATTGAAGATCGCGTGGACGGTTTCAGGCGAAGCGATCGTCTCGTTGATGTCGAGCGCGGTCACCATGTCATCGGCCAGCCGCGAGCCAGCAAGCAGACGGCGCTGCTCGACGCTGCTTTCGAACGCAACGTTCATTTCGGCAACTTCGCGGTCGATCTCTTCCTGGGTCGGCGGCGTGGCCATGGCATCGGCGATCACCGCGCGGGTATCGCCCAGCGCGCCCTGCCACTTGGCATCGACCGGCGAGACGAACACGAATGTGGCATCGACCGAGCGGCTGATCTTTTCCTGGCTGACCTGCGCCAGCAGATAGCTGCCCCCGGCTCGCGCGCGGGCTTCCAGCCGGCGATTGATGATCGCCTGGGCGATCGAATCGATCATGATCCCCTGATTGTAGACAATCGTATCCTTGACCGCCCGCCACGGGCGCAGCACCGCATAGGTGATCCCGCGCGGCAGGTCGGGTTCAACCATGACGCGGGTTTCGCCCACCGGATTGGCCGGATCGCTGCCCGCCGGGGCCACCGGATCGCCGAACGGCGGCGGCGCGGTGTGCTTGCCCGGCACCTTCCAATCGCCGAAATACTTGGTCGCCAGCGCCGCAAGCTGGGCCGGATCGATATCGCCGACCGCCACGATCACGCAGTTTTCAGGGCGATACCAGCGACTGTAGAAAGCTCGCACGCTGGCCGCAGTTGCCGCGTTGAGCGTTTCGCTGGTCCCGATCACCGGGCGCACGGCAAGCTTCTGCCCGGCAAACAGGGTGGCCTGGGTGGCATCGCCAACGCGCTCTGCCGTGCCGCCGCGCTCACGCTTTTCGGCCATCACGATCGGCACGTCGGTGCGCACGTTGGCCTCGCTCAGCGTCGGGGCGATCATCATGCCCGAGAGCAGGCGGAAGCTTTCATCGAGCGAGGCCGGGGTCACCCCCGGCAGATCCAGCTTGAAGGTGGTGCTGACCGGCCCGGTTACCGCATTGGTATCGCTGCCGAAAGTTGCGCCCAGCCGCTGCCAGGTCGGGATCGCCTGACCATCGCCCAGGTACTTCGACTGGCGGAACACCAGATGCTCGATCAGGTGGGCATAGCCGCGCTCGGCCTCGCTTTCGTAGAGCGAGCCGACATCCATGCGGATCCGGATCGAAACCTGCCCCGGCGGCACGGCATTGTGCCGCACGGCATAACGCACCCCGTTGGGCAGTTCGCCAAACACCCATTCCTTGTCCTGCGGCACGTCGCTGCCGCGATAGAGCCACGGCCCTTGCGCCGCGGCATCGACCTTGGCGGGCGCGGCCTCCAGCGCCGGCCCGGCCAGCGCAGCGGTCAGAACAAGGGCGGCAGGAGCACTACAGGCGATCAGGCGCAGGAGCCGGAATTTCACTAGCATGGTTCAAGGTATAGGCAGCGCAAAGGTGAAGGGCCAGTGAATAGCGCGCCGCAAAAATCACGATCCCGCCCCGCCACCACCCCGCCCAAAACCGCCGCGCCGCGCCTGCGATCCCTTGCCCCCGGCCCTTGCCGAGCCTACATCAGGGATATCATGTTCATCGAAACCGAAACCACGCCCAATCCCGCGACGCTCAAGTTCCTGCCCGGCGAGCAGGTCATGCCCGTGGGCACCCGCGAATTCCGCAACGAGGAAGAGGCCGCCGCCTCGCCGCTGGCCGAAGCGCTGTTCAGCCTTGGCGATGTCACCGGCGTGTTCTTCGGGCGCGATTTCATCTCGGTCACCGCGGGGCCTGGCACGTCGTGGTCAGCGCTCAAGCCGCAGGTCGTGGCGATGCTGCTCGATCACTTCATCACCGGCGCGCCGCTGCTGCGCGGCCCCGATGCCAGCGGCATCGCGGTGCCCGGTGAAGATGCCGATTTCGGCGATGACCCGGCCGATGCCGATGTGATCCTGCAGATCCGCGAACTGATCGAAACCCGCGTGCGCCCGGCTGTGGCCAATGACGGCGGCGACATCGTCTATCGCGGTTTCCGCGAAGGCGTGGTCTATCTCTCGATGCAGGGGGCCTGTTCGGGCTGCCCGTCATCCACCGCGACGCTTAAGAACGGGATCGAGACGCTGCTCAAGCACTACGTCCCCGAAGTGAGCGAAGTGCGCGCGGCCTGATCGCCGGCCCGTTCCAACTAAAACTTCATATTGCACAAGTAACGAGGGGGATTGCTTCACCATGGCCCAGCCGCTTGCCGACGCCGCGCTCGATCAAGTGTTCCGCACCGCGCGCACTTACAATGGCTATCTCGACCAGCCGGTCAGCGATGATCAGCTGCGCGCGATCTGGGATCTGATGAAGATGGGGCCGACCTCGGCCAACCAACTGCCTGCGCGCCTCGTGTGGTGCACCAGCCAGGCCGCCAAGGAAAAGCTTGCCGCCTGCACCATGCCGGCCAACGGCGCGAAGATCCTGTCCGCCCCGGTGACGGTCATTATCGCGATGGACACCCAGTTCCACGAACAGCTCCCCTGGCTGTTCCCCCACGCCGATGCGAAAAGCTGGTTTACTGGCAACGACGCGCTCCGCGAACGCTCGGCCCTGCTAAACACCACGCTGCAGGCCGCCTATTTCATCGTCGCCGCGCGTGCGCTCGGCCTTGATACCGGGCCGATGACCGGCTTTGCCAACGATGCCGTCGACGCCGCGTTCCTTGCCGACACGCCGGACTACAAGTCGGTGATGATCTCGACGCTGGGCTATGGCGATCCCGCCAGCATCTTCGAGCGCAGCCCGCGCCCCGATTTCGATACCTTCAACCGGATCGCGTAACGCGCTAGGCTATCCGGGTGCGAACACTGGTGATCGACTGCGCGACCGAGGCTTGCTCGGTCGCCTTGCTGGACGGCGACAGCCTCGTTGCGGGCGACTGGCGCCTGCTCGGGCGCGGCCATGCCGAACAACTGGTGCCGATGATCGCCGCCCTGCCCGGCAAAGGCCGGGCCGACCGGGTCGTGACCGCGCTTGGGCCGGGCAGCTTTACCGGCGTGCGCGTCGGAATCGCCGTGGCGCGGGCCCTGGCGCTCGCGTGGAACGTCCCTATCGCGGGCTATGCCACCCCGGCGTTGATCGCCGCGATCGCCCGCGCTGAACGCGGCGCGCAAGGCGTGACCATCGCCACCACCGGCGGGCACGGCGAATGGTTCGTCCAGAGCTTTACCGCCGAGGGCCTCCCCACCGGCGATGTCGCCTCGCTCACCCCGGCCGAGGCGGCCAAGGGCGGCGAAACGCTGGTCGCCGGCAGCCAGGCCGAGGCACTGGTCGCCGCGCGCGGCGCTGGCGAGGCCCTCGCGCTGTGGAGCGATGCCCGGCGCTTTGCCCTGCTGCCCGCCGCCTGCCTGCTGGACAGCGTTGCCCCGCTCTATGGCCGCCCGCCCGATGCCAAGCTCCCCGGCGGAGCCACCGCTTGACCTTTCAGGGCGACGATCTCGACCGGATCATGGCGGTCATGCAGACCGCCTTCGCACCCGAATATGGCGAAGCCTGGAGCCGGCGGCAGGTTGAAGACTCCATGCTGGTCGGAGCCTGCACCTATGGCCTGATCGCAGCGCATGGCGGCGCGCCTGCAGAGGGCGAACCCGCCGCCGGATTTTACTTGTGCCGCAGCGGCTATGAAGAGGCAGAACTGCTGCTGATCGGGATCGATCCAGCCCATCGCCGCAAGGGCCTCGGGCTTGCTCTGCTAAAAATGTGTGCCGAAACGGCACAGATAAATGGTGCCAAACGCCTGCTGCTTGAAATGCGCCGCGGCAACCCGGCCGAGGTTTTATATTCAGGCTTCGGATTCGCAAAAATCGGCGAACGCCTTAACTATTACCGCACGCCCAGCGGGGAAAAACTCGACGCGATTACCTTTTCCTATACCTATCGTTAGTTAGTTCAGGCGACGTTTTCACGTTTGGAAGCTTTCTAAATCGTTAGAATTGCGATCCCGCTTGCGGTTTTGCGTATTACCACGTACTATCAAGTCCGTGGTTACGAACCTATCCGGCCTACTCGCTTACAAATCACCAAGCGGTCGCGAATAGTTCCAAAGGGGCAAGTCATGGATACGATCCAGACTGACAATAATGAAATGCTGATTACGCTGACCTCGGACATCGTTGCTGCGCATGTCAGCAACAACAGTGTCGGCGTCGATGAACTGCCGACGCTGATCGGTAATGTCTATGGTGCGTTGGCCGGGCTTGGCAATGCGCCCACCGCGCCCGAAGCCGCGCCGCTCAAGCCGGCCGTCTCGGTCCGCGCCTCGGTCAAGGCCGACAAGATCACCTGCCTCGATTGCGGCATGGAACTCAAGATGCTCAAGCGGCACTTGATGACCCACCATTCGATGACCCCGGAAGACTACCGCGCACGCTGGAGCCTGCCGGCCGATTACCCGCTGGTTGCGCCCAACTATGCCGAAACCCGCCGCGATCTTGCCAAGCAGATCGGTCTGGGCCGCAAGCCCGGCGTGAAGCGCGGCCGCAAACCCAAGGCCTGAGCCAAACGGCGCCAAACGGCATCGCAATTGACTTGCAGTTGAAGAATTCCCCCGCCGGTCTATGATCGGCGGGGCTTTTCTTTCTTAATGGACAATCGTGTGCATCAGGCAATCGACATCGAGGCACTTTGCGTAGAGCGGGGACTGCGCATCACTGAGCAGCGCCGGGTGATCGCCAAGGTGCTCTCGGAAAGCTCCGACCATCCCGACGTTGAAAAGCTGCACGAGCGCGCGGTTGCGGTCGATCCGCGCATTTCGATCGCCACGGTCTATCGCACCGTGCGCCTGTTCGAAGAGGCCGG
>CALKVF010000064.1 GCA_937996535.1 uncultured Novosphingobium sp. | reverse complement strand
GTGTTGTAGGCGCGGCCAAGGCGGGTGATCGAGTCGAGCAGGATCACCACGTCGCGCTTGTGTTCGACCAGGCGCTTGGCCTTTTCGATCACCATTTCGGCAACCTGGACGTGACGCGTGGCGGGTTCGTCGAAGGTCGACGAAATCACCTCGCCCTTCACGCTGCGCTGCATGTCGGTAACTTCCTCGGGGCGTTCGTCGACCAGCAGGACAAGCAGGAACACCTCGGGGTGGTTGTCGGTGATGGCCTTGGCCATGTTCTGCAGCAGCACGGTCTTGCCGGTGCGCGGCGGCGCCACGATCAGCGCGCGCTGACCCTTGCCCTGGGGGCTGATGATGTCGATCACGCGGGCCGACTTGTCCTTGACGGTCGGGTCGAGCGTATCGAGGTTCAGCCGCTCATCGGGATAGAGCGGGGTGAGGTTGTCAAAGTTGACCCGGTGGCGGACCGCTTCGGGATCGTCGAAGTTGACGCTGATCAGCTTGGTGATCGCGAAATAGCGTTCGCCGTCCTTGGGCGCGCGGACTTCGCCTTCGACCGTATCGCCGGTGCGCAGGCCCCATTTGCGGACCTGGTTGGGCGAAACGTAGATATCGTCGGGGCCGGCGAGGTAGTTCGCCTCGGGGCTGCGCAGGAAGCCAAAGCCATCGGCCAGCACTTCGATCGTACCGATACCGAGGATCTGTTCGCCGTCTTCGGCCAGTTCCTTGAGGATCGCGAACATGAGATCCTGGCGGCGCAGGGTCGAGGCGCTCTCGACGCCAAGCTCTTCGGCCATTTCGACCAGCTCGGCGGAGGTTTTTTTCTTGAGTTCTTTAAGATGCATGTGTCGGGTTCCATCCGGGGGATGTGATAGTCTGGAAATGGCCGGCCGATCATGGGCTTGGGGAAAGCGGATCGCGCCGCGCATGGTGCGCGGTTCGTGTGCCGGACAAGGGCGCAAATAGGCGCTGGCCGGGTCTGCGTCAACGCCCGAGAGGTGGGGCGTTTCAGCTCAGCGGCTTGAGGATCACCATGATCACGATCACGGCAGCCGCCATGCCGGGAACTTCATTCAAAATTCGCAGCGTGCGGCCCGCCAGCGCCCGTTCGCCGCGCGCCAGCCGGACATGGTAGCCCGATAGCCAGACCTGATAGGCGGTCAGCACCAGCACGAATGCCAGCTTGATGTGGAACCACGGGGCGCCAAAGGCCCCGATGGTTAACGCCAGAGCCACGCCCAGCACCCAGGCGATGGTCATCGCCGGCCACAGGATGATCCGCAGCAGACGCCGCTCACGCTCTACCCAGAGGGCGTTTTCCGGGGCATCAGGGGCACATTCCTGATGGTAGACGAAATAGCGCGGCAGCATGAACAGGCCCGCCATCCAGAAGATCACGAAGATCACATGGCCAGCTTTCAGCCAGAGATAGGTCACGGCAAGTACCTCATCCATGCATTACCCATAACCGATTAGCGCCAGCCGCGCACCAGCCCAAGCAATTCGCCGACATTTTCGAGCGGGGTGGTCTGGCCGATCCCGTGGCCCAGATTGAACACGTGCGGACGATCGGCAAAGGCATCAAGCACGCGCAGGGTCTGGGTTTCCATTTCCGTGCCGCCCGACAAGAGCAGCAGCGGATCGAGATTGCCCTGCACCGGTAGTCCGGCGGGAAGCGCCTTGGCGGCCCACAGCGGATCAATGGTTTCATCGATGCCAACCGCGTCGACCCCGGTTTCGCGGGCATAGGCGGGAAGCTTTTCGCCTGAACCCTTGGGGAAGCCGATCACCGGCACTTCGGGGAAGCGCTGCTTGATCTGGGCGGTGATCGCCGCATTGGGCGCAATCACCCAGCGCTCGAATTCCGCGGGAGCAAGGCTGCCCGCCCAGCTGTCGAACAGCTGCACGGCTTCGGCGCCGGCCATGATCTGCCCGGCAAGATAGTCCACGGTCACGCCCACGATCGCATCGATGATCGCCTGGAATGCCGCGCGGTCGCGATAGGCCATGGCGCGGGTTTCGTGCTGGTCGCGGCTACCCTCGCCGTTGACCATGTAGGTTGCGACCGTCCACGGGCTGCCGGCAAAGCCGAGCATGGTCTTGTCGGCCGGGAGCTGGGCCTTCACGAGCCGCACCGTTTCATAGATCGGGGTCAGGCGTTCGGGCACGGCGTGCAGCGCTTCAAGCCCGGCATCGACCAGCCGGGGCGAAAGGTGCGGTCCTTCGCCGACCAGGAACTGCAGATCCTGCCCCATCGCATAGGGCACGATCAGGATGTCGGAAAACAGGATCGCCCCGTCAAAGCCATAGCGGCGGATCGGCTGAAGCGTGATCTCGGCCGCGGCTTCACTGTCATAGACCAGCGCCAGAAAACCGCCCTTTTCGGCGCGCAGTGCGCGGTATTCGGGCAGGTATCGCCCGGCCTGCCGCATGAGCCAGGTCGGGCGCGGACGCAGATTTTCACCGCGCAGGGTACGAAGGAGCAAACCGGGCATCGCGTGATATCCAATCAATAATCAAATTAGATTCTAAAGGATTCTTGTAGCTGTTGGGCTGTGGATAGCGGGAACAGCCGCGCCTTGCCTGAATTGTCCCGGGTTGAACAGGCCAAAGCGCAATCCGAATCGTGAGCTGCTTGCGTCAAGCCAAGGTTATCCCCCCTATCCCCAGCCTGTGGGGAACGCCGTCCACATGTCCACAAATGGGGACTGGGAATCCGGGTAGCGTGGGGGGAATTCCATCCCGAACTTGTCCGGGGGCTTCTCCCGTGGTTTATGCGGCAAATCATCCACAGGGCGGCAAATTCACCACACGATGTCCCGGCTCCACCTCCACCTCCTGTCGGATTCGACGGGCGAAACGCTCGAGATGATCGCCAAGGCGGCGCTCGCGCAGTTCGAGGGGGCCGATGTCATCCGCCATTTCTGGCCAATGGTCCGCTCGCAGCAGCACCTTGACCGGATCATGGCGGAAATCGCCACAAATCCCGGGCTGGTATTCTTTACCATGGCCAACATCGAAACCCGCGGCCGGCTGGAAGAACGCTGCCGCGCGCTGGGCCTGCCGGTGGTCCCGGTGCTGGAAACCGCGATCGAGGCGCTGGGCTCGGCGCTGGGGCAGAACCCGCACGCGCGCCGTCCCGGCAGCCAGCACGCGATGAACGAAGCCTATTTCGCGCGGGTCGATGCGATTCACTATACCATTGCCCACGATGACGGCATCCTGTGGGAAGATTGGGAAGAGGCTGACATCGTGCTGGCCGGCGTGTCGCGCACCTCGAAAACCCCGACCAGCATCTATCTCGCCCAGCGCGGCTACAAGGTCGCCAATATCCCGATCGTGGTCGAAAGCCCGCCGCCGCCGGCGCTGTTCGGGCTGAAGCATCCACTGGTGGTCGGGCTGACCACCGCGCCCGAACGCCTGATTCAGGTGCGGCGGAACCGGCTGCTCTCGCTCAACCAGGCGCCCGAGACGGCCTATGTCGATGAAGAGCGGGTGGGCCGCGAAGTGCAGTTCGCGCGGCGGATGTTCGCGGACAACGACTGGCCGGTGATCGACGTCACCCGCCGCTCGATCGAAGAGGCGGCCGCTGCGATCATCACGCTCTACAACGAATTTCGCGCCCCCAAGGATGAGGTTCCGCTGTGACTCTGGTGCTCGCCTCGCAAAGCGGATCGCGCAAGGCCATGCTCGAGGCCGCCGGGGTAGCGTTCCGGGCCGTGCCGGCAGCGCTGGATGAACGCGCGCTCGAAGCCTCGCTGGGTGAGGCTGGCCCGGCGCAGATCGCGCTCGCGCTGGCAGAGGCCAAGGCGCTGGCGGTGTCTGCCGCAGAGCCTGGCGCGCTGGTTCTGGGCAGCGATTCGCTGGTCGAGGTCGAAGGGCGGCGCTTCGACAAGCCGAACAGCCGGGATAATGCGGCCGAGCATCTGCGCTTCTTCTCAGGCCGGGCGATGCGGCTGCACAGCGCCGCCGCGCTGGTGCGCGATGGCGAAGTGGTGTGGAGCCACGCCGCGCTGGCCGTGCTCAAGGTCCGCGGGCTCGATCCGGCGTTCATTGCCGACTACCTTGATCACGAATGGCCCGAGGTGGGCTATTGCGCCGGGGCATTCCGGATCGAGGCGCGCGGGGTGCAACTGTTCGAAAGCATCACCGGCGATCATTTCACCGTGCTGGGGATGCCGCTGCTGGCGGTGCTGGGCGCGCTCAGGGACTTGGGGGAATTGCCGCGATGACCGCTTACGCCGAAGTGATCGGCGATCCCATCGTCCAGTCGAAAAGCCCCGCGATTCACGGTTTCTGGCTGCGCCAGCTCGGCATTGCGGCCGATTATCGCGCGGTCCATCTCCGCACGGAAGGGCTGGCAGACTATTTCGCCGCGCGCCGCGCCGATCCCGATTGGCGCGGCTGCAATGTCACCATGCCGCACAAGCAGGCGGTGATGCCGCTGCTCGATGCGATCGATCCGCTGGCGGCGCGGGTCGGGGCGGTGAACACCGTGGTGCGCGGCGCCGATGGCCGGCTGACCGGCTATAACACCGACGTTGCCGGCTTTCTGGAGCCGCTCCAGCCTGTGCTCGCACAGCAGCATCATTTCCGCATGGCGCGGATCATGGGCGCGGGCGGCGCGGCGCGGGCAATCGTGGCGGCACTGGCCGACAAGGGCTTCGTCCTGGTGGTCGCCGCGCGCGATCCGGTGCAGGCGCGTGCGCTGCTCGATGATCTGGCCACGGGCGATGATCATCACGCGGTCGATCTGGCGCACTTCGCGCCTGAAACCGACTTTGCCTTTGATGACCGCGAGGGCCTGCTGGATCTGATCATCAACGCCAGCCCGCTGGGCATGGCCGGCAAGCCGTCGCTTGAATTCGATTTCAGCCATGCCCCGCCGGGCAGCGTGGTCTATGATATCGTCACCCATCCGCTCGACACGCCGCTGCTCATCGAGGCGCGGCGGCGCGGCTTTCCCACGATCGATGGCTTGGCCATGCTGATCGGGCAGGCGGCGGCCGCGTTCGAGAAATTCTTTGGCGTGGCCCCGCCGCGCACCGGCGATGCCGACCTGCGCGAGATGTTGACCCGATGAGCGAACAGCGCCCCCTTATCCTTGGCCTCACCGGTTCGATCGGCATGGGCAAATCGGCGGTCGCGGCGATGTTTCAGGGGCTGGGCGTGCCGGTGTTCGATGCCGACAAGGCGGTGCACGAATTGCAGGGCCCGAACGGCGCACTGCTCGAGCCGATCGAGCGGGCCTTTCCCGGCACCACCGGCCCCGAAGGGGTCGAGCGGCAGAAGCTCGGCGCGGCGGTGTTCGGCAATCCCGAGGCGCTCGCCCGGCTTGAGGCCATCGTCCATCCCGCCGTTGGCGCGATGCGGCACCAGTTCCTTGCCGACAACCGCGAGCAGCCGCTGATCGTGTTCGATATCCCGCTGCTCTATGAAAAGGACGGCTGGAAAACCGTCGATGCGGTGGTGGTCGTTTCCGCCCCGGCCGAGATGCAGCGCGAGCGTGTGCTCGCCCGCCCCGGGATGACCGAGGAAAAGTTTGCCAGGATTCTGGCGCTGCAAGTGCCCGATGCCGAAAAGCGCGCGCGCGCCGATTATGTCATCGATACCGGCACTTCGCTGGCCGAAACGCGCCATGCCGTGCAGCGGCTGGTCCATGCCCTGACCCTGCTCGAAGGGCCGGCTGCGGGCGGACGCGAAATTTAAGCTTTCCCCCCTTGTCAGCCGCCGCGCAGGGGCCGATATCAAACGGGTAATGCGCGAGATCATCTTCGACACCGAAACGACCGGCCTTGATCCCAAGACTGGTGACCGGCTGGTCGAGATCGGTTGCATCGAAATGGTCAACCGGGTGGTCACGGGCCGTACCTTCCACGCCTATTTCAACCCCGACCGCGATATGCCGGCCGCCGCCGAAGCGGTGCACGGGCTGTCGGCGGCGTTCCTGTCGGACAAGCCGCGTTTCCACGAACGCGCGGGTGAATTCCTCGAATTCATCGGCGATTCGATGCTGGTCGCGCACAATGCCGGGTTCGACTTCGGCTTCATCAACACCGAACTCGAAATGTGCGGGCTTGAACCGGTCAGCCGCACCCGGATGATCGATACCGTGGCGCTGGCCAAGGTCCGCCATCCCGGCGCCAAGCTCAGCCTTGATGCGCTCTGCACGCGTTATGGCATCGATCGCAGCCACCGCACCAAGCACGGGGCGCTGCTCGATTCCGAGCTGCTCGCCCAGGTCTATGTCGAGCTGACCGGGGGCCGCCAGATCGGCCTCTCGCTGGTCGCCGATGCTCAGGATGCTCTTGCCGCGCCGGTTGCTGCGCCGGCGCGCGAGCGAACCTTTCGTCCCGCCCGTCCGCACGCGGCGAGCGAGACGGAACTGGCGGCGCACGCCGCCTTTCTCGAAACGGTCAAGTCACCGCTCTGGAGCGACCAGAGTTAGGGGGCCGGGCCGGGTCGAGCTTTACCAAGAGGAGAAGGCACGACATGGACATTCGCGTTTCCGGCCACCAGATCGAAACCGGCGTTGCGCTGCAGGCACACGCTCAGGACCGCCTCTCCGCCATCACTGACAAGTATTTCGCGAGCGCGCTGTCGTCGCAGGTCACGTTCAACCGGGCACCTGCCGGGGCATTCCGCTGCGATATCGTCACCCACGTGATGCAGGGCCTGATCCTCAAGGGCGCGGGCATCGCCCAAGATGCGCATATCGCGCTCGATCAGGCAGCCGAGAAGATCGACAAGCAGCTGCGCCGTTACAAGCGCCGGATCAAGGATCGCCACGAAGCCGCCGCCCATGCGCTGAAGGCTGAAGAGGCCGCTTATACCGTGTTCGTCGAGCCCGACGAGGCGGCTGAGGAGATCAGCATCGATGCCCCGGTGGTGATCGCCGAAACCCGGGTCGACGTGCCCGAGGCCACGGTTTCCGACGCGGTGATGATGCTCGATCTGCGCAACACCAATGCCTTGCTGTTCAAAAATGCTGGCACGGGAAAGCATAATATGGTCTATCGCCGCGGTGATGGTTCGATCGGCTGGGTTGAACCTTCCTGACGCGCAGGGTAAAGGCGCGCAAAATCCAAAGGTAGGAGGGGGGCAAGCTGGCAGGGTTCCTGTCTCGTTTGCCCCTGTCCGCATCTTGCCGGTACACGGGGACAATGGCCCGCTCATGACTGCACTTTTTCAACTTCAGCCCGAAGCCGTCGGCACCATCCAGGCCGATAGCAAGCAGGCAATTCTCGAACAGCTCGCGGCGCGGTTCGCCAGCGTTTACGGGCTTGATGCCACGCTGGTGCTCGAACGCATCGAAGAGCGGGAAAAGCTCGGCAGCACCGGGTTCGGGCGCGGGGTGGCCATTCCCCATGCCCGCCTGCCCGGGCTCAACCGCCCGGTTGCGGCCTTTTTCCGGCTTGAATCCGCGGTGGCCTTCGATGCCGCTGACGGGATGCCGGTCAACATGATCTTCGGCCTGCTCTCGCCCGAGGCGGCCGGTGCGGCGCACCTTCACGCGCTGGCGGCGATCAGCCGGATGATGCGCGACGATGCGATGCACGGCGCGCTGGGCGAAGCGCCCGGGGCCGAGGCGCTCTATGCGCTGCTCGCCAACTCGATCGATCGCGACGCCGCCTGACCGCGCGGCTGCCAGCGCACCTTGAAGTCTCGGCGCTGATCCGCGCGACCGGGCAGGCTGGCGGCTTTGCCTCGGTGCTCCACAAGGGCGAGCCGGAAGGTGGGACGATTCTGGTCCTCCTGACCGATCGCGGCGAAAATCCGCGGGTTTACGAGCGTATGCCAAGCCTTGACGGGGACCGGAAATGGACCCTTTCCAAGTCTCAAGATCCTGACAACAAACGTGAAATCGATGAATACCTGGAGCGGCGGGGCGCACAGGACCGCGATTTGTGGATTATTGAACTGGATATCGCGGATGGGGAACGGCTCATCGGATTGACCGACGCGGCCAGTTGACTCTGCTGCACTGCAAAAACTAGGGGCGCAAACCTTTTACGTTCGTGCGCAGGCGGCGCGGAAAGCACTCAGGCTTTTTTCGCTAGCACGCAGACGGGGGACAGCCGGCAGGACTTCTGGCTGGGGGGCAATCGGAGCAATCCGATCCACTTCCAACCCATCCTGCGCCGGGCTCGTCAACCGCCCAATGCGATGATTTGATGAGTTACAAGTTGAACAAGGCCAGCGCGATTGCCGTGGCCGCCACGATTTTGACGATTGTTGCCAGCGCCGACGGTTCGGGCGCTTCCGCACAGAGCCTTGCTCCTGCGGTAATCTCACAGGAATCGACCACCCCCGCCCTTTCCCAGCCCGTGGTCCAGCCGCTGCCCGACGCAGCCGGCGTGTCGACCGCTGCTGTCTCCGGTTCGAGCAGCGAAGCCGCCAAGGCTTCCAGCCTCGCCGATCTCGTCGCCGCCCAGCCCCAGCCCGCCGAACTCTCGCGCGAACTGAACTGCTTGGCCGGTGCGATCTATTTCGAAGCCAAGAGCGAATCGCTCGACGGTCAGCTGGCTGTCGGCCGCGTGATCGTGAATCGCTCGAAGTCGGGCCGCTTCCCCAACTCCTATTGCGGCGTCGTGTTCCAGCGCTCGCAGTTCTCGTTCGTGCGCGGCAATGCCATGCCGGCGATCTCGAAGACCTCGCGCGGCTGGAAGAACGCCGTGGCGATGGCCCAGATCGCGCATGAGAACAGCTGGACCAGCCAGGTCGAAGGCGCGCTCTATTTCCATGCCGCGCGGGTTTCGCCCGGCTGGCATCTCACCCGCCTTGCGCGGGTTGATAACCACGTGTTCTATCGTTGATAGCTGATGGGGCGGGCCGCAAGGTCCGCCCTTTTCAGTCGCGCCGCAGCTGGACCCAGACCGGCGCGTGATCGCTGGCCTTTTCGCGCCCGCGATGATCCTTGTCGACCCCGCAGGCGACCAGCCGGTCGGCCAGTTCGGGCGACAGCAGGGCATGGTCGATCCGGAAGCCGTGATCGCGCTGCCAGGCGCCCGCCTGATAGTCCCAGAAGGTCCAGATCCCGCCCTGCGGGTGGTGCAGCCCCAGCGCGTCGGTCCAGCCATCGCCGAGCAGGCGGGCATAGGCATCGCGCGATTGCGGCTGCATCAGCGCATCGTCGGCCATCGCCGCCGGGGCCCAGATGTCGTGATCGTGGGGAATGACATTGTAATCGCCGATCACCACCGCGGGGACTTCCTCGGCCGCGATCTCGGCCATGCGCGCGCGCAGGCGGTCCATCCAGCGCAGCTTGTAGTCGAACTTGGGGCCGGGCACCGGATTGCCGTTGGGCAGATAGATGCAGGCCACCCGCACGCCGAACACCTCGGCTTCCAGATAGCGCGAATGTTCGTCCTCGGGCTCGCCCGCCAGGCCGCGCTGCACTTCGACCGGGGCGGTGCCATCGGCCAGAATCGCGACCCCGTTGAAGCCCTTCTGCCCGTGCCACAGCGAATGGTAGCCCAGCTTGTGGAACTCGTCGGCGGGGAAGCCTTCGTCCTGGGTCTTGATTTCCTGCAGGCAGGCAACTGCCGGCCGGGTTTCCTCCAGCCATTCGAGCAGGCGGGGCAGGCGGGCCTTGATCCCGTTGATGTTGAAGCTGGCGATTTTCATCAGACGGCGAAGCTTGAGCCGCAGCCGCAGCCCGAGGCCGCGTTGGGATTTTCGACCCGGAAGGCAGCACCGCCCAGCGATTCGACATAGTCGACCACGCTGCCGGCGACGAGATCGAGGCTCATCGGATCGACCACCAGCGTCACTCCGGCGGTTTCGACCGCCAGGTCATCGGCTTCGCGGGTGTCGGCCAGGGCAAAGCGATATTGAAAGCCCGAACAGCCCCCGCCTTCGACCGCGAGGCGCAGGATGGCGGGTTTGCCCTGCTTGGCCGCGATCGCGGCAACGCGGGCGGCGGCAGAGGGGCTCAAGGTCATGGTGGGGGCATCCATGCCCCCGATCTAGGCCTTCCCCCGCCCCGCCGCAAGCGTGCGTCAGGCGCTCTGGATATAGCTGCGCATGGCCTCGGCTTCGGTTTCGATCCGTTCGATCCGGTATTTGACCAGATCGCCGATCGAAATGAACCCGAGCGGGCCGCTGTCGTCCACCACCGGCAGGTGGCGAATGCGGCGCCGGGTCATCAGCGCCAGGGCGGCCAGGATGCTGGTTGAAGGATCAACGGTGATTGCCGGGGCGGTCATCACTTCGCCCACGGTCTTGGCCAGCATCGCCGGGCCGTGGCGGGCCAGCTGGCTGACCACATCGCGTTCCGAAAAGATCCCGGCGATCCGCCCTTCCTTGTAGACCGGCAGGGCGCCGATGCGTTTTTCCGCGAGCAATCGCACGGCGTCATCGACGCTCATCGCGGCATCGCAGCTCACGATGGTGGTGGGGTCTCGTCCCGCAATCAGGCGCGCAATGGTCATGGCCGCTCTCCTGCTTATGTTATGCAGGCGATGATGCCATGAACCGCAGGGGTTGGCCAGAGCGGCCTATTCGGCGTCCGAGCCGGCGGGATAGAGGCGGAAATCCTCGACCGGAACGCCGCCGACCAGGTGTTCCTGGATGATCCGCTCCAGCACGTCCTGGGTGCAGGAATGATACCAGACGCCCTCGGGATAGACCACCGCGACCGGCCCGGCGGCACAGATCTTGAGGCAATCGGCCTTGGTCCGGGCGATCCCGCCGTCGCGGTCGAGCCCCAGTTCCTTGAGCCGTTTTTTGAGGAATTTCCACGCCGGCGCGCCCACCGCGGCCGAGCAGCATTCGCCCTTCTGTGGTTCGGCGCAGAGGAAGATGTGGCGGCGCGTGGCATCGCCGCCGTTGGTGGCCAGCGCGGCGCGGGCGCGGGCGAGTTCGTCGGTCGGGGTGCTCATGCCGCCAGTCCCCACTTGCCCAGCAGTTTGGTGCGGAAGGCGTCGGGAATCGGCGAAGGCGCATCGCCATCGATGCAGACGATCACCGAGCGGGCAAAGGCCACGGCCCGCCCGCCCTGGGTCAGCAACTGGATCACCACGAAGCTGGTCCGCCCGACGCTTTCGATGCCCGCCTGGACTTCGACCGGATCGGGAAAATAGCCCTGTGCGAGATATTCGATCCCCATGCTGGCCACCATTGCGCGGCGCGGGGCGATTGCCTCGCGAAACCCGATCGCGAAGTTGAAGCGCACCCGCCCGTCTTCCATCATCGCGGCAAGCGCGACGTTGTTGAGATGGCGGTTGGGATCGACATCGGCAAACCGCGTCGTCGTCTCGGTGCGGTAGGGATAGCGCGCCGCATCGAGCAGCGCGGGATCGGGACGGGCCATCGTGCTTACTTTCCGGGCTTGAGCCAGCGGCCCAGCCAGTCGAACACGGTGGTGTGCCACTGGAGCGAGTTCTTGGGCTTCAAGACCCAGTGATTCTCATCCGGGAAGACCAGCAGCTGGCTCGGCACGCCCTTGCGCTGGAGCGCGGTGAAGGCAGCGAGGCCCTGGGTATAGGGAATGCGGAAGTCCTTTTCGCTGGTGATCACCAGCATCGGGGTCTGCCAGTTGGCGACATGGTTCACCGGGTTCCACTTTTCGAACTCGGCCGGGGCTTCGTAATAGGGATGGCCGCCGTGCTCCCATTCGTCGAACCACAGTTCTTCGGTTTCATAGGCCATCGCCCGGGCATCGAACACGCCGTCATGCTGGACCAGACACTTGAAGCGGTCGCTCCACTGCCCGGCGATCCAGTTCATCATGTAGCCGCCATAGGAGGCGCCGAGCGCGCAGGCGTTGGCGCCATCGAGTTCGGGATGGTTGGCCAGGGCATCGACCAGCCCGAGCTTGAGGTCTTCCAGCGGCTTGCCGCCCCAGTCGCGGTTGATCGCATCGGTGAAGCCCTGACCGTATCCGGTCGAGCCGTGGAAATCGATCGAGACCACGCCGTAGCCTTGCGCGGCGAACAGCCCCGGGTTCCAGCGGAACGACCAGCTATCCCCAAACGAGCCCTGCGGCCCGCCGTGGACCAGCAGCAGCACCGGCAGCTTGCCGGCGGCAGCCGCCGGTTCGTGGATCTGGCCCCAGACCACATCGCCGTTCGCGCCCTTGAAGCTGAAGCGGCGGCTGGTGACCGGCGCCAGCGCGGCAAGCTGGGCATCGTTGGCATGGGTCAGCGCGGTGCCGGGCTTGCCCTTGGCGGCCAGCCACACTTCGGCCGGGCGGGCCACGCCGTCGCGCGTGTAGAGCAGGCGGCCATCGGCGAGCGGCGCGAGATTGCTGATGTGGCCGTCGTTCTGGCCCTTGGGGGCAAGCGCCAGCCGGGTGATCTTGCCGCTGGCGAGGTCAACGCGGAACACCGGCACGTCCATCACGTCTTCGGCGGTGACCAGCAGCGCCTTGGAATCCGGGGTCCAGGCGATCGAGCCGGCCGAACGGTCCCAGTTCTGGGTCAGCGCGCGGCGCGCACCGGTTTTGAGGTTGAGCAGCTGGATCACCAGCCGGTCGGCTTCATAGCCGGGCCGCGCCATCGCCTCCCAGGCCAGCCACTGGCCATCGGGCGATGCCGCAGGCGCGGTGTCGGTGCCGTGATTGTCAGCCGTGAGGTTGTGCGGCGCCTGACCATCGAGCGCGGAGTGCCAGATGTCGAGATTGGTCGAAGTCGGCTCGTTGCGGTCGGCCTGACGCGCGGCGAAGAACACCGACTTGGAATCCGCGCTCCACGCCAGTTCGTCACCCCCGCCCATCGGCTTGGATGGGGTGTCGCCGGTCAGCGTGCCGACCGGCCCGTCAAGTGCGGCGCCCGCGCCGCTGACCTTGCCATCGCCGCCCAGCGCAAAGGCGAAACCGCGGCTGTAATTGCCCGGGGTTTCCCACGCGTCCCAGTGGCGCACAAAGCCGCTGCCATCCTGATAGAGCCGTCCGGTGCCCGGACCCGGCAGCGCGGTGTTGCCATCGCTATCGCAGCCCAGCGTCTGGCAGCTGCGCGCAACATCGCCCCAGACCAGCACCCGCGCGCCATCGGGCGAGAGTTTGAAACCGGCGACATCGGCCTTGAAATCGCTGGCCTGCACCGGAACGGCGGCAGGATCGGTCAGGTCGAGCAGCCACAGCTGGTCCTTGCCCGACTTGTCCGAGAGGAAATAGAGCCGGCGCCCGTCGGGGGAGAAGGCCGGGCTGTTTTCGCCCGCATCGGCCAGGTCGGCGATCCGCTGCGGGGTGCCGCCACGGGTGGAGATCCGCCACAGGCCGGTCGAACGCTTGTAGCTTTGTGGATCGGTGTCGGTCTGCTGATAGACCACCCATTGCCCATCGGGCGAAGCCACCGGCGCGCCGAGCCGCTTGAGAGTGAGCAGATCCTGCACGCTGAGGCCCTTGGCCGGGAGCCCCTTGGCAGGGGCAGCCGGAGCGGGCGAATCAGCCAGCGCCGGAGTGGCGGACAGCAGGAAGGCGAGCGCGCCGAGCGCGGCAGAAGACTTGATCATGCGCCCAGGATTAGCCGCAGGCGCGCGGCGGGGGAAGGGCGTTCAGCCCTGCTTGCCGACGATCCGCGCTATCTCGACCGCAACCATGTGCTCCACCAGCGGGGGCAGGTTCTTGTCGAGCCAGTCAGCCAAGGCCGGGCGCAGCAGTTCGCGCACCATGCCTTCCAGCGAGGTTTCGCCCGACCGCACGATCTGGGGCGGGACGCCCGGTTCCGAGAGCATCGCCAGCGCGGCAAGCGATTCGCTGATCGAGCTGGCGGTCAGCGGGTTGACCAGAGTGGGCTGGCCGGCGTCTTCGTCTTCATCGATGAAGGTGCCGATCGCGCCGAGATCGAGCACGTCTTCGCTGTCCGGGGCGGCCACGCCGCGTTCGCTGCGCTCGCGCCGTTCGACCGCGGCCCCGGCGCGGTTGTCGCGCGCGATGACTTTCTTGATCGAGCTGAGGATTTCCTCAACCGACGGTTCACCAGACTGGCGCATGGCCAATTACCCCATCAACGGCCCGGGGCAGACGCCCGCCGGGCCAGAATCACCCTGAATCACTATTGGTTAACTGGACCGTCCTCGGCCTTTGAGTCAACGGTGCGGGTGGCGTGCGGGGTCGGGGCGGGGTCGCTTGCCCAGTCCCAGATGTTGGCCTTGACCCGGTTGTAGTTGTCACCCGGATCATAGAGCGCGCCGCCATCGAGGCCGATCTTGCCGGCATCGGCCTTGCCCATCGCGGCCAGCAGGTTGAAGCCCGCGACATAGGCATTGCGCTTGGCGGTGACGAGCTGGACCTGCGCGGTCAGCAGTTCATTTTCGGCGTTGAGGATGTCGAGGATCGTGCGGTTGCCGACGGTGTTTTCCGCGCGCACGCCTTCAAGGCTGAGCTGGGCGGCATCGACCGCGGTCTGCGACGAATCGGTCAGGCTGAGCGCGGCCTGCCACTGGGCAAAGGCCGAGCGGACATTGGCGATCACCGCGCGTTCGACGCCGATTTCCTGTTCCATCGCCGCGCCTGCGCGGGCCTGGGCCTGGCGGCGCTGGGCCGCGGGCAGGCCGCCCTGGAACAGCGGGATCGAGGCACGCACGCCGGCCGTGGTGGTGGTGGCGTGCTGGGCGGCGCCCGGGATCTGGTTCGAGCCGAGATAGTCCGAATAGTCGGCCCCGGCGAAGACGCTGACGCGCGGCAGACGCCCGGCGCCCGAGACGGCGGTGTCATAACCGGCGGCCTTGCTGCGCTGGCGCGCGGCGATCAGGTCGGGGTTGCTTTGCAGCGCGATGTCGACGGCATCGTCGCCGCTGCCCGGCAGGCCGGTGAGCGCGGGCGGTGATTCGAGGTTTTCGGGCACCTTGCCGATCACCTGGATATAGCGTTCGCGCGCGGCGGTCTGGCTGGCCTGGGCCGAACGGGTCTGGCCGCGAGCGAGGGCCAGACGCGACTGCGACTGGGCCACGTCGGTGCGGGTAAGGTCGCCGATCTCGAAGCGGTCCTTGGTGGCCTGAAGGTTCACTTCGAGGCGCTGGACGTTCTGCTTGTTGAGATCGACCACGGCGCCGGCCAGGATCACGTCCATATAGGCCGCAACGACCTGGCTGAACACGCCGCTTTCCACGCCGCGCAGGTCGGCCTGTCCGGCCTCGACGCGGGTCTGGGCCGCGCGCAGCGAGTTCTTGATCGCCCCGCCGGCATAGACCGGCATACCGAGATTGGCCTGGGCATCGAGATTGCGGTCGGGCGCGAGCGGGCTCGCGGTGCTCGAATGGAGGTATTCGCTGTAGGTCGCGGTGCCCGAGAGCGAGGGCAGCGCCGCAGCGCGGGCGATCGGCACGCCTTCATCGACCGCGCGCTGCGAGGCGCGGGCGGCCTGCAGCGTCGGGTTGGTGTTGTAGGCCATGACCAGCGCGCCGCGCAGATCGTCCGCCAGCGCCGGGGCGGCGGCCAGCGCCGCGGTGCCCAGCAGGGTAAGCTGCGCGACTCGCGCGCGGCGCATCAGGGTCATGGTCAGAAGCTCCAGCGCTTGGGGGCAGCGAATTCGTTCAGCACCGGGATGCCGATTTCGGCGAGCGGCAGCAGGGCCACCTGGCCGCCGATCACCCGGCCCGAGGCGAGGCGGGTGACGCCGTTTTCAACCAGCCCGGTCACGATCCGGCCGCCTTCGGCCAGATCGGCGGCAAGGCCGGCGGGTAGCTGTTCGATCGCGCCGTCGATCAGCACGAGGCTGTACTTGCCCTTGCCCTTGCGGGTGGTGGCATCGGCGGCACTGACCACGTCGAGCGATCCGGCCAGCGGACGGACCAGCGCGGCGAGATAGTCGCTCCCGCAGCTGACCAGCAGCACGGCATCGGCCTTGGTCGGGACGGCTTCGCCCAGCATCCGGCCGTGGACCAGCGGAGCCGGCAGGGCGTGGCCGGCATCGAGCGGAATCGCGCGATCGATATAGGCGTGGCCGCGTGCGGCGGCGGGGACAAAGTCTTCGCGCGGCGTAGCGGCAAAGGCGGCCAGCACCCATTCCTCGTTCACGCCGCTGACGCGCAGCTGGCTGTCGATCATCGCCTTACGGGCGGCGGAGGTGGTGGCAACGGGAAGTTCGGCGGTCATGGTCATCGGTGAACCCTTCGGAACCACTGTATTGCACAGATAACACAGTGGCGCAATCCGTTGCCTTCTAGGCCAATGACCCTCGCGCGCCAAGCGCTTTGACGGGAGAATTTGGCAGGCCTAAGGGGCAATCGATTCCTCTTGGCTGCGATGGAGCAAGTGATGGCCGAAATGGTGACGATCCGCGAGCAGGACCTGATCGATAGTGTGGCGGATGCGCTGCAATATATCAGCTTTTACCACCCGATGGATTACATTCGCGCGCTGGGCGAAGCCTATGACGCCGAACAGGGTCCGGCCGCCAAGGACGCCATCGCCCAGATCCTGACCAACAGCCGGATGTGCGCCGAAGGGCATCGCCCGATCTGCCAGGATACCGGGATCGTCAACGTGTTCATCGAGTGGGGCCAGAACTGCCGGCTCGAATCCGACCTCAGCCTGCAGGACGTGGTCGATGAAGGCGTGCGCCGGGCCTACAACAATCCCGACAACAAGCTGCGGGCCTCGGTGCTGGCCGATCCGGCCTTCACCCGCCGCAACACCCGCGACAACACCCCGTGCGTGCTGCATGTCGACATGGTTCCGGGTAGCAAGGTCTCGGTCGATGTCGCGGCCAAGGGCGGCGGCAGCGA
>CALKVF010000063.1 GCA_937996535.1 uncultured Novosphingobium sp. | reverse complement strand
AGGAATCGATGCAGAAGGCGCTGCGCGGGCTCGAAACCGGGCTCGACGGCTTCAACCGCGTGGTCCACCTCGAAGGCGCCGGGCGCGACGAGATCACCGCCGCGCTGTCGAAGCAGACGCCCGACCGCTTGCTGATCGTCGGCCAGGCCTTCCGCGAAGGCTTCACCGTGGACGAGATCCACGCAATCACCCACTACGACCAGTGGTTCCTGCGCCACATTGCCGAAATCATCGCTGAGGAATCGGCGATCATGGAAGATGGCCTGCCCAACGATGCGGCCGGTCTGCGCCGGCTCAAGGCGATGGGCTTCTCCGACAAGCGGCTGGCCACGCTGGCCGTGCGCGGCATCCATGTCGCGGGCGGGCTGGGTGAAACCCAGGCGCGCTCCTCGGGCCTGCTGCACGATGCGCTCAAGATGATGGCCGGCGCGACCAGCGAAGACGAAGTGCGCGCGCTGCGTCACAAGCTGGGCGTCCATCCGGTGTTCAAGCGGATCGACAGCTGCGCCGCTGAATTCGAGGCGATCACGCCGTACATGTATTCGACTTACGAAGGCCCGCTGTTCGGCGCGCCCGAGTGCGAGGCTGCGCCCTCGAACGCCAAGAAGGTCGTGATCCTCGGCGGCGGTCCCAACCGCATCGGCCAGGGGATCGAGTTCGACTATTGCTGCTGCCACGCTTGCTTCGCGCTTGAAGAGGTCGGCTACGAAACGATCATGATCAACTGCAACCCGGAAACGGTCAGCACCGATTATGATACCTCGGACCGGCTCTATTTCGAACCGCTGACGGCCGAAGACGTGCTCGAAATCCTGCGCGTCGAACAGCAGAACGGCGAGCTTGCCGGGGTGATCGTGCAGTTTGGCGGGCAGACCCCGCTCAAGCTGGCGCAGGCGCTCGAAGACGCCGGCATCCCGATCCTCGGCACCTCGCCCGACGCGATCGACCTTGCCGAAGACCGCGAGCGGTTCTCGGCGCTGGTCGAAAAGCTCGGCCTCAAGCAGCCTGCCAACGGCATTGCCCGCAGCCGCGACGAAGCCGTGGCTGTGGCAAACCGCATCGGCTTCCCCGTGCTGATCCGCCCGAGCTACGTGCTCGGCGGCCGGGCGATGGAAATCGTCGACAGCGTGGCCCAGCTCGATGACTACATCGCCACTGCGGTGCAGGTGTCGGGCGATAGCCCGGTGCTGATCGACCAGTATCTGCGCGATGCGATCGAATGTGACGTTGATGCACTGTGCGACGGGGAAGACGTGGTCGTCGCCGGCGTGATGCAGCACATCGAGGAAGCCGGGATCCACTCGGGCGATAGCGCCTGCACCTTGCCGCCCTACAGCCTGCCGGCCGAAATCGTGCAGGAAATGGAGCGTCAAGCCGATGCCCTGGCGCTCGCGCTGGGCGTGAAGGGGCTGATGAACATCCAGTTCGCGGTCAAGGATGGCGATGTTTACCTCATCGAGGTCAACCCGCGGGCCAGCCGCACCGTGCCCTTCGTTGCCAAGGCGATCGGCCAGCCGGTCGCCAAGATCGCGGCGCGGGTCATGGCGGGCGAAAAGCTTTCCACGTTCCCGCCGTTCAAGCGCGAATTCGATTACATGGCGGTCAAGGAAGCCGTGTTCCCGTTTGCCCGCTTCCCGGGCGTCGATCCGGTGCTTTCCCCGGAAATGAAATCGACCGGCGAAGTCATGGGGATCGACAACACCTTTGCCGTGGCCTTTGCCAAGAGCCAGCTGGGCGCGGGCACGCGCCTGCCCGATGGCGGCGTGGTGTTCGTCTCGGTCAAGGACACCGACAAGCCGGTGGTCCTGCCCGCCGTGCAGCAGCTGGTCAGCCTGGGCTTCACGATTATCGCCACGGGCGGAACCGCGCGCTACCTCACCGAAGCCGGGGTGCCGATCGAGCGGGTCAACAAGGTTGCCGAAGGGCGCCCGCACATCGTTGACCGGATCATCGACGGCGATGTCGCGCTGATCTTCAACACCACCGAGGGGTGGCAGAGCCTCAAGGATTCGCAATCGATCCGGGCCTCGGCGCTTCATGCCAAGGTGCCCTATTACACCACGGCGGCCGCTTCGGTCGCGGCGGTGCAGGGAATCGCGGCGCTGCGCGGGGCCAGCCTTGAAGTGCGCTCGCTCCAGGATTATTATAATATTTGAAAATTTGCGCGCTCCCCCAAATCGCGGCAAGCCCGATCCGTTCCCCGCACTGGAACGGAGCAGGGCGCTAGTCTCCGCGCAGCGAGCGTGACAGGAGGGTAATTACGAATGGCAAGTGTCGAAAAGCTGCCGATGCTGGCGGAAGGCTATGAAAAGCTGATCGCGGAGCTGAAGGCGCTGCGTGAAGAGCGTCCCAAGATCGTTGATGCGATCGAGGAAGCGCGCGCGCATGGTGACCTGTCGGAAAACGCCGAATACCACGCCGCCAAGGAACGCCAGGGCCAGGTTGAAGCCACGCTGGCCGATCTTGAAGACAAGGTCAGCCGCGCGACGATCATCGATCCGTCGACGCTGTCGGGCGATCGGATCATCTTCGGGGCCACCGTGACCCTGCTCGACGATGACGACAAGCCGGTGCGCTATCAGATCGTCGGCCCCTATGAAGCCGATGCCAAGATTGGCCGGATCAGCTACAATTCGCCGCTGGGCCGGGCGCTGATCGGGCGCAACGTCGGCGATGAGGTGGAAGTGTCGGTCCCCGCGGGGGACCGGTTCTACGCGGTCGAGAAGATCGAGTTCATCTGATACGAAAAGGCCCCGCTTTCGCGGGGCCTTTCATGTGCGGTGCTGGCTTTCGCTCAGCGCTTGAGCATGTCGGGCTGAAGCAGCCGGTGCAGGTGCACCACCACATACTTCATCGCCGCATCATCAACCGTGCGCTGCGCGGCCGAACGCCAAGCGTCTTCGGCAGCGGCATAGTCGGGATAGACCCCGACGAGATCGATCTTGCTGAGGTCTTCGAATTCGAGGCCCTGCGGGTCAATGACCCGCCCGCCCATGACGAGGTGGAGTTTCTGGTCGCTCATGCTGGCTCCTGGGGAGAGGAAGAGCGCCGCCCTTAGCAAGTCCTGCGTTTCACGCAAGTTCGACAAAGGTCGCAAAACACCCGCAGACGGTTATTTCCGCGCTTTTAACGCCATCTTGATGGCTTCGCGGGCGAGCGTAGTGCCAGCACTGCGCGCCAGCCCCGCGGAGCGTCCGGCGCGTTCGCGCAATTGCCCGGCGCTTTCGGCAATCTTGGTGATACCGGCCTGCGGTGCCAGCGCCATGCCGACTTCACCCGCCCAGCTGGCCGCTGCTGCCGCGCGCTGGCCGAGCTTGCCGGTGATCCGGCGCGGGATGAGCGCGCCAACCAGCAGGCCCACACCGGCCCCGGCGGCCAGCGTCAGCCACGGATATTCGGCCGCGAGCGAGCGATAGCTTTCGGGCGGGGAGGCATCGGGCAGGGGATTGCGATGCAGCGAGGGCAGGGGCTGGGCAGGGTCTTGCACGGCTTCGGCATCACTCACGCATCGATCTCCTTGCAGGAAAAGGCAGGTTTTTAAAGCCGTTTAGCTCAGTCTTCCTGAACCGCGTCTGTCTCGGCAGCTGCGGCGCCGCGGGAGGCGAGGCGTTCGTGAACCAGCTTCAGCAGCGGGCCGCGCAGGAACCATAGCGCGAGCGCGGCAGCGGCTCCGGCGATGATACCCTTGCTCTCACGCGCGACATTGGCCGCTTCGCCCAGCGCCTGCTTGATGTCGCCGCTGGCCTTGTCGGCGATCCGGCCGCCGACACCGCGTGCGGCAAGATCGGCGCGAACCTGGGTCAGCCGGGCGTCGAAGCGCGCCCGGGCGGCGTTGCGTGCGCTGCGGATATCGCCAAGATTGCTCATGCTGCGGGATCCTGCGCAGAAAGCTGGGCTGCCATGGCCTTCCAGCGCCGGGCAGCGGCCCAGCCGGACAGGCCAGCCGTCAGCAGCAGGCCCAGCACGACCAGCGCCATCGCGCCCCAGCCGCCAACAAGCGGGGTCAATGCCAGCAGCAGTCCCATGACCAGCGCCATCAGCGCGAAGAACACCAGCGCCAGCGCCAGTGCGGCCCATCCGGCGATCCCCTTGATGCCGTCGCCCGCGGCAGCCGCGCGGCTTTTCTGATAGGCGAGTTCCGCTTCAAACAGGACGCGCCCATCGTCCACCATCTGGCGGACATCGTCCACCAGCGAGCGGTCGGCATCGGTTTCGTCGGGTTCGACGATCAGCGGGGGTTGTTCAGTGGTCATCGGCGATCAGGCAGGCCGGCTTTCAGGCGGGCTGTCAATCTTCGGCCGAACCGCCCTTGAACAGGCGCGAGATCAGGAAGCCTGCCGCAGCAGCAATGCCGATGGCCAGCCCCGGGCTCTTGCGGACGAATTCCTTGGCGTCATTGCCCAGTTCGCCCAGATCCTTGGATTCGATCTTGGCGGCGGTTTCCTGCATGGTGCGGGCGGTGGTGCGGGCATAGTCGCCATAGCGCGCGCCGAGCTTTTCATCGATCGTCCCGGCATTGTCGGCCACGATCTTGCCCAGGCTGGCAATCGCATCGCTGGTCTTGATCTTGCCTTCATGGGCCAGTTCGCTGGCGCGGTCCTTGGCCTGACCGGCGAGATCCTTGGCCTCTTCGACCCAATCGCCGCTGCGGGCGCTCAGCTGGTCGCGGTAGGCGCCAGCCTTGGCCTGGGCTTCGGCGCGAAGCGCAACGGCACCCGCGCGGGCTTCCTCGATCGCCTTGGCGAACTTGGCCTTGGCCGGAGTGGCGGCAGGCGCGGCCTTCGGAGCCGCGGTCTTGCGCGCGGCGGGCTTCTTCGCGGCCGGCTTCTTGGCGGCGGCGGGCTTGGTGGTGGAGGCGGGGGTCTTGGCCATCGTTCTTGCCCTTTCTGCGCCCGTGAAATTGGGCTCACAATTCATGTGGGTATACAATAGTGGCGAAGCAAGGCCTTGTCATGCTGCATTGCAACTTGCCTGCACGGCCCGTGGCTGCCAAGGAGCGGGCCAACTTCCTCGCCCCCAAAATCACCGTCAGGAGATGAACCCGCCATGACCGCGATCATTGACATTCACGCCCGCGAAATCCTCGACAGCCGTGGCAATCCCACGGTCGAAGTTGACGTTCTGCTCGAAGACGGCAGCTTTGGCCGCGCCGCGGTGCCCTCGGGCGCTTCGACCGGCGCGCATGAAGCCGTTGAACTGCGCGATGGCGACAAGAGCCGCTATCTCGGCAAGGGCGTGCTCAAGGCGGTGGAAGCCGTCAACGGCGAGATCCGCGAAGAACTGCTCGGCCTCGACGGCGAAGATCAGCGCGACATCGACATGACCATGATCGCGTTCGATGGCACCGAGAACAAGAGCCGCCTCGGCGCCAATGCGATTCTCGGCACCTCGCTGGCGATTGCCAAGGCGTCGGCCAATGCACGCGGCCTGCCGCTCTATGCCTATGTTGGCGGCGTTTCGGCCCATGTCCTGCCGGTGCCGATGATGAACATCATCAACGGCGGCGAACATGCCGATAACCCGATCGACTTCCAGGAATTCATGATCATGCCGGTTGGTGCCTCGAGCATCGCCGAAGCCGTGCGGTGGGGCGCCGAGGTGTTCCACACCCTCAAGAAGGGCCTGCACGAAAAGGGTCTGGCGACGGCCGTGGGCGATGAAGGCGGCTTCGCGCCGAACCTGTCGAGCACCCGCGCCGCGCTCGATTTCGTCATGGCCTCGATCGAAAAGGCCGGGTTCAAGCCGGGCACCGACATGATGCTTGCGCTCGATTGCGCTGCGACCGAGTTCTTCAAGAACGGCAAGTACGAAATCAGCGGTGAAGGGCTCTCGCTCTCGCCGGTGCAGATGGCCGACTACCTGGCCGATCTGGCGGCTGCCTATCCGATCATCTCGATCGAGGACGGCATGGGCGAAGACGATTTCGAAGGCTGGAAGGCCCTGACCGACAAGATCGGCGGCAAGGTCCAGCTGGTCGGTGACGATCTGTTCGTGACCAATTCCAAGCGTCTGGAAATGGGCATCGGCAAGGGGCTGGCCAATTCGCTGCTGGTCAAGGTGAACCAGATCGGCTCGCTGTCGGAAACGCTCGACGCGGTCAGCATTGCCAACCGCAACGGCTATACCGCTGTCATGTCGCACCGTTCGGGGGAAACCGAAGACGCGACCATCGCCGATCTCGCGGTGGCCACCAACTGCGGCCAGATCAAGACCGGCAGTCTCGCCCGTTCGGACCGGCTTGCCAAGTACAACCAGCTGATCCGCATCGAGGAAGAGCTGGGCGATGCCGCGCACTATGCCGGCGCGAAGGCGTTCGGACGGATTTCCGTCTGACGCCAGCCAGGCTTGCGAATTTCGGGGCCGTTGCTGCCTGAATCCTGCGGGGCTCAGGCGGTGGCGGCCCCTTCGCGTTGCAGGGCAAGGAAATAGGTGACCATCTTGGCGTAGCCCTGACCGGTCAGGCGCAGGAACACCCGGCGCGCATCGGCGGGGTCATTCTCGCGCGAGAGGAACCCGCGCTCTTCAAGGATCGCGATCCAGCGCAGCGCGGTGCTGGTTGGCACGGCCGCGCCGATGCAGGCCGAGGTAACCGAGAGCGGCTTGCGCCCGGATTCGGCGATGAACAGGTCGAGCAGGATGTCCCACGCCGGTTCGCCGAACAGCCCGTCATCGGCAAAAATGCGCGGGCGCATCCGGCGCGAGCGATAGATCATCCGCGCCTGTTCGCTCAGCTGGTCAAGGTCTTCGCTGGAAAGCCGGGTGTAATCGGCCAGATCATTCGCGGCCTCGCTTGCCGCCGCATCGCCATCGTCGCCCGCAGGAATGCGGCGCTGTTCGCGTTCGAGCAGGGCGGTGACGAGTGCCGTCAGATCCGCGGCGATGGAGCGCAGGCGCTGCAATTCGCCGTCCTGCGACTGGTCTTCCATGCGATGCCGATCGTGCACTGTCATCCACTATCCGGAAAAAGAGGGCGGGCCAGCTGCTTGGGATAGCGGGCCAGTCCGTGTTGCCGTGACAACTTCCGATTAAGCTTAGGAGGACAAGTGCTTAGGTGTCTTTTCTGATCACATCGAAAATGGGTGGTAATATTGTAAAATCACTCCGATTCGATGGATGTTTTTCCGCCCTCTACGCTGCGCAGCAGCGCGTGAATTGCCGCATCGACGTGGGCAGCGGCAACATTGGCGCCGAGCTGGTCAAGCGCTTTCAGACATGCGGTGAGGTCATCGACCAGGGCCAGGTGGGTCATGGTATCGCCGTTCTGTTCGTAGGACATACAATCGAATTAACACCCGTCAGTCGGGGTAAACAGACTGGTATGGTTAACAAAACACTAGGAAATCCGCGGTGTTCCGGATTGGGACGGCGCAAAAAAGGAGGGTGTTCGGGCGGCGGGTGCGCATTCTCGGACGCGGGCGCGGTTGCGCCTTGCCAGTGCCCCGCTCCCGTGGTTTAACCGTTTGCTTAAACGCACAACGCGTCGAGATGAGAGAGAACTGAATGGCGGACTTTCCTTCGCACCCCGATGCGATCGAGGCGGGCTGGCTTACCGAGCGTTTGCGCACGGCAGGCGTGATTGGCGATGCGGCGGTAACCGCGCTGGCCTGGGTGCCGATCGGCACGGGTCAGGTGGGTGATAGCGCCCGCATCACGCTGACCTATGACAAGCCCGGTGCCGGGCCGGCGACGATCGCGGGCAAATTCCCCGCCGCTGATGAAACCAGCCGCCAGACCGCCGGGGCATTCGGGCTCTATTCCAAGGAGGTCGGGTTCTACCGCGATGTCTGCCCGCAGCTCGATGTGCGGGCACCCGGTGCGCTGGTCGCCGAAATCGCCGATAATGGCGTCGATTTCATCCTGCTGTTCGAAGACCTTGGCCCGGCACGCGGCGGCAACCAGCTGGCCAGCTGCTCGGCCGCCGATGCCCGCGCCGGGGTCAAGCAGGCTGCCGCGATCCACGCGCCAAGCTGGGATAACCGGGCCTTGCTGGATATTCCCTGGCTCCAGCCCAATCCGGCCCAGACCGATCAGGTCAAGGCGCTCTATCCCAATGCTCAGGCGATCTTCCGCGAACGCTATGCCGATACGCTTGAGCCCGAATTCATGGCGCTGTGCGAGGAATTGAACGAGGCGAGCGAATACTGGTTCGGTCGGCAGGCGCCGATCCGGTCGATCGTCCACGGCGATTTCCGGCTCGACAACATGCTGTTCGACATCAAGGGCGGGGCCGAGGACATCGCTGTGCTCGATTGGCAGACCATCGCGGTCGGCAATGGCCTGACCGACATCGGCTATTTCCTGGGCACCGGGATCGGCGATCCGCTGCGCCGGGCGCACGAGGGCGAACTGCTTGATCTCTACTGCGCGGAAATGACCGCGCGCGGCGTGCCGATGACCCGCGATTCCATCTGGGACGATTATGTGATCGGCGCGCTTCACGGCGTTTCAACCGCGGTGTTCAGCGCCGCCTATGTCGAGCGCACTCCGCGCGGCGATGAAAACTTCCTGTCGATGGCGCGCGGTGGCTGCGCTCTTGCCCTCCAGCATGGCAGCATTGCCAAGATCAAAGGATAATTGACGATGGTCCTGACCAAGGGTGACGATTTTCCGCTCCACCAGACCCCGGAGCCGATTGCCTATGCCGGCACCGATCGCAATTTCTACGATCGCTATTTCTTCAACGGCTATGCGCCCGATGGCTCGGGCTTCTTTGCCGTGGCCTTTGGCATCTATCCGCACCTCAACGTGGCCGACGCGCACTTTTCCGCGATCCGCGACGGGGTGCAGTACAACCTCCATGCCTCGCGTGAACTGGGGATGGAGCGGTTCGATCTACAGGTCGGGCCGATCCGTATCGAAGTGATCGAACCGCTGCAAAAGCTGCGGGTGACGGTCGATGGGGAAGGGATCAAGGCTGACCTCACCTTTACGGGCCGCGCCTTCCCGATCGAGGAGCCGCGCTTCATCCACCGGATCGGGCCGCGCACCTTCATGGACTATACGCGCCTGACCCAGAACGGGCACTACACCGGCTGGATCGAGATCGACGGCAAGCGCGAGGACTGCGCGCCGGGCACCAGCGGCACCCGCGATCGCAGCTGGGGCGTGCGCCCGGTTGGCGCGAGCGACCAGCAGCCGCACGGGACCGGCGTGGTACCCGGCTTCTTCTGGCAGTGGACGCCGATCAACTTTGCGGACAGTAGCGTGTTCTTCCACGTCAACGCCGATGCCAAGGGCAACAAGTGGAACACCCGCGCGGTGATCGCGCTCGATGGCGCCGATGCCGATGCCCTGATCGACACCGAAGGCGAAATGGCATCGCCGATGGCCCCGGGCACCCGTTGGCCGGCCAAGGGCACGCTCACTATCGATGGCGCCGATGGCCCGGAAACCCTGACTTTCGAAGTGCTGGGCCGGTTCCAGATGCGCGGCATCGGCTATACCTCGCCCAAGTGGGGCCACGGGCTGTGGCACGGCCCGCTTGAGGTCGAGCGCGAGGATTTCGGCATTGCCCAGTGCAACCCGGGGCAGATGGACAATTACCACGTCCAGCTGCCGTGCCGGATCGTCAGCGACAAGCGCGGCGAGGGCACCGGCGTGTTCGAGCAACTGATCATCGGCCCCTATCAGCCCTATAGCCTCAAGGAGTTCCTCGACCTTGGCTAGGCACGCCTATCGCCGCTGGACCATGCCGCTCACTCTGGCGGCCGGGCTGGTGCTGGGAGCAGCCTCGGGCTGGTGGGTGATGGCCCATGCCGGCGCCCGCGGGGTTGAGGTCAAGGGCTGGACGGGATCGAGCGTGGCGGGCGCGGTCGATGCCGATGCGTGGACCCGGGCGCAGGTCGCGGTGCGCGGGCTGCTGGCGCTCAACAAGTCGCAGGCGATCTATCTCACCACCCGGCGCGACGATCAGGGCCAGCCGCTGCGCGAAGGCTGCCGTTACCGGGTGAGCGGCGGGGCGATGCCCGCGCGCTGGTGGTCGGTCACGGTCTATGCGGCCGACAATTTCCTGCCGATCAACGATGACGATGCGCTGTCGTTCGATGCTACCGAAGTGCGGCCCGATGCCGCCGGAAACTGGACGGCGCTGCTGGCCAGCAAGCGCGAAGGCGATGGGGCCTGGGCCTCGACCCGCAATGCCGGGGCGTTCGATATCACGCTGCGGCTCTACAATCCCGCGCCCGCGGTGCAGGCCGATCTTCACGCGATCCCGGTTCCGCGCGTAACCCGGATCGATTGCGCAGGAGGCGGAGCATGACCCAGGGCCTGAAGCGTTCGTTCAAGCTGGGGCTGGCCTTCGTGGCAGCCGCCGCGGTGGGCCACGTCGGGATCGTGCTGGCGACCCCGGGGGCCTTGATGCAGGTCGCGATGAAGCGGATGTCGCACGGCGGGGAGATCATCAACGCCTTCGATTTCGGCGCACGCACGACCCAGAAATCGCGCTGGGTGGTGCGGCCTTCGCCGGATCTTGCCTATTCGAGCTGCGTCTATGACCTGTCGAAGGGGCCGCTGCTGATCGAAGCCGCGCCGTCGCCCGGCAATGGCTATGTCTCGTTGTCGGTGTTCGATGCGCGGACCGATAACATCGCGGTGTTCGACAGCAACCAGCACCCGCAGGGTATCCGGTTCGTGCTGGCCCGAGCCGGACAGGCGACGCCGCCGGGCGCCGCTGTGGTGATTTCGCCGTCAGAGCGGGGGATCGTGCTTGATCGCCGGCTGGCGCCGTCCGCCGAATTGTTCGCTGCCGCCGACAAGGCCCGCCGCGCCGACCGCTGCGAGCCCATCACGGGCTGACGCAGCGGCCGGGCGAACGGTTAGAGCGCGGCGGAGAGCCGGGCGAGCTGCTCGGTGGTAAGCTCCAGCGTTGCCGCAGCGCACAGTTCCTTCACCTGCTCGGCCGACGTGGCGCTGGCAATCGGGGCGCCAATACCGGGCTGCACGCGCAGCCAGGCCAGCGCGACCTGGGCGTGGGTGGCACCGGTTTCGCGCACGACCTCGTCCATCACGGCCAGCATCGGTGCGCCCGAGACGAGCAGATCGCCCATGCGTTGGCCGCGCATCGATTTGCCAAGGTCCGCCTCGGTGCGATATTTCCCCGTCAGGAAGCCAGACGCGAGCCCGAAGAACGGCAGCATCGGAATACCGCGCGCGGTGCACAGCTGCTGCAGTTCCGGGCCATAGGCCTGCCGCGCGATCAGGTTGTATTCGTTCTGCAGCACGGAAAAGGGCATGGCGCCTTGCTGCTCGGCAGCCGTCAGGGCTGCACCAAGCCGCGCGGCATTGAAGTTCGAGGCGCCCAGCGCCCGGACCTTGCCGGTTTTTACCGCACCATCGAACGCGGCCACGATATCGCCGATCGGCAGCTCTTCGTAATCGCGGTGGGCATAGTAGAGGTCAACATAGTCAGTCTGCAGTCGCTCCAGCGACGCGTCGAGCGATTGCAGCACCCGGGCCGGTTCATACAGCTCCTGCCCGCCGAGCATCCCGGTCTTGGTGTGGAGGCGCATTTCCGCGCGCTTGCCGCTGGCGGCGAACCACTTGCCCAGCACGGTTTCGCTTTCGCCGCCCTTGTGTCCCGGGATCCATGCCGAATAGACATCGGCAGTGTCGATCATCCGGCCACCTGCGGCGTAGAACGCTTCGAGCACGGCAAAGCTGGCATCCTCGTTCGCTGTCATGCCGAAGACATTTCCGCCCAGCACGAGCGGAATGCCGGCGATGGCCGGATGCTCGCTCACGCGAACTTCTCGCGCAGCTTGAGCAGGGCGATCGCCGCCTTGGCCGCTTCGCCGCCCTTGTCCTTCTGCTTGGGATCGGCGCGAACGAGGGCCTGGTCTTCGTTCTCGACCGTCAGCACGCCGTTGCCGATGGCGATGCCGTCCATCGTCAGGGCCATGATCCCGCGCGCGCTTTCACCCGCGACGATTTCGAAGTGATAGGTTTCGCCGCGGATCACCACGCCGATGCCGACGTAGCCATCATAGAGCTGCGCCTGATCGGCCAGGGCGATCGCGCCGGGGATTTCGAGCGCGCCGGGAACGGTGATCACCTCAACGTCATGGCCTTCAGCCTTGAGTGCGGCCTTGGCACCGGCAACCAGCATGTCGTTGAGGTGGTCGTAGAAGCGGGCTTCGACGATGAGGAAACGGGCCATGACTTACTCCGAGGGAATGGAACGTTCGCCGACGATATTGAGGCCGTAGCCTTCGATCGCGACGACATTGCGATGGGAATTGGAAAGCAGGATAAGATCGTGAACGCCCAGATCCGCGAGGATCTGCGCGCCGATGCCATAGCTGCGCAGGTCCATGTCGGCGGCCGGCTGGCCATCGGGCGAATGGCCTTCGCGCGGCTGGATCAGCAGCACGATCAGGCCTGCGCCGTGGCGGCCGATTTCTGCCATCGCGCGCTGCAGAGTGCGCTTGCGCGGGCCGGGCTGGCCCAGCATGTCATCAAGGATCGAGATCGTGTGAACACGGGCGAGGGTGGCCTCGCCAGGGACAACCGCCCCCTTCTGCAGCACGAAGCTCTCAGTCCCATCGACCTTGTTGCGGAAGGTGATCAGCTTCCAGTCACCGCCGTAGTCCGAGGTGAAGGGCACTTCGGCGATCTTTTCGACGAGGTGGTCGTGCTTGCGGCGGTATTCGATGAGATCGCGGATGGTCCCCATCTTGAGCCCGTGGCGGCGTGCGAAGGGAACGAGATCGTCCATCCGGGCCATGGTCCCGTCCTCGTTCATGATCTCGCAGATCACGCCCGAGGGATTGAGGCCCGCAAGGCGCGAAATGTCGACCGAGGCTTCGGTGTGCCCGGCGCGGACCAGCACCCCGCCATCGCGTGCGATCAGCGGGAAGACGTGCCCGGGGGTTACGATGTCCTGACGGCCCTTGGTGGCGTCGATCGCGACGGCCACGGTGCGGGCGCGGTCCCCGGCGGAAATCCCGGTGGTGACGCCTTCGCGTGCTTCGATCGAGACGGTGAAGGCGGTTTCGTGACGGGTGCCGTTGTTGCGGCTCATCAGGTCCAGCCCGAGGAACTCGGTGCGTTCGCGCGTCAGCGTCAGGCAGACGAGGCCGCGGCCGTGGGTGGCCATGAAGTTGATCGCATCGGGCGTGGCCATCTGGCCGGGGATGACCAGGTCGCCTTCGTTTTCGCGGTCTTCGTCATCGACCAGGATGAACATTCGGCCATTGCGGGCTTCCTCGATGATCTCCTCGATCCCGACCAGCACCGGGGCATCGTCGCTATCCCAGAGGAAGGCTTCGAGCTTGCGCAGGGTATCGGCGGTGGGGTTCCAGCCGTCTTCGGTGCAATCCCGGAGGGTATTGGCGTGGAGGCCGGCGGCGCGTGCGAGGCCCGCACGCGACATGCCGCCATCGGTAATGAGGCGGCGGACGCGATCGATAATGTTCGTGGACATGCGGGCCGCATATCACATCGAAATGTGATCCACAAACCCGCAATCACTTCGATGTGATCAGTCGCCCTTGAACTGGGGGCTGCGCTTTTCGAGGAAAGCGTTGACCGCTTCTTCGTGATCGCCGGTGGCATGGGCTACGGCCTGCATCGCCGCCGACATTTCGAGCACGGTGGCGAGATCCGCACGGCGGCCTTCCCACAGCAGGCGCTTGGCCATGCGCACCGCGAAGGAAGGGTTGGCGGCGATCTTGGCGGCCAGCGCGCGGGCGGCATCCATCAGCTCGGCATCGGGCACGACCTTGGATACCAGGCCGCAGGCCAGCGCCTCGGCGGCGTCGATGGTATCGCCGGTCAGCGACATTTCGGCGGCCTTGGAAAAGCCGACCACGCGCTGCAGCAGCCAGGCGCCGCCATCGCCCGGGATAATCCCCAGCTTGACGAAGCTTTCGGCAAATTTGGCGCTTTCGCTCGCGATGCGCAGATCGCACATGCAGGTCAGATCGAGGCCCGCGCCGATAGCGGGGCCGTTGACGGCGGCGATCACCGGCACTTCGAGCGCGGCAAAGGCCAGCGGCAGGCGCTGGATCCCGCGCTTGTAATTGCCGCGGGTGCGCGCCGGCAGCCCGGCATTGAGGCCGGCGCCCGGCTTCATCGTGTTGATATTGCCGCCCGAGGAGAAGGCCTTGCCCGCGCCGGTCAGGATCGCGACGCGCACCTTGGGATCTGCTTCCATCGCTTCGAGCACGTCGAGCAGACCTTCGACCACTTCGGTTTCGGAGATCGGGTTGCGCAGTTCGGGGCGGTTGAGCGTGATCGTCGCGATGCCGTCCGCATCGACAGTGTACAGCACGGGGGCATCCATCGGCTCTCTCCTCAAATGTGTGCCGGTGCCATGCGGCGACCTGCGGGATTTGTCCATCATGCGCTTGCGCAGGGCGTTACGTGAGCAGGCGTTCGATAAACCAGAAGCTGGCGACCGCCCCAATCGCATAGGTTGCGGTCAGGATTGCAGGGCGCAGCGCGCGCGGACGCCAGCGGGCGATCAGCGCGGTAACGGCAAGGCAGATGGCAATGATCACCAACTGCCCCAGTTCGACCCCGATGTTGAAGGTCAGCAGGGCGGTCGGGATATCGGTCTCAGGCAGGCCGATCTCGCGCAGCGCGCCAGCAAAGCCAAAGCCGTGGAGCAGGCCGAACAGGAAGGCGACCAGCCACGGCACCCGCTCGGACAGGCGCTGCGCGCCGTCTTCCTGTTTCACGATCTCGACCGCGAGGAACATGATCGACAGTGCGATCAGCGCCTCGACCGGCGCCTGGGCGAGGCCGATCAGCCCGAGCGTGGTCCCGGCAAGGGTCAGCGAATGGGCAAGGGTAAAGGCCGTGGCCGCGCGCACCACCACCCAGGGGCGGCGCAGCAGCAGGACCAGCGCGACCACGAACAGCAGATGGTCATAGCCGGTCAGAATGTGTTCGATGCCGAGCAACAGGTAGGTGCGCGCGACTTCCCAGCGATCGGGCACGGCGGCAACCGTGACCAGCGGCTGGTCCGCGGTCAGCCGGGCGGCCTGAACCGGGCGGCCAAGCGGGGCCACGCGCAGGAGCGCGTCGGTGAAGGTCGCCTCCATCCCGGTGATTCCGACCTGCTGGCCATCGAGCGGGCGAGTGCAGGCGGCCTCGGCTGCCGTGATGACCGATCCGCCATCGAGCCGCGTTTCGCCTTGCTTCAGTGTGCAGAACGGCGGCAGTTGCGGGCGCGAACGCGTGGCCAGACCGCCGAGGATCGGGGCCTTCCACAAGACCTGCCAGTGGACCGCATCGCGCTGGGTCAGTTCGAGATAGCCGGGGCGCAGTTCGTCAGCCCGGGCGCTGGCGGGCAGGCACAGCAGCGCAAGCAGGGCAAGGACCAGCGCGCGCAGGCTCATTTGGGCTGCTCGATCACCACGTCATAGCCCTTGAGCACCTTGCGATAGGCGTCTTCCTCGGCCTTGCGCATGGCTTGATCGTGCCAGTCATTGGTCAGGCGCTGGCGGGCCTGGTCCAACGTCGGCGGCGTGGATGCGGCCAGTGCATCAAGCCGGACAAGGTGCAGCCCCAAGCCCGAAGTCAGCACCGCCCACTTGCCTTGCGGCTGCTTGGCGAGGGCGGCGGTGAATTCTTCCCCGAACTGCGCGGCAACCTCGCTTCCGGGCGCGTGCTCGAAATGGGCGGGGAGGGGCATCGGCTGGGCATAACGCTCGCCATTGCCGCCATTGGTGAGGTCGCCCAGCGCGGCTTCGGCAGCCTTGCGGGCGGCCGGACTGTCCGCGCACAGATAGAGCTGGGTAAAGCTGATCTGCGGCTCCTTGGCATAGCGCCCCGGATCCTTGTCCAGCAGGGTCTGGAGTTCGGCATCGCTGGGGCTCTTGGCCTCGGTTTCGCTGGTGGCGAGCGCGATCATCTTGTTGCGCATCCGGCGCATCACGATCTCGTCGTCCTTGTCGAGTCCGAGCCGCAGCGCCTCGCGGTAATAGATCTGCTCGCGCACGTAGTCGTTGATCAGCCCGTCGATCTCGTTCGCACCGGGCTCGCGGTGGAAGCTTTCAACGAACCGACCGACCAGCTGCGAGACGACCGCTTCGTTGACCACGATCCGCCGTTCGCCAACGTCGGGCGCGCGGCCCGACATCACGGCAAAGACCAGCGCCCCCGCGATCATGAAGTGCACGAGGGGTTCGCGCAGCACGGCTGCTGCGCGGCTTCGCCAGTCCATTGCCGTTCTCCCGTTCAGGCCGTCAACTTACGAGGGCGTGTACCAGATCGCCGAGGTATAGGCGCGCTCCTGCTGCTTGAGCGGAATGGCCTTGTCCAGCTTGAGGCGGTACTTGACCGCATCATAGGCAACCCAGTTCGGGGTCGGGATTTCGAGCACGCGGACATAGTAAAACGCGCGCTGCGAGGGGTTGAATTCCGGATCGCTCCACACCGTTGCCAGCACCGGCGCACCGATGCTGTTGGTGTAGCTGGCCTTGGCCAGATCGACCGTGTCGCCCACGGCGGGAACCTTGCCGCCCGCGACCTTGCGCTTGGCCATGTCGCTCCAGACCACGTCGAAGACCTTTTCGTGGGCATTGCCGGCCTTGTCGACCCAGCCCTTGATCACCTGCACGCGGTCAAGATTGGCGCCGATCGGATCCTTGAGCGCCGAGACGATGAAGCTGGGC
>CALKVF010000062.1 GCA_937996535.1 uncultured Novosphingobium sp. | reverse complement strand
CGCGCTGGAACCGGGCGTCGGCGTCTATGTCGACGATGTCTACATCCCGACCCTGTCCAGCTCGCTGCTGGACCTGATGGACCTCGACCGCATCGAAGTGCTGCGCGGGCCGCAGGGCACGCTGGCGGGCAAGAACTCGATCGGCGGCGCCATCAAGCTGTTCTCGCAGAAGCCCGATGGTTCGGGCCGCGGTTCGCTGCAGGCCACCTATGGTTCGTATAACCGCGTCGACGTGCGCGGCATGGCCGACTTCAAGATCACCGACAATCTGTTTGCCCGCGTGTCCGGCGCAACCAAGAACTCGGACGGCTATGTCGACCTGCTCGACTACGGCACCACCCACCCGACCTCGAACGTGGTGGCCAACAACCCGGGCACCGGCGGCAAGGTCGGCACGCTCGGCGGCAAGTCGTTCGCAGCCGGCAAGGTCGCGCTGCGCTGGATGCCCAACGACGCGATCGAAGTGAACCTGTCAGGCGACTACACCCGCGAACGCAACGATGCGGGCGCACAGGTCGTGCTCTATGGCAACAACGCGGCGACCTCGGTCAGCGGCAACCCGTGGCTGCGCGGCAAGAACGGCCTGGCCGTGGCCAACAGCTGCGCCTTCGTGCCGGTCACCACGTCCTATGGCACCAGCTGCGACACCACCCCGGCGGGCTATGACGCGCGCTTCATCAGCTACGCCAACTTCGCGGACAACGCCGCGCCGACGACCCAGGCGCCCTACAAGCCGTTCAACGCCTTCAACAAGCAGTCGTTCAACGGCTGGGGCCTGATGGGCAACGTCAGCGCCAAGCTGACCGACGACCTCAAGCTCACCTGGATCTCGTCCTACCGCAAGTACTCCTCGCAGTGGGGTGAAGACCAGGACGGCACGCCGGTTCCGGTTTCGACCCTGATCCAGACCCTGCGCCACCACGCGTGGAGCCAGGAACTGCGCCTCAACGGTTCGCTGGCCAATGGCCTGGTCGATTACACGCTGGGCGGGTTCTACTTCAAGCAGAGCGGCACGCTCAACGCGCGCGTCGATCTCAACTACGCCGGCATCGACTTCATCCACGGTCCCGACCTGACTCCGTCGACGTCGAAGGCGCTGTTCTTCAACGGCTCGCTGCATCCCACCGATGCGTGGACCGTGAACGTGGGTGTGCGTCACACCTGGGATCAGAAGGACTACACCTACTATCGTTCCAACCCGGACGGCTCGATCCCGTCGGGCCCCTGCGCGTTCTTCCTGGGCGCCCCGGTGGCCGGGCCGACCGCGATCGGCAACGCGCCGAACTGCCTGCTGGTTGGGCTTTACAACGTTCAGGGCCACTACAAGGGCCAGCGCACCGACTGGCGCGTTGAAACCGACTATCGTTTCAGCCCCGAATTCTTCGTCTATGCCTCGGCTTCGACCGGCTACAAGGGCGGCGGCGTGAACCCGCGTCCGTTCTTCGGTCCGTCGGCGGGTGATTGCTCGGTCCTGCCCAACGGCGCGCCGTGCAACCAGATCACCTCGTTCAAGCCCGAAACCCTGACGACCTACGAAATGGGCTTCAAGTCGGACCTGTTCGACCGCCATCTGCGCATCAACGGGGCCGTGTTCTACAACAAGTACAGCGACATCATCCTGACGCTGACCAACTGCCACGGCTTCTCGCCGTGCCTGATGCCGGCGAACGTCGGCAAGGCCGACGTGAAGGGCTTCGAACTGGAAACCACCCTCAAGCCCGCTGACGGCCTGACGGTTGACGGTTCGCTGTCGTACATCGACTTCCAGTACAAGAACACCGGCACCTCGGGCGTTCCGCTGAGCAACGTCACGCCCTACACGCCCAAGTGGACTTACAGCTTCGGCGTCCAGAAGGACTTCGACATCGGTTCGGGCACGGTCAGCGCCCGTATGGACGGTTCGTATCGTTCGCAGGTCTATACCGAAGCCTTCAACGGCCCGACCAACCGGATCGACAGCCTGTTCCTGGGCAATGCCCGCCTCAGCTACACCACCGCCGACAAGGACTGGATGGTGTCGTTCGAAGTGAAGAACCTGTTCGACAAGTACTATTACGGCTCGATCGAAGACGTGAAGAACTCGTTCGGCACCATCAGCGCCGCGCCGGGCCTCCCGCGCACTTGGGCGGTGACCGTGAAGCGCAGCTTCTGATCGCCACATTCAACACCCTACTGGGGGCCGCCGTCGCAAGACAGCGGCCCCTTTTTTTATGCTCGGCCCCTCTTGCGCGGCGGCGTGGGAACGCTACAAAAACCGTAACAATAGTTAGGATGATCGACATGGGAGAATTTCCGCAGACCCCCTACTTCGTAGGGCTCAACGAACCCGTGGGCCGCGAAGTGGCCTTCACCGGGCTTGAGGTCGAAGGCACGATCCCCGAAGCCGTGCGCGGCAGCTTCTACCGCGCGGTGCCCGATCCGGCCTTCCCGCCCAAATTCGCCAACGATCACACCCTGTCGGGCGATGGCATGGTCAGCCGCCTGTCGTTCAACGCCGATGGCTCGGTCGATTTCGCGATGAAGTTCGTCGAAACCGCGCGCCACAAGGCGGAAAAGGAAGTGGGCCACGCCCGCTTCGGCAAGTATCGCAATCCCTTCACCGATGATGCCGACATGGCCGGGGTCGATCGCACCGTCGCCAATACCACCCCGGTCTGGCACGCGGGCAAGCTGCTGATGGCCAAGGAAGATGGCCGCCCCTATCGCGTCGATCCCAAGACGCTCGATACGCTGGGCAGCCATGACTTTGACGGCGCGCTCAAGAGCGAGACGATGACCGCCCACGTGCGGGTCGATCCCGAAACCGGCGAACTGTTCTTCTATGGCTACGAAGCCGATGGCCCGGCCAGCACCAAGGTGGCCTATTGCGTGGTCGGCGCCGACGGCGCGCTCAAGTCCGAACAGTGGTTCGATGCGCCTTACTGCGCGATGATGCACGACTTCACCGTCAGCAAGAACTACGCGCTGTTTCCGATCTATCCCACCACCAGCGATCTCGACCGGCTCAAGGCCGGGGGCGAACACTGGCACCACCAGCCCGAACTCGACAGCTGGCTGGGCGTGATGCCGCGCTATGGCGACGTGTCCGAAATCAAGTGGTTCAAGGGCCCCAAGGGGGTGTTCTGCTATCACATGATGAACGCCTGGGAAGACGATGCCGGGCTGCTGCACTTCGATCAGTGCCTGTCGAACACCAATGCCTTTGCCTTCATTCGCGAACCTTCGGGGATCGACATGCAGCCATGGGAAATCCAGGGCGCGCTGACCCGCTGGACCGTCGATCCCAAGGCCCCCGCAGGCGACGTGACCGAAAGCCTGATCGGCCCGCCGGGCGATTTCCCGGTGATCCCGGCCGTCAAGCAAGGTCGCCCCTATGGCACCGGCTTCATGCTGACCATGAACCCTGAACGTCAGGGCCCGCCCGTGTTCGGCGGCCCGGTCGGCGCGATGTTCGATATGCTGGTGCGGCTTGACGGGATGGACGGCCCCGCACCCCAGATCACCCAGGCCCTGCCGATGCAGCTGGGCTGGTGCTACAACGAGCCGGTGCATGTGCCCTCACCCGATCACGAAGGCTGGCTGATCACCTGCGTCGATCACCAGACCGGCGAAAACAGCTTCGAGCATTTCGCCTGGGTGCTGGAAGCAGGCGCGATTGCCAAGGGCCCGGTCGCCAGCGTGCGTATCCCCGCCCGCCTGCGCCCGCAGGTCCACGGCTGGTGGGTGCCGCAGGCCCAGCTCGACGCGGCGCGCTAAGCGATGGGCCGGATCGTCATCACCGGGGCTTCTGGCCAGTACGGACGCCTCGCCACGCAGGGTCTGATCGAACGCGGCCGCGCCGCCGATCTGATCCTGATGAGCCGCACCCCGGCCAAGCTCGCCGACATGGCCGCGCTGGGCTGCGAGGTGCGCCATGGCGACTATGACGAGCCGGCCAGCATGGTCAGCGCGATGACCGGGGCCGAGCGGCTGCTGCTGATTTCCGGAACCCGCGTTGGCGCGCGGGTCGCGCAGCATCAGGCCGCGGTCGATGCGGCGGTGGCAGCGGGCGTGGGCCACGTGGTCTATACCAGCTTCATCGGGATCGACGATCCGGCCAACCCCGCCGAAGTCCGCCACGACCATATCGAAACCGAGCGCCTGATCCGCGCCTCGGGCCTGAAATTCACCTTCCTGCGTGATGCCCACTATGCCGATGCGATGATCGTGATGGCCGGGCCGGGCGTGATAGCCAGCCGCCAGTGGGTCAGCAATTCGGGGCTGGGCAAGGAAGCGATGGTCTGGCGCGATGACTGCGCCGCCTGTGCGGTCGCGGTGCTCGATGGCGACGGGCACGAGAACAAGACCTACGACATCACCGGGCCGGATCTGCAAGACTTTGCCGAGGTCACCGCCCTAGTGGCCGAAATCACCGGCGTGCCGCTAACCTATGTGCCCGTTGATGATGACGCCCAGTATGCGATCTTCGATGCAATGGGCATCCCGCGCCGCCCGGTCGACGATCAATATGTTTCGGGCATCCCGTGGAACAGCGATGACATGGTGACCTTCGGCCAGGCGATCCGCGAGGGGTTCCTCGCGATCTGTTCGGGCGACGTCAAACACCTGCTGGGCCGCCCGCCGCGCTCGGTGCGCCAGTTGATCGAAGACAACGCCGCCATGCTCCGCGCGGCGGCGGGTTAAGCAATCAGCCGCGCCACAGCGCGTCGAGCGCGGGCTTGAAGTGATCGCGGTGCTCCGCCGGGATCCGCGACACCAGCCAGCCTTCGAATTCACCGATCACGCTGCGCGCCTCGGCCAGCTTGGCCTCGCCCGCCGGGGTCAGCCCGAGCGAGTGCGACTTGCCATCAAGCGGGGTGCGCACGACCAGCCCGGCATCTTCGAGCCGCGCCACCAGCGGCACCATGTTGGCGCGCTGGATATCGAGCATCCGCCCGAGCTGGCTGGCGGTCATCACCGGGTTGGCGCCGATCACCAGCAAGGCCGACACATCGGCGATGCGCAGGCCCAGCGGCTCGATCCGGGTCGCGAATTCGCCCATCATCGCTGCGGCCGCACGGCGCAGCGCATAACCGGGTAATTCGTGCAGCGGATCCTTCATGCTGGCCGTCCTAGCAATAGCTATTGCCCATAGCAATCAGCATTGTTATGACTCATAGCAACATAGGGAGAGTCGAGCATGGAATTCACGCGCCTCAATCCGCTGACCGGTGAAGTCGCTTCAAGCGCCGCCGCCATGAAAGCACACGATATTCCGGCGATCGCCGCCAAGGCCGCGGCCGCGTTTCCGGCTTGGGCCGCCCAGGGCCCCAACGCCCGCCGCGCGGTGCTGATGAAGGCTGCCGCCGCACTCGAAGCCAAGAAGGACGATTTCGTTGCCGCGATGATGGCCGAAACCGGATCGACCGCCGGCTGGGCGATGTTCAACCTTGGCCTTGCCGCCAGCATGGTCCGCGAAGCCGCCGCGATCACCACCCAGATCACCGGCGAAGTGATCCCCTCGGACAAGCCCGGCTGCCTCGCCATGGCGCTCAAGGAACCGGTTGGCGTGATCCTCGGCATTGCGCCGTGGAATGCCCCGATCATTCTCGGCGTGCGCGCGATCGCCGTGCCGCTGGCCTGCGGTAACAGCGTGATCCTCAAGGCCAGCGAAACCTGCCCGCGCACCCATGCGCTGATCATCGAAGCCTTTGCCGAAGCCGGTTTCCCCGAAGGCGTGGTCAACGTGGTCACCAACGCCCCCGAAGACGCCGCCGAAGTGGTCGGCGCGCTGGTCGATGCGCCCGAGGTCAAGCGCATCAACTTCACCGGCAGCACCAATGTCGGCCGGATCATCGCCGTGCGCGCGGCCCAGCAGCTCAAGCCCTGCCTGCTCGAACTGGGCGGCAAGGCGCCGCTGATCGTGCTCGAAGACGCCGACCTTGATGAAGCGGTCAAGGCCGCCGCGTTCGGCGCCTTCATGAATCAGGGCCAGATCTGCATGTCGACCGAGCGGATCATCGTGGTCGAAGCCGTGGCCGATGAATTCGCCAAGCGCTTTGCCGCCAAGGCCGCCAGCCTGACAACCGGCGATCCGCGCGAAGGCACCACCCCGCTCGGCGCGGTGATCGATCAGAAGACCGTCAGCCACGTCAACGCGCTGATCGACGATGCCGCAGCCAAGGGTGCCAAGGTCATCGCCGGCGGCAAGGCCGACAGCGTGCTGATGCCCGCCACGGTGGTTGACGGCGTGACCGCCGCGATGAACCTCTACCGCGACGAAAGCTTCGGCCCGGTGGTCGCGATGATCCGCGCCCGCGATGCCGACCACGCGGTCGAACTGGCCAACGACACCCAATACGGCCTCTCCGCCGCGGTCTTCACCCGCGACATCGCCAAGGGCCTGACGATTGCCAAGCGCATCCAGTCGGGCATCTGCCACGTCAACGGCCCGACCGTGCACGATGAAGCCCAGATGCCCTTCGGCGGCGTCGGCGCATCGGGCTATGGCCGCTTTGGCGGCAAGCAGGGCATCGACAGCTTCACCGAAACCCGCTGGATCACAGTCGAAACCCAGCCCGGGAACTTCCCGATCTAAGCCTCACTTTTTTCCGATCTTTCAAATTCTAGCAAAGGAATAGCACCATGGCCGCCGAACGCGCCGAAGAAGATACCGTCTCCTACGTCATCGAAAACCGCATCGCCTGGGTGAAGTTCAACCGCCCCGAAAAGCGCAACTGCATGAGCCCCAAGCTCAACCGCCAGATGGGCCGCGTGATCGCCGACCTCGAATTCCGCGATGACGTGGGCGTGCTGGTCCTCACCGGCGAAGGCGATGCCTGGTCGGCGGGCATGGATCTCAAGGAATACTTCCGCGAAACCGAAGCCCAGGGCCTGTCGGCGATCCGCAAGTCGCAGCGCGAAGCCTATTCGTGGTGGGAACGCCTGCGCTGGTACGAAAAGCCGACCATCGCCATGATCAACGGCTGGTGCTTTGGCGGTGGCTACGGCCCGCTGTTCGCCTGCGACATCGCGATCGCGGCTGACGACGCCCAGTTCGGTCTTTCGGAAATCAACTGGGGCATCCTGCCGGGCGGCGGAGCCTCGAAGGTCGTTGCCGACCTGATGCCGCTGCGCAAGGCGATGTATCACGCGATGATGGGCGAAAACCTGAACGGCAAGCAAGCCGAAGCCCAGGGCCTCGTCACCGAAAGCGTCCCGGCCGATCAGCTCAAGGCCCGCGTCACCGCGATCGCCGAAGCGCTGCTCAAGAAGGACGGCCACGCCGTGCGCGCGACCAAGTGGGCCGTGCGCCGCATGACCGAAATGACCTATGACAACGCCGAGGACTACCTGATCCGCACCCAGGAAGCCCTGCACAACTTCGGCGGCGTCGAAGCCCGCAAGGAAGCCACCCGTCAGTTCCTCGACGAAAAGAGCTTCAAGCCGGGTCTTGGCACTTTCGACACTTCCAAGATCAAGAAGTAAGCGGCAAGATCGCGCGATGTCCCAACGCACCGCGCAGATCGCCTATGTCGCCAACGACGGCACCCGGCCCTTCTACTATGCCAATGCGCATGAGAAGGACCGGGTTCCGGTCGAACTGCATCCGATGGCGGTGCACGATGCCCGCGCGCTGGATGCTCATGTCGACCGCGAGGGGTTCCAGCTGGTCCGCCATAGCTCGGCGATCACCGACTGGACCGACCGCGCCGCGCTGGCCGATATTCACCGCGCCGAAGTCGCCCAGCTGATCAAGGATCTGACCGGGGCCGACGAGGTCCAGGTCAACGCGCCGGGGATCCTGCGCTTTTCCGAAAAGAGCGGCAAAGCCGGCAGCACCGACAATTCGCACCCGGCGCGCTTTGCCCATATCGACATCAACGATCAGACCGCCGCCCAGTTTGCCGGGCGCGGCGCCGATGGGCGCAAGTTCACCCGCTGCGCCGCCTACAACCTGTGGCGCGCGCTCAGCCCTGCCCCGCAGGATGTGCCGCTGGCCTTCTGCGATGCGCGCAGCTTTGCCCCCGCCGACCTGATCGTGGCCGATGCGATCTTCGATCCGCCAAACGGCGCGCCCGAATGGAGCTTTGAAAGCTGGGTCGTTGCCCATGCCCCGCAGCACCGATGGTATTTCTATCCTGACATGGCGGCGGACGAAGCCGTGCTGTTCAAGACCAATGACAGCGATCCGGCCCGCGCCCACTGCGTGCCGCACGTGGCGTTTGACGATCCGCTGGCTCCGGCCGATGCCCCGCCGCGCGTGTCGATCGAAATGCGCGCCACCGCCTATTGGTGGGCCAAGGACTAAAGGCTGCGATAAAGCGCGAGCAGGCGCCCCCAGGCTCGCTCAGCCTCTGCCTTGTCATAGGACGGCGCATCGAGCGTGCACCAGCCATGATCGGCGGCATAGACCTCGATCTCGGCCGGACGGCGCGCGGCCTCGGCGGCGGTGCGCAAGACTTGCTTATCGTCCGGGCTGCGCGCGTCATCGTTTTTCGCGATCGCGAAGAGATAGCGCGCCCGGGTCTTGTCCAGCAGCCGGTGCGGACTGTCGGGCGCGGCGGTGACCAGCGCCGCGCCATGGAACGAGGCTGCCGCCTGCACCCGGCCGGGCGCTGCCGCCGCCGTGCGCACGGCATAGGGCCCGCCCATGCAATAGCCCTGGGTGCCCATCCCGCGCGCGGTATCGACCGCGCCCTGCTGGTCGAGCCAGCTAGCAAAGGCGGTCGCATCGCGCATGGTTCCCGCCGGGCTGAGCGCCGCGATCATCGGCTGCAAGCGGGCCTGCCCCTCGGGCGTGCGCCACTGCGCCATCGTTTCGAACACCGGGGCCGGGCCGGAGCGGTAGTAGTGATTGACCACCAGCACGGCATAGCCGTCGCCCGCAAGGCGCCGGCCCATTTCCTTGTAGGCATCGCGCAGCCCGGCAATGTCGGGCCACAGGATCACGGCGGGAAACTTGCCCTTGGCCGGGTGGACGAAAAACGCGTCGGCCGTGCCATCGGCGGTTGGCACCCGGACCATCGCTTCGCGCAGCGGCGGGCCATTGCGGCCCACGGCCTTGCCGCTGCACGCGGCCAGCACCCCGGCCGCACCGATGGCGGCGAATTCCCGGCGGCTGAGACCCTTGCGCGCGAGCGCCGCGTCCTCATCCTGGGCAGTGAATTCGTCGCACATCTGGTTGCTCCCGTTTTTTCCAGCCTAACCTGACGCGCCGGCCAGTTCTAGGTCAAGTCGTTGATCGAGATGCTCTTGCCCGCAAGCGCCGCCCGGTTCGCCTCACGCCGCATCCGTTCAACCTCAAGCCGCTCGGGCGGGGCGACCTCGTCGGGCAGTGCGGCCAGGCTTTCCTCGTAGATCGCCTTGAAGTCCTCGGCGAATTCGGGGTGGGTGAATACCAGCCCCTGCCCGGCGCTCATCCCGGCAACGATCTTGGTCCCGGCCTCGTGCGGGTCCATCCCGGCCTGAAATGCCGTGCCAAACTGTTCAAGCTCGGCCTTGTTGACCTCGCCAAAGCCGCTGCCGGCAAATTCGGCCGGGCGGCGGAAGGCCGAATCCCAGGCATTGGTGCGGATCAGCGCCGGGCAGACCAGCGTGCAGCCGATCCCATGCGGCACCAGATTGTAGCGCAGCGATTCCGTGAGGCCCCGCACCGCGAACTTGCTGGCGGTGTAAATCCCGGCCTGCGGGCCCGAGAGATAGGCCGCCATGCTGGCAATATTGGTCACATGGCGGCGGCCGCTGGCCTGTTTCAGCTTGGGCAGGAACGCGACGATCCCGTTGACCACCCCGCCAAAGTTGACGCCCATGATCCAGTCGAAATCGGCGTGGCTGGCCTCGGCGGTATCGCCGAACACACTGACCCCGGCGTTGTTGCACAGCACGTGAACTTCGCCGAAGTGCGCTTCGACCGCATCGGCGGCAGCGGCCCAGCCATCGCGGTCCATCACGTCCAGCTTGATCCACAGCGGCTCTTCACGCCCGTTCTCAGCGAACCAGCGCGCGGCGGCGGCGCGGTAATCCTCGTTGCGATAGGACAGCGCGAGGCGCATTCCCGCGTCGCTGAACGCCTGGGCAATGCCCAGCCCCAGCCCCGAAACGCCGCCGGTGATGAAGGCCACGCGGCCATTCCATTCGCTCATCTCGATTTTCCCTCTCGCCAAAACGCTCACAATTGTTAGTGTTGCATACAATTATTTCGGGAGAGTCGAAATGGCTGATTTGGATGGGCGCCTTGCCGCGCTGGAAAACCGCGTCAACGAACTGGAAGATCAGGCTGCGATCCGCCGCCTGCAGATGGCCTATGGCTATTACATCGACTACAACCGCCCCGAAGAAGTCGCCGGGCTGTTTTCCGATGACGGCGCGGTGGTGTTCCTTTCGGGCGAATATCGCGGCCATGCCGGGATCATTCGGCTGTACGGCACCTGGTTCCAGAACCTGTTCACCGGCGGCCAGCGCGGCCCGGTCAAGGGTCTGCTGCTCGATCATTTCCAGTTGCAGGACGTGATCACCATCGCGCCCGACCGCAAGACCGCCAAGGGCCGCTTCCGCGGGATCCTCGCGGGCGGCTGGCACGATGCGATCAAGGGCTCGATCCCCGAAGGTATGCCCCAGCAGTTCTGGGAAGCCGGCATCTATGAAAACGACTACGTGCGCGAAGACGGCGTGTGGAAGATCAAACGCCTCAACTACATGATGCAGTGGCAGGCCGACTATGAAACCGGCTGGGCCCACACCGTGGCGCACCTGCAGCCGGCGGCCGAATGCTTCCCCGCCAACCCGATCGGCCCCGACGTGATCCTGGCCGAAGAAGAATGGCGCCCGACCTGGCCGAACCGCCAGGAAGTGGCGATGAGCTTTGCTCACCCGGTGCTCGGCGCGGCCTTTGCCATCGAGCACTTCCAGAAGATGCAGAAGAAGTGGCCCTGATCGCGGCCTGAGATTGGCCCGGCTGGCTGGCTCAGGCGCCTTGCGCGCGCTGGGCGATCCAGCCGGTCATCGCCGCGATGACCTTGTCCGAAAGCTGGGCCAGTTCGCGCTGCTGGCGCGCACTGAGCCCGCCGAGCAACGCATCGGCGACAGCATGGGTCGCGGGCAGCAGTTCGCGATAGAGCTGCTCGCCCGCTGTGCTCAGCCGCACCGGGCGGCGGCGGCGGTTCTCGGGATCGCTTGCCTGCTCGATCAGCCCGCGCTCACGCAGGGTGGCCAGCGCGCGGCTGACGTTCATGGCGGGAACGCCCATGATCTCGACCAGGTCATGCCCCGCCAGCGCGCCTTCGCCCGCCAGCGCCATCACCACCTTCAGCTCGATCTGGCTGACGCCCGAGGGATCGCAGACCCCTTCCTTCATCGGCACGTTGATGAAGCTGCCCAGCTTGAGCAACCGGATGAGCAGCTCGAAAGCTTCGTCCTGTGCGCCCGTTTCCGCGATTTCCAGCGATCCATTCATGCCCGAAGCCTATCGCCCGGTTCGGCGCGGGCGCAAGGGGCGTTTGCGGTTGTCCATAACAATCGTGACCAAAATGCATCACTGCCGGCCCCATTATGGGCAGGGCAATCGAAGTCTTGCCAAGTGCAAATTTGTATGCCTTACTAACAATCGGTTGGATTGGTCCGCTGGTAGAGACCAAAACAGGAGAGGGAAATATGGCCAAGATTTCTGGCAACAATGTTCTCGTGCGCCTCGGCCTTGCGGCCGGCGTGTCGGCGATTGCCATGGGCATCGCCACCCCTGCATTCGCGCAGGACAAGGCGAACGACGGCGACGAAGCCGGTCGTGAAATCGTCGTGACCGCGCAGTTCCGCGAACAGAAGCTGCAGGACACCCCGCTGTCGATCACCGCGGTGGACAGCACCCTGCTTGAATCGCGCAACCAGACCGACCTGTCGCAGATCGCTCGCAACGCGCCGAACGTTACCCTGAACGCCATGGGCGGCGCCTATGGTTCGTCGCTGGGTGCCTCGATCCGCGGCATCGGCCAGTTCGACTTCAACCCGGCTTACGAACCCGGCGTCGGCATGTATGTCGATGACGTGTACTACGCCACGCTGACCGGCGGCGTCTTCGATCTGCTCGACCTTGAGCGCGTCGAAGTTCTGCGTGGTCCGCAGGGCACCCTGACCGGCCGCAACTCGATCGGCGGCGCAATCAAGCTCTTCTCGAAGAAGCCGACCGACGAAAACAGCGGTTCGGTTTCGGCCACCTACGGCAGCCGCCAGCGCACCGACGTTCGCGCTTCGGCCAACTTCGTCCTCAGCGAAGGCCTCTATGGCCGCGTGTCGGGCGTCTACAAGCACCAGAACGGCTATGTCGACCAGGTCGACTACGGCTGCGCCCACCCGGGCAACGCCCAGGGCATCGGCATGTTCCCGAATTCGGGTCCGGACTGCGTGATGTCGAAGCTGGGTGAAGTGAACTACTCGGGCGTACGCGGTTCGCTGCGTTACAACCCCAGCTCGACGGTCGATATCACCGTCTCGGCTGACTACACCCACGAAGATCGTGCCAACTCGGCCGAAGTCGTGACCCAGACCGGCGCAGGCCTGTCGCAGTTCAACTGTGGCCCGCTTTGCACCTACGCCAGCTTCTACATGCCCGCCAACGACCTGTCGGCTCACGCCGGCGCCACTGGTCCCTGGGGTCAGGTTGCGCAGGGCTACTTCATGCCCAACCGCACCAAGTTCGATGGCTGGGGCGTTTCGGCCAATGCCAAGTTCGACCTGTCGGACTCGCTCAACATCCAGTCGATCACGGCCTATCGTGACTATCGCCAGATCTGGGGCACCGACGACGACTTCTCGCCGAACCCGGCCAAGGCTGCTGGTGGTTACAACGACCTGTCGTTCTGGTTCTTCAGCCAGGAACTGCGCCTCAACGGCAAGATCGGCGACATGGCCGAATTCACCCTCGGTGGGTTCTATTCGGACCAGAAGTCGGTCTACTTCACCCGTCAGGACATCCACTACATCGCTCCGGGCCTGAACTTCCAGTTCATGGGCAACGACCCCGTCAATGCTGACAGCAAGGCTGCTTTCGGCACCGTGATCGTCCACCCGACCGAAGCCATGACCCTGACCGGCGGTCTGCGCTACAGCAAGGAACACAAGGACTACACCTTCGTTCGCAAGAACTACGATGGTTCGGTCTCGTACTTCCTTGGTGCGCTTGACGGCGTTGTCGCCAAGTATGACGGCAGCAAGTGGGACTGGCGCGTTTCGGCCGACTACCGCTTCTCGCCTGAAGTGCTGGCCTATGTCACCGTGGGCACCGGCTTCAAGGGTGGCGGCGTGACCGCTCGTCCGTTCGACGCCGCTCAGGCTCTGAACGGCTCGTTCGGTCCCGAAACCGTCACCGCCTACGAAGCTGGCCTCAAGACCGACCTGCTCGATCGCAAGCTGCGCCTGAACGTGTCGGCCTTCATCAACGACTACAAGGACATCCAGCTTCCGCTCATCAGCTGCGCTTCGCTGGGTTCGAACGCTCCTTGCGGTGCTCGCCAGAACGCGGGTAACGGCAAGATCAAGGGCCTCGAAGTCGAAATGTTCGCTTCGCCGGTCGAAGGTCTGGATATCGATGCCTCGATCAGCCACCTCTATGGCAACTGGTCGAACATCGACGCCCGCGTCGGCAACGCGATCCTGATCACCGATCCGATCGTTTCGCCGAACTGGAAGTGGAGCGCTGGCATCCAGTACAAGGCCGACATCGGCAAGTCGGGCACGCTGACCCCGCGCTTTGACCTCGCCTACACCGGCAAGTCGAGCCTCGGCCGCGTCGCTGCTGGCGGTGCGATCGACTACGCTCCGGCTTACACGCTGGGCAATGCGCGCATCACCTGGAAGAACCCGAACGAAGATCTCTCGATCTCCTTCGAAGTCCAGAACGTGTTCGACAAGTACTACAACCCGGCCCGCTTCGCGGCGGTCTATGCCTTCTCGGGGACGATCTATTCGCAGGTCGGCAAGCCCCGCGAATGGGCGGTCACGGTCAAGAAGGAATTCTGATCGGACGCCAACCTGCAACGTCAGGTGGGGAACACACGAAGGGGCGGCCGGCAACGGTCGCCCCTTTTTGTTTGCGCACCTTTTCCCTTTGCGGGCAGACTTCGTCCGCGCTACCTTCGGTAACAATTGTTATAAAACTGGGAGAATCTCCGATGCTGCCCCAAGGCGTGAATATCGCTCACCCCGACAAGCTCTATATCGCTGGCCGCTGGGTGGCGCCGCATAGCCGGCGGCAGCTCGAAATGGTTTCGCCCAACACTGAAGCCGTGATCGCAACCTGCGCCGAGGCCGACGAGGCCGACATGGACGCCGCCGTTGCCGCCGCGCGCGCAGCGTTCGACCACGGCCCTTGGCCGACCACCCCGCCCGCCGAGCGCGTGGCCGCATTCCGCAAGATGGTGGCCCACCTCGAAACCCGCATTCCCGAACTCGCCGCCTGCTGGACCGCGCAGATGGGCGGCCTTTCCAGCTTTGCCGGACCGATGCACGGCGGCTCGGTGATGGGTCTCGCGCAGATCGCCGACTTTGCCGAAAACTTCCAGTTCGTCGAACAGCGCGCAACGGTGGGCGCCGCCGCCGGGATCGTGGTGCACGAACCGGTTGGCGTGGTCGCCGCGATCGCGCCGTGGAA
>CALKVF010000061.1 GCA_937996535.1 uncultured Novosphingobium sp. | reverse complement strand
CGGCAGGCCCGAGAATTCGCGCAGCGCCCAGACCATCGCGTCGAGCGGGTTGGTGATGCAGATCACGAAGGCGTTCGGGGCATGCTGCTTGATGCCTTCGCCGACCGACTTCATCACGCCGAGGTTGATGCCCAGCAGGTCATCGCGGCTCATGCCCGGCTTGCGGGGGACACCGGCGGTGACGATGATGACGTCTGCGCCCGCGATGTCGGCATAGTCGTTGGTGCCGGTCAGCTTGGCGTCAAAGCCTTCGACCGGGCCGCACTGCGCAAGGTCGAGCGCCTTGCCCTGGGGGATGCCTTCGGCGATGTCGAACAGGACGATATCGCCCAGTTCCTTCTTGGCGGCGAGGTGAGCAAGCGTGCCACCGATCATGCCGGCGCCAATAAGGGCAATCTTCTTGCGAGCCATGATGCGACGATATCCTTCCCTGATGCGCGGGATCACGTCTGGCAGAACGAGCGGCCCTTCCATCCCGCTGGAGTGCGGGTCGCCCAGCTAACAGGGGGTGCCGTAAGCGCGCGGGAAGGGGATTGCAAGCAAGGAAAAGCCTGCTTTGCCAACTATTTTGCGATAATGGTTCGCAATAGCAAAAGGCATTCAGAAACCGAAGCATTGCTCGGTTTAAGCACCTATGCCGTAGGGTTAGCGCCGCCGGCTGCGCGGGGCGCCTTCGATCCGCCGTGCCAGGGCCGAGGCCATGCGGCGGTCGAAATGGCGGCAGATATCGAGCCAGTAGCGCGCTTCCTCGATCCGCCCGTCGGCGCGGCACAGCAGGGCTTCCTTGCGTGCTTCTTCGGCCGAACCCAGCCCGTGGACGGCAAAGTGCAGCAGCGCCTCGCGCAGCGGATCGCGCGCAGCCGCCGGTGCGGCTAGGGTATCCTCGGCGGCGGGGGCGGTTGCATCACAGTTGTCGTTGCCGGCGGGGGGCAGGTCGAGCGTCCAGTAGGTGCGACCGATGAAGGCGGTCATGCTGGGGCGGGCGGCGGCAAAGCGGATCGTCATTGCGATGTCCCTAGCCCGGGGCGGGCTAAGGCTTGGTGTGGCACTATGGTTGCCGAAGCTTAACCGGCGGGCAGGGGTTCATCCGCCGGGGCGGGCGATCCAGGCGCCGGATTGCTGGTATTCGGGGCGCACGCCCTGCGCGGCGGGGAGCTTGTCGCCCCGGTAGAGCGCGTCGCCGCCGCGCGCTTCGACCTCGCCGGCATAGGCGGGGGCCGGGGCGGGGCGTGCGGCGGATTCGCCAGCCGGGGCCGCCGCGGGGCCGGCGCTGCGCAGGCCCGCTTCATAAGCGCGCTGCAGCGCCAGCGGATCGAGCGCCGGGTCGATTGCCGCTGCGGCGCTGGCGGTGCGGGCGTGCGGTGCGGCGGTCGGTTCGCCCCCGGCATAGGCAAAGCGGAAGGCGCCGGCATCGCCCGCCGGGCCGCGCCAGCGGAAGAACATGTGCGCGCCGATGGTGGTGATATGGTTCATCTGCGCATCCCACGCCGGGTGGACCGCGATGGTGTGGTAATGGGTGGCAAGCCCAACGCTGCGCTCAATCGCTCCGCTCAGCGCGGCGGCGGCCATGCCGCGGGCGCGGGCCCAGAAGAAACGGTTGGGCACCCGGGCAAGCGATCCGTCACAGGTAAAGCTGAACTGGCACCCGGTGGTGCGTTCCGAACCCTGATAGACCACGCCGCAGACCGTGCTGGGAAAGCTGGGATGCGCCACCCGGTTGAGCACCACCTGCGCCACCGCGCGCTGGCCCTGGTCAGGTTCGCTCGCGGCTTCGTAATAGATCGCTGCGGTCATGCAATCGAGCGCACGGGTGCGGTCGACCCCCGAGGTGTCGATCCGCAGCGCGCGGGCGATCGGGCCGCCGAGCGGGTCAAGCAGCCCGCCCAGCGGCGCGCTGGATGAGGCGGCCAGCGCGGCAACCGGGGTTTCGGGGGCAAGGTAATAGAACGCCGATCCGGGGAAGCTGTCGCCGCCGCGCTCGAACGGCATTGGCTCGACCGTGACGTTGGCCGCCCCGGCATTGCCGATGTCAAACGCGCGCCAGCTGCCCGGCGTGGCCAGCGCCGGCACCGCAATCGCCGCCAGCAGCACCAGTGCGCGCCGTCCGCGATGCTGGCGGGTATTGCGTGCGCCGATCGTGCGCGGGCCCTTGCGCGGCAACCGGGCGATGAAATCGCGGGGGCGCGGTTCGGGCAAAAAGGCGGAGGTGGTGGGCATCGCTTGGCTTTGGCAGACTCGCTCTGGCTACGCGCTCAGCGCGTAATTGCAGTGCCCGTCCGGCGCACCCGCGCATTTCGCGCCGTGCCGATGTGGGACGAATGATGGCGCTAGTGCCAAGCGGTTAAGAAATGCTCCTATGCGGCGGGGCTTGCCCGGCGCGGCGCGCGGGCCTATGCCGCCCGCACGTCACGGGTTGTCCGCGCAAGCGGACCGAAGAGGGAAGGGGGTTCAAATCCCCCGCTGCCCCCGCAACTGTGACCGGGGAGCGCTTTCCCACGATGCCACTGGCAGACCCTTCGGGGGCCGCCGGGAAGGCGGGACGGGGCGATGATCCGGGAGCCAGGAGACCTGCCCATGACGGTCGTTCCGCGCCGGGCGGGGTGTACCGGATTGCAGCGTGGACCCGCGAATTCGCGCGGGGCCTCTCGCCATGAACGGCATTCGTTCATGTTGTGAGGTATTTGCGTGAAGTATCTGTTTCTTGTTGGAAGTTCGCTTGCGTTTGCCGCTCCGGCCTTGGCTCAGGATGGCGCCGAGCCGCTCGATGATGCGGCCATTGTCGTAACCGCCAGCGGCTGGCGCGAGCCCGCCGCACAGACCGGCCAGTCGATCTCGGTGCTTGATGCTGCCGCGCTCGAACAGGTTCAGGGCGGCGACATTTCGCGCGTGCTCGAACGCCTGCCGGGCGTGACCCTGGCACGGCGCGGCGGGCTGGGCAGCCAGACCAGCATGTTCGTGCGCGGCAGCAATTCCGAGCAACTGCTGGTCACGATCGACGGGGTGCGGGTGGAAGATACCGCCGCGCCTTCGGGCGGGTTCGATTTCGGCACGCTGCTGACCGGCGGGATCGGCCGGATCGAACTGCTGCGCGGCTCGAACAGCGTGGTCTGGGGATCGAGCGCGATTGCCGGGGTGCTGGCGGTGACCAGCGCCGAGGTCGATGGCGCCACCGGCAGCGCCGAATATGGGGACTATGATACCATCGCGGCCGAAGCCCAGGTCGGGCTGGCCCGCGCCGATCATGCGCTGACCCTTGGCGGCGGCTATACCCGCAGCGACGGGATTTCGGCCTTCAGCGGCGGCAGCGAGCCCGATGGCTTCCGCCAGTGGCACGTCGGGGGGCGCGGACGGCTTGATCTGACGAGCGACTGGTCGCTGGTCGCGGCGGGCCGCTATGCCGACAGCCGGGTCGATTTCGATGGCTATCCCGCGCCGCTCTACAATTTTGGCGATACGCCCGAATACCAGACCACCCGGCAGGGTTCGGGCCGGATCGGGGTGGAGCATCAGGCCGGCAGCCTGCAACTGCGTGGCGGGCTTGCGCTGTCGAGCACGCGCCGCGCCTATTACGACCCAACCTATGACACTGCGCCCAATTTCGAAACCGATGGCCGCAGTCTGCGCGCCGATCTGGCGGGGCGGGCCGACCTGCCGAGCGGCTTCACGCTCGATTTCGGGGCGGACAGCGAATGGACCCGGTTCTTCACCAACTATGATCCGCGCCAGTCGGCCCGGATGTCGAGCGCCCACGGCCTGCTGGGCTACAAGCGCGGCCGGGCTTCGCTGGCAGCGGGGCTGCGGATCGACGATCACGACCGCTTCGGCAGCCACTGGACCTTCGGCGCCAATGGCAGCGTCCGGCTGGGCGGCGGCTGGCGCGCGCGGGCCAGCTATGGCGAAGGCTTCAAGGCGCCGACGCTCTATCAGCTCTATGGCTATGGCGGTAATCTGGGGCTGAACCCAGAAACCAGCCGCAGCTTTGATGCCGGGATTGAGCTGGGCGATCATGCCAGTCCGCTGCAGGCCGGGATGACCCTGTTCCGCCGCGATGCCCGCAACCTGATCGATTACCTCTCGCCCACTGGCTATTTCAACATCGGCCAGACCCGCGCCGAGGGGATCGAACTGGAAACCATCGCCCGCCCGGCGGCCAATTTCAGCGTCCAGGCGGCCTATACCTATGTGAAGTCGGTCAATCGCAGCACCGGCAAGGATTTGGCCCGCCGCCCGCGCAATGCGCTGACCCTCTCGGCCGATTGGCGCACCGCGCTGGCCGGGCTGGCGCTCGGGGCCGATTTGCGCATGGTGAGCGGCAGCTATGAAGATGCGGCCAATGCCACCCGGCTGGAAAGCTATGCCCTCGTCACGCTGCGCGCCAGCGTGCCGCTGGGCGAGCGGTTCGAGCTTTACGGCCGGATCGAGAACGTCGCCGATACGCGCTATCAGACCGCCTATCAGTATGGCGCCTATGGCCGTTCGGTCTACGGCGGCGTGCGCGTGAAGTGGTAAAGCGGCTCGCGCCCTGTCTGGCTCTTGCGCTGGCGGCCTGCACGGCTGCTCCGGCGCAGCCGGCGGGGCGCGGCCAGCAGGGGAGGGGGCCGACCTTTGTCAGCCTTAACCCCTGCACCGACGCGATCCTGGCGGAAGTCGCCGATCCCGACCAGATCCTGGGGCTATCGGCCTACAGTTCGGACCCGGCGGCCAGTTCGATGGACGTGGCGCGGGCCCGGCACTTTCCGGCGCTGGCCGGCACGGTCGAGGAAGTGGCCGCGCTTTCGCCCAAGGTCGTGCTGGGCGGCACGTTCATGGCCCCGGCCACGGTTGGCGCGCTCGGACGGCTGGGCTTCCGGCTCGAACAGTTCGGCATGGCCCCGACCGTGGGGGAGAGTGAGGCGCAGGTGCGCCGGCTCGCCGCGCTGACCGGCCATCCCGCGCGCGGCGAGGCGCTGGTCGCCCGGATCGAGGCCGCGCTGGCCGCCAACCGCGCGCCTGCCGGCGCTGCGGTGCCGGCGGTGGTCTGGCAATCGGGCGGGATCGTGCCGGGGGCCGATACCCTGATATCCGACCTGCTGACCCGCACCGGGTTCAGCAATGCGGCGGCGGCGCGGGGGATGAAGCAGGCCGATGTCCTGCCGCTCGAAGCCATGCTTGCCAGCCCGCCGCGGGTGATTTTCACGGCTGGAAACCCGGCGGTGAACGAGGACCGGCTGCTGGCCCATCCGGCGCTGGCCAGCCTCAAGACCACGCGGCGGGCGGCGCTTTCGCCCGCGCTGCTGTGGTGCGGCGGCCCGACCATCGTGCGCGCGGCCGAGCGGCTGGGCGCGGTAAGGAGAAGCCTGTGACCCGGCTGATGGCCCTGTTGATCGCCGCGCTGGCGCTGGTGGTGCCGCTTTCGCTGCTGGCGGGGCGGGTGTGGATCGATCCGTTTGCCCCGCAAGGACCGAGCGCGCTCGCGATTCTGATGGAACTGCGCGCGCCGCGCGCCGCGCTGGCGCTGGTGCTGGGCGCGGGGCTGGGTGCGGCGGGTGCGGCAATGCAGGGTTACCTGCGCAATCCGCTGGCCGATCCGGGACTGTTCGGGATCGCGCCGGGCGCGGCGCTCGGCGCGGTGCTGAGCTTCTGGACCGGCTATGCCGCGCAGCCTTATGCTCTGTCGATCTTTGCCTTGATCGGGGCGGGCGGGGCAATGGCGCTCCTAGGTCTGATCGCGGGCAGCGGCGGCTCGGTGATGGTCTTTACCCTTGCCGGGATGATCATCGCCAGCCTTGCCGGCGCCTTGATGAGCCTCGCGATCAGCCTTTCGCCCACGCCCTTTGCCATGTCGGAAATCGTCACTTGGCTGATGGGCGCGCTGAGCGACCGATCGTGGCAGGAGGTCTGGACCGCCGCCCCGCTCACCGCGCTGGGCATTGCTGCCCTATTGCGCGCGGGCCGCGGGCTTGATGCGCTGACTCTGGGCGAGGCGGCGGCGCGTTCGCTGGGGATCAGTCCGCGCCGCCTGCAAGGGCTGATGATCGCGGGCGTGGGGCTGACCGTGGGGGCCGGGGTGGCCGTGGCCGGGATCATCGGCTTTGTCGGGCTGATGGTGCCGCACCTGATCCGCCCCTTTACCGATCGCCGCCCGTCCGCGCTGATCGCGCCGAGCGCGCTGGCCGGGGCGCTGCTGTTGCTGGTGGCCGATTGCCTGTGCCGGATCGCGCCGCTGCAAAGCGAGCTGCGGCTGGGGATCGCGCTGTCGCTGCTGGGGGCGCCGTTTTTCCTGGTTCTGCTGCTCAAGCTGCGCCGGAGCATGGTGTGATGCTGAGCGCGCAAGACCTTTCGCTGCCGGGGCGCCTTGCCGGGGTTTCGCTGGCGCTGCGGCCCGGTGAAGTCACTGCGATCTGCGGCCCCAATGGCGCAGGCAAATCGAGCCTGCTGACCTGCCTTGCCGGGCTCGCGGGCAGGGGCGTGGCGCTGGATGGCACGGCGCTGGAGGCGATGGCGCTGCGCGCGCGGGCTCGGGTGCTGGGCTATCTCCCGCAGAGCGCAGATGTCGCCTGGGACGTTTCGGTGGAAACGCTGGTTGGTCTGGGCCGGTTGCCGTGGGGCGATGATGCCGCGCAGGACCGTGCCGCGATCGAGGCTGCGCTGGCGGCCTTGGCGCTTGAACCGCTGCGCGCGCGGCCGGTATCGCAGGTGTCTGGCGGGGAGCGCGCCCGCGCGCTGCTCGCCCGGGTGCTGGCGGGCAGTCCCGGTTGGCTGCTGGCGGACGAGCCGCTCGCCAATCTTGATCTCGCGCACCAGTTGGCGCTGCTCGCGCATTTTCGCGCGCTGGCGGCAGGCGGGCTGGGGGTGGTGCTGGTGCTGCACGATCTGGCCCATGCGATGAACCATGCGGACCGGGTGGTGGTGCTGGATCAGGGCCGGGTGGTGGCCGATGGCGCGCCCGAGCAGGCGCTGGCGCAGGATGTGATCGCCAAGGTTTGGGGGGTTGGCGCGCGCTGGCTCGGCGAACCGGGCCAGCGCGCGCTCGCGACCTGAGTTACTTCAGCCCGCGCGCCTTGAGCATCGGTTCGATGCCCGGATCGCGGCCGGCGAAGGCCTTGTACATTTCGGCATAGTCCAGCGAGTGGCCCTTGGAGAGGACCATGTCGCGGAACCGCTGGCCGTTGGCGCGGGTCATCCCGCCATTGTCCACGAACCACTGGTAGGCATCGTGATCGAGCATTTCGGTCCAGCTGTAGGCATAGTAGCCCGCAGCATAGCCGTTGGCCCAGATATGGCGGAAATAGCTGGTGCGATAGCGGGTCGGCACGTGGGTCACGTCGAGCCCGGTTTCCCCCAGTGCCTTGGTTTCGAACGCGTCGACATCCTGCTTGGCGGCATCGGCGGGCAGGGCGTGCCACTTGAGATCGAGCAGGGCTGCGGCCACGACTTCGCCCAGCGCATAGGCCTGGTTGAAGTGCTTGGCCTTGTCGATCTTGGCGACCAGCGCGGCGGGCATCGGCGCGCCGGTCTGGTAGTGCTTGGCGAAGTTGGCCAGCACCCGCGGCTCTGTCATCCAGTTTTCGTTGAACTGGCTGGGGAACTCCACGAAATCGCGCGCGGTGTTGGTCCCCGCGATCGAGGGATAGCGCTGGTTCGACAGCATCCCGTGCAGGGCGTGGCCGAATTCGTGGAACATGGTGTTGGCATCGTCCCACGTGATCAGTGCGGGCTGACCGGCGGCGGGCTTGGTGAAGTTCTCGACGTTGTAGACCACCGGCTTGGTGCCCAAGAGGCTGGTCTGATCGACGAAGTTCGACATCCACGCGCCGCCCGACTTGTTGTCGCGCTTCCACGGATCGAAATAGAACAGCGCCAGTTCGCTGCCATCGGCATCATAGACCTGATAGACGGTCAC
>CALKVF010000060.1 GCA_937996535.1 uncultured Novosphingobium sp. | reverse complement strand
CTGTTCCAGATCGCCCAGCGCATCGTCAACCAGGTCGGCCGCCGCGTCGACCAGACCACCCCGCTGTGCGACGCCCGCCTCAAGGACGGCAGCCGCGTCAACGTGATCGTCCCGCCGCTCAGCCTGCGCGGCACGGCAATCTCGATTCGTAAATTCTCCGAAAAACCGATCACGCTCGACATGCTGCGCGATTTCGGTTCGATGTCCGACAAGATGTGCACCGCGCTCAAGATCGCGGGGGCCTGCCGGATGAACATCGTGATTTCGGGCGGTACCGGGTCGGGCAAGACCACGATGCTCAATGCTCTGTCGAAGATGATCGATCCGGGCGAGCGCGTGCTGACCATCGAAGACGCCGCCGAACTGCGCCTGCAGCAGCCGCACTGGCTGCCGCTTGAAACCCGCCCGCCGAACCTTGAAGGCCAGGGCGCGATCTCCATCGGCGATCTCGTCAAGAACGCCCTGCGTATGCGGCCTGACCGGATCATTCTGGGCGAAATTCGCGGCGCGGAGTGCTTTGACCTGCTCGCCGCGATGAACACCGGCCACGATGGCTCGATGTGTACGCTGCACGCCAACAACCCGCGCGAATGCCTGGGCCGTATGGAAAACATGATCCTAATGGGCGACATCAAGATCCCCAAGGAAGCCATCAGCCGCCAAATCGCCGAAAGCGTCGACCTGATCGTGCAGGTCAAGCGCCTGCGCGATGGTTCGCGCCGCACCACCGAAATCACCGAGGTGATCGGCATGGAAGGCGACGTGATCGTCACCCAGTCGCTGTTCAAGTTCGAATATCTCGACGAAACCGACGACGGCAAGATCATCGGCGAATTCCGCCCTTCGGGCCTGCGCCCCTATACGCTGGAAAAGGCCCGACAGTTCGGGTTTGATCAGGCCTTCCTCGAAGCCTGCCTCTAACGCGTCAGGACTTGACCCAGCCGCGCGCCGCCGCTGCCAGCAGCAGCACGGCCGCGCAGCTGGTCCAGAACGCGAGGTCGCGCCACGGCATCAGCCCCACGGCATCGGGATCGCTGCGGGTCATCCGCCGCCGATCGCCCAGCCATGCCACCACGGCCAGCACCAGCGCGGCCAGCCCCGGCAGCAGAAACCACTGCACCCAATCCTGGTCGAGCCAGTCGGCAATCGGGCCTTGTAGAAGCATGGCGCCGCGCTAAGGCGAAATGATGCCGCCTGTCCAGCGTCCGATCCTTGCCCTTGGCCTGCGCCTGCTGGCGACGATGGTGCTGTCGACCCTGGTGATGGTGGTGAAAGTCACCACGCAAAGCGGCGTGGCCTTTGCCGAAGTGCTGTTCTGGCGCCAGGTGCCAACCGTGTTTCTGATCCTCGGCTGGCTGGCACTGAAAGGCGAGGTGGGCCGGCTCAAGACCACGCGTCTGCCGGTTCATGCCCGGCGCGCAGTGATGGGCATGACCGGCATGTTCTTCACCTTCGGCGCGCCCTTGCTGCTGCCGCTGGCCGAATCCACCACCTTTGGCTTCACCACCCCGATCTTCGCGGTGATCCTGTCGGTGCTGCTATTGCGCGAGGCGGTTGGCCCGGTGCGCTGGCTGGCCGTGGCGCTGGGCTTTGCGGGGGTGATCGTGATTGCCCAGCCCGGCCATGCCCACATCCCGCCGCTCGGCGCCGCGGTGGGCCTGGGCGCGGGCTTCATGGTCGCGCTGATCTCGATCCAGGTGCGCGATCTCGGGCGGACCGACGAATCGCTGTCGATCGTGTTCTGGTTCGCGGCGATATCCTCGCCGCTGCTGGCGCTCGCCCTGCCCTTTGTGATGACCCACCACACGCCCTGGCAGTGGTTCCTGCTGCTGAGCGGCGGGGTGCTGGGCTGCATCGGCCAGATCCTGCTTACCGCATCGCTGCGCTATGGGCAGGTCGCCAGCGTGATCGTGATGGACTATTCCGCGCTGGTCTGGGCCACGCTCTATGGCTGGCTGATCTGGGGCGAAGTGCCCACCGCTTCGACCTGGCTGGGCGCGCCGATCGTGATCGCGGCGGGCGCGGTGATCGCGTGGCGCGAACACCTCCACCACAAGAGCCTCTCCCCCGCTGCGGCCAGCAGTGGCGAATGAGCGGCGGCTCACCTTGCGTTAATCCCCGCCGGCCTACATCGTTGCCTCGATTTTCAACGAGGAGACATCCGATGGTCCGCAAGTTCATCCTCGCCCTCGCCGTCACGGGCATCGTCCTGTCGGCCGCGGCCTGCAACACGGTCAAGGGCGTGGGGCGCGATATCCAGTCGGTCGGCGAAGCCGGCGACCGCGCGATCCACTAAATCCAGCGTGAGTGCGCCGGGGTGAGGCTCAGCCCCGCCCCGTGCGCCGCGCCGCGCGTTCGCGCACCATCAGCCAGCTCAGCAAGCCGATCGGCCCGGCGATAAACGTCGCCAGCAGGAACGGCGCCTGCCACACCCGGCCAAAGCCCTTGGCATCGGCATCGCGCGCGATCCACAGCCCGGTGAACAGGTCAAAGGCGAGGTAATGGGTCCAGCCGATCACCACCCCGCCATCGGACTGGAAGATCGCCCGCACCGCCGCGATCGAGCCGAACCCCGGCTGCCCGGCGCCCGGCTGGGCCACCGGATCAAGCCCGCCTGACAGCACGGCGGCAAAGCACACCGCATAGATCAGGCACAGCAGCGCGATCCCGAGAAACAGGATCGCGCTGTGCGTGAGCGGCCGGCGCGGGAACAGGATCAGCAGCACCCAGCCCAGCATGGCCAGGGTATTGGTGAAACCGAACAGTCCTGCCCACATGGCCTTTGCCCCTTTATCCTTGCGCCCGCCCTGCGCGGTGAGGCCTGGTCACTCCCGCCAGGTCAACACCGGTTTGCGTGCGGCCAGCGTTTCATCCAGCCGGCGGCGCGGCGCAAGATGCGGCGCGCTCTTGAGCGCCTCATCGCCCGCCTTGGCGCGCTGCGCAAGGCTGCGCAAGCTGGCGATGAACCGATCGAGCCCGGCCTTGCTTTCCGTCTCGGTGGGTTCGACCAGCATGGCGCCGTGGACCACCAGCGGGAAATAGACCGTCATCGGGTGGAACCCTTCGTCGATCAGACCCTTGGCGATGTCGAGCGTGGAAAAGCCTTCGGCCAGCCCGGCATCGCTGAACAGCGCCTCGTGCATGCACGGGCCAGAGGCCGCGAACGGCGCATCGAGATCGTGTTCAAGGCTGCGCAGCACGTAGTTGGCGTTGAGCACCGCGTCCTCGGCCACCTGTGCCAGCCCATCGGCGCCGTGGCTCAGGATATAGACGAGCGCGCGGGTGAACATCCCCATCTGCCCGTGGAACGCCGCCATCCGCCCGAAGGTTTGCGGGTGATCGCTCGGCGCTTCCTCTTCCTCGATCAGCCGAACCTGGCCATCGGCCATGCGCTGGGCAAAGGGCAGCGGCGCAAACGGCGCAAGCGCGGCCGACAGCACCACCGGCCCCGAACCCGGCCCACCGCCGCCATGCGGGGTCGAAAAGGTCTTGTGCAGGTTGATGTGCATCGCATCGACGCCAAGATCGCCCGGGCGGACCTTGCCGACGATGGCGTTGAAGTTCGCGCCATCACAATAAACGAAGGCCCCGGCGGCGTGGACCGCATCGGAAATCACCTTCATGTCGCGCTCGAACAGGCCGCAGGTGTTGGGATTGGTGATCATCACCGCCGCAACATCCGGCCGCAGCCGCGCGGTCAACGCCGCAAGATCGACCCGGCCATCCGCGGTCGCGGGGATGCTTTCCACCCGGTAGCCCGCGAACGCCGCCGTCGCGGGATTGGTGCCGTGGGCGCTTTCGGGCACCAGCACCACTTCGCGGGCATCGCCCTTGGCTTCATGCGCGGCGCGAATGCACAGCAGTCCGCACAGTTCGCCGTGGGCGCCGGCCTTGGGGCTCATCGCCACAGCCTGCATCCCGGTCAGCGCCACCAGCCAATCCGCCAGTTGGGCAATCACCTCAAGCGCACCGGGCACGGTCTGCTGCGGGGCCAGCGGGTGAATGTCGGCAAAGCCCGGAAGCCGCGCGACCTTCTCGTTGAGGCGCGGATTGTGCTTCATGGTGCACGACCCCAGCGGAAACGGCCCGAGATCGATCGCATAGTTCTGGCGCGACAGACGGGTATAGTGCCGCACGGTTTCGGGTTCGGACAGGCCGGGCAGCGCCGGCGCCGCACGGCGGAGGAACCGCTCCATCCCGGGCATGGGCGGCAATTCGGGCGCATCGAGATCGACCCCGCAGGTGCCCGCACGGCCCAGTTCAAAGATCAGCGGTTCTTCCAGCATCAGGCCGCGGTCACCGCTGACGGTCGGGCTGGAACCGGGTGCGGCATCGTCCATCGCGGGGCGCCAGCCAGAGGGATTGTGCGCGTTCATGCCAGCACTCCTTCAAGCGCGAGAGCCAGGGCTTCGATGTCCTCGGCGGTGGTGGTTTCAGTGGCGGTGACCAGCAGCCCGGGGGCCAGATCCGCCGCATCGGGATAGAGCCGGCCAAGCGAGACGCCGCCCAGCACCTGCCGGTCCGCCAGCGCCCGCACGACCTCGCGGGCATCGCGCGGCAGGATCACGGTGAACTCGTTGAAGTAGGCGCCATTCAGCACCCGCACCCTGGGCACGCGGGCCAGCCGCGCGGCGGCCTGCTGCGCGCGGGCGTGGTTGGTCTGGGCCAGCCGGGCCAGCCCTTCACCGCCCAGCAGGGTCATGTGGATGCTGAACGCCAGCGCACAAAGCCCGGCATTGGTGCAGATATTGCTGGTCGCCTTCTCGCGCCGGATATGCTGCTCGCGGGTCGAGAGGGTGAGCACGAACCCGCGCCGCCCTTCGGCATCCTGGGTCTGCCCGCAAAGCCGCCCGGGCATCTGCCGCACGAACTTTTCCGAAGCGCCGAACAGGCCAAGGTAAGGCCCGCCGAACTGCAGCCCGACGCCCAGCGACTGGCCTTCGCC
>CALKVF010000059.1 GCA_937996535.1 uncultured Novosphingobium sp. | reverse complement strand
AGGTCGATCAGCAGGTCATCGCCGTCCATGCGCCAGGCATTGGTGGCCGCGCCATCGACCAGCACCCGGCGCGCGGCAATGCCATCGCCGTTGAGCCGCAGCACCGCATCCGCGCCATTGCGACGCACCGCCAGCCGCGCGATCACCGTGGTGGCATCGATCCCCAGCGCGAAATCGAGCGCGACTTCGGGCACCAGCCAGGCCGGCGGGCGATAGTCCTCGCGGCGGATGACGGGCGGGGCGGCGGGGGTTGCAAGCGAAGCGTCCATGCCCCCACAGATAGGAGCCCTGCGCCGCCGCCGCAAATGGCAAAGCCTTGACAGGATCGCGCGCGCCGCCACAACCGCCCTATTGCCACAATACAGTGCGGAGATCGCGACCATGACCAGACTTGCCCGCGCCCTTGGCCTGGCCGCCCTGCTGGCGCCAATCGCGGCGCACGCCGCGCCGTTTGATGTCGAAACCGCCACCCGCGCCTATCTCGATACGCTGCAGGGTGCGGCCCGGGCCAAGTCCGATGCCTATTTCGAAGGCGGCTACTGGCTGATCCTATGGGGCGCGCTGGTTTCAGTGCTGTCGGATGGGCTGCTGCTGCGCTTTCGCCTGTCGGCGCGGTTCCGCGACTTTGCCGAGCGGACCTTCAAGCGCCCGGCCGGGGTGATCTGGCTGACCGCGATCTTCTATCTGCTGGTGGGCTGGGCGATCACCTTCCCCTGGACGGTCTATACCAATTTCCTGCGCGAGGCGCAGTATGGCCTGATGAACCAGAGCTTCGGCGGCTGGCTGCGTGACTATGCCAAGAGCCTGATGGTGTCGCTGATCATCTTCCCACTGCTGGCGATGGCAGTCTATGGCGCGATCCGCCGCTTTCCGCGCAACTGGTGGCTGCTGGGCACCGGGATCATCGCCAGCTTCCTGACCTTCGGGATGCTGATCGCGCCGGTCTATATCGCCCCGCTGTTCAACACTTACAGCGAACTGCCCGCCGGCCCGGTGCGCGAACGGATCGTGGCGATGGCCGCGGCCAACCACGTTCCCGCGCAGCATATCTACCTGTTCGACGCCTCCAAGCAGTCCAAGCGGATCTCGGCCAATGTCTCCGGCATCGGACCCTCGATCCGCATCAGCCTCAACGACAATTTGCTGAAACGCACCAGCGAGGCGGAAACCGCCGCGGTGATGGGCCATGAACTGGGCCACTACGTGCTGCACCACGTGTGGTTCGGGCTGGCCGCCTATTCGGCGCTGGCCGGGCTTGCGCTGTTCCTGATCGCACGGATCGCCCCGGCCCTGATCGCGCGCTATGGCGGGGCATGGGGCGTGCGCGAGCTGGGTGATCCCGCCTCGATGCCGGTGCTGGGGATCCTGTTTGCCGTGATGGGCCTGATCGCCACGCCAATCACCAACACCATCGTGCGCGTCGACGAAAGCCAGGCCGACGCCTTTGGGCTTGATGCGGCGCGCGAACCCGATGGTTTTGCCTCGATCGCGATGAAGCTGTCGGAATACCGCAAGATCGAGCCCGGCAAGCTGGAAGAAATGCTGTTCTTCGATCACCCCTCGGGCGCGACCCGGGTGCGGATGTCGATGCAGTGGAAGAAGGACCACGTGCCCGGCGCGCAGATGGTCGTGCCCGCCCCGGTCCCGCAGAGCGGCCCTGGCCAGGAGTGAAGCCGCGCCTGTTCATTTTCGGGCTCGGCTATACCGCCGGCCGGATTGCCGCTGCGCTGGAGACGCGCGGCTGGGAAGTCGTGTCGACCGGGCGCGCGGGCACGCTGCGCTTTGACGATGCGGGCGGCGTGCGGCTGGCGCTGGCCGATGCCAGCCACGTGCTGTCTTCGGTCCCGCCGGGCGGCGATGGCGGCGATCCGGTGCTCGATACCTATGGCGATGCGCTGGCGGGCAAGTGGCTGGGCTATCTTTCCTCGACCGGGGTCTACGGCGATTGCGGCGGGGCCTGGGTCGATGAAAGCGCGCCCACCGGCACCGGGCGGCGCACCGCGCGGGCCGAGGCGGACACGGCCTGGCTGGAACGCGGCGCGCGGGTGCTGCGCCTGCCGGGGATCTACGGCCCGGAGCGCAGCGCGCTTGACCGCGTGCGCGAAGGCCGCGCCCACCGGATCGACCTGCCCCAGCAGGTGTTCAGCCGGATCCATGTCGATGACATCGTGGGTGCCGCGCTCGCCGCGCTCGATGCGCCCGGCGGGGCCTATAATCTGGCCGACGACCTGCCATGCAGCCAGAACGCCTTGATCGAGGAGGCCTGCCGCCTGCTCGGTCTGGCCCAGCCGCCGCTGCAATCGCTCGACGAGGCCGGGCTCAGCCGGATGGCCCGCGCGTTTTATGCCGAGAACCGCCGCATCGCGAATGCCAAGGCCAAGCGGGTGCTGGGCTGGCAGCCGCGCTATCCCACCTACCGCGAGGGGCTGCGCGCCTGCCTATCTGCGGCCCGATAGGGCGATCAGCAGCCCGGCGATCGCGAGCACTGCGCCGCCCGCGGCAAGACCGGTCCAATGATAGCCCTCGAACAGGGTCGATAGCGCCATCGCCACGACCGGCACCGCCACGCCATTATAAGCCGCCTTGCCCGGGCCCCAATCGCGGATCAGCGCGAAATAGAGCGGGAAGGTGATGACCGAGCCGACAATCGCCAGATAGGCTGTTCCCGCCAGTTGCCGCGCGCTGGTGTCGATCACCGGCGGCCCGGCGCTGATCCAGGCAAACAGCGCATCGGCCAGTGCCCCCACCAGCATCGCCCAGGCAATCAGTACGACCACGCTTTGCCGCCGGGCGACCTGGGTGGCCTGCAGCACATTGGCGCTCGATGCGCAGAGGATCGCGCAAGCGGTAAAGCCAAGCCCGGTCAGCACCGCCTGCCCGCCCGCCGGGCCCGCGCGGTATTCGTGGACCAGCAGCAGGCCGATCCCGCTCAGCGCCACAGCCGATCCAGCGAGGAAGCGCCCGCTTACCTGCGTGCCGACAAAAATTCGCGCCAGCAGCGCATTGGGCACCAGCAGCAACGCGAACAGCACCGCGACCAGCCCTGAGGTAATGTGCTGTTCGGCCCGGTAGACCAGCTGGAAATTGGCGAAGAACTGGAACAGGCCCATCGGCAGCGCGAGCAGAAACCCCTCACGCGAGAGCAGCAGCGCCTCGCGCCGCAGCGCGGCCAGCGCGAACATCCCCGCCGCCGCCAGCACGAACCGCCAGGTCACCGCCCAGCTTGCCGGAACCGCACTCACCTGATCCTTGATCACCAGCCAGGTCGAGCCCCAGATCAGCGTGACCAGGACAAAGGCCGCCAGCGCGCGGGTCTGTTGCGAAGCCGGCGCGGTCACAGCGCGGCAATGGCGCAGGACAGGGCGCTCACATAGGTCGGATCGCTGTTCCACGCGGTTACCAGCCGCGCGGCATCATCGCCCCAGTCATAGAAGGAAAAGCCCTGATCGCGCAGCACCGCGCGCTCGGCGGGAGAGAGGTTCAGGAACACCTCGTTCGCCTCGACCGGGTGGAGCAGACGATCCTTTGCCGCCCCGGCGAGTTCCTGCGCCGCGGCATTGGCGGCGCGCGCATTGTCGAGCCACAGCCCGCCTTCGAGCATGGCGAGGAGCTGCGCGGCGAGAAACCGCCCCTTGGACTGGAGATGACCCGCCCGCTTGCGGCGATAGCGGGCGATGTCGGCCAGCCCTTCATCGAAAAACACCAGTGCCTCGGCGCTCATCGCGCCGTTCTTGACGCAGCCAAAGCTCAGCGCGTCGGCCCCTTGGCAAGCCTCCCACGGGGTGCAGCCCAGATGCGCCACGGCGTTGGCAAAGCGCGCGCCATCGACATGCAGCTTCAGCCCGCGCGCGGCGGCAAAGGCGGCAATCTCGGCCAGTTCGGCCGGGCGATAGGCGCGGCCATATTCGCTCGCCTGGGTGATCGACACCGCGTGCGGCTGGACCCGGTGGACATCGGGGCGGATCGGATCGAGCACCGCGGCGATCGCTGCCGGGGTCAGCTTGGCGCCCTCACCATCGGCCAGCATCAGCTTGGCCCCATGGGTATAGAAGCCGGGCGCGCCGCCTTCGTCCATTTCGATGTGCGCCTCGCGGTGGCAGACCACCCCGCCATGCGGCGGCACCATCGTGGCCAGCGCGAGGCAGTTCGCAGCAGTGCCCGTGGCGACCCACAGCACCGCGCAGGGCCGGCCGAACAGATCGGCAAAGGCCGCGTCGAGCTGCTGGCTCAAAGCGTCATTGTCATAGGGCGGCTGGGGCGCATCGGCGGCGCGCATCGCGTCCCAGACGCGCGGGTGCACGGCGGCGGCATTGTCGGAAAGGAATTGCATCGCCATCTTGAATGGGCGGAGCATCAGGCTCCGTCAAGCCGCAGGAGCCAGTGCCATGAGCCCCGATCCGATCAACGCCGTCACCATCACCCGCCACGGGACTTGCGCCAAGGGTGAGTATCACGCCCATGTGTCCGGCGCCGAAGCGATCGGCCGGCTGACCTGGGTGCAGGACGGCAATGTCCGCATCGCCGACCATACGCTGGTCCCGCCCGAGATCGGCGGACGCGGAGTCGCAGCCCGGCTGGTCGAGGCGCTGATCGATGATGCCCGGGAAGAGGGTTTCCTGATCGATCCGGTCTGCAGCTACATCGCCGCCGCGTTCAAGCGCCATCCCGAATGGGCCAGCCTCCACGCCTGACGCACGCCGACAGCGCCCGGACGGGCGGCAATCTGCGGCGATTTGGGAAAACCGGCCGGAATGGTGCTGCTGGGGAGGATTGAACTCCCGACCTCAGCCTTACCAAGGATGCGCTCTACCACTGAGCTACAGCAGCACACCATTCCGCGTGCACCGGATGGGACGGACCCGTCCGGGCAGGGGCGCGCTATTGGCCGGGGGGGGCGGCTTTGTCAACCTCCGTTTGCGCCTTGGGGGTTGAGCTTGGCGCGGGGCGGCGGCAGGGATCGTTGCATGAGCCAAAAACCCCCAGCCCCGACCCGCGAGGAGCGTCTGGCCGCCAAGCTGCGCGAAAACCTGCGCCGCCGCAAGGAACAGGCCCGCGAATTGGCCAGCGAGGACAACCCCGCGCTTCCCAAACCGGACGCGAGCCGCTAGGGGCCGAGGCTCCTGAAACGGGGGGAGTTTGCAAGTGCCGCGTCTGATCCTTGTCCGCCACGGCCAGAGCCAGTGGAACCTGGAAAACCGCTTCACCGGCTGGTGGGACGTTGATCTCACCGCCAAGGGCGAGGAAGAAGCCCGCGCGGCAGGCGCCCTGCTCAAGGCCAAGGGCATGCTCCCGACGGTGGCCTTCACCAGTTTCCAGACCCGCGCGATCCGCACCCTGCACTTCGCGCTTGAAGCCGCGGGCCGGCTGTGGATCCCCGAAACCAAGGACTGGCGCCTTAACGAGCGCCACTATGGCGGGCTGACCGGGCTCGACAAGGCCGAGACCGCCGCCAAGCACGGCGACGACCAGGTCAAGATCTGGCGCCGCAGCTTCGACACCCCGCCGCCGGTGCTGGAAGACGGCAGCGAATTCGATCTCAAGCTCGATGCGCGCTATGCCGGGATCGCGATCCCCTCGACCGAAAGCCTCAAGGACACCATCGCGCGCGTCCTGCCCTATTACGAAGCCCAGATCGTGCCCGCGCTGAAGGCCGGCGAAACGGTACTGGTCGCCGCCCATGGCAACAGCCTGCGCGCGCTGGTCAAGCATCTCTCGGGCATTTCGGATGACGAGATCACCGGTCTCGAAATCCCGACCGGCCAGCCGATCGTCTATGAACTGGACGACAATCTGAACGCGCTTGAGCGCTATTACCTGTCGGAGCGTTGAGAGCATGACCGTTCCCGTCGCGATCGTCATGGGCAGCCAGTCTGACTGGGCGACGATGAAATGCGCCGCCGATGCGCTCGACAAACTGGGCGTAGCCCATGACGTGCAGATCGTCTCGGCGCACCGCACGCCTGATCGGCTGGTCGAATTCGCCAAGGGCGCCGAGGCCGAGGGCTTCAAGGTGATCATTGCCGGGGCCGGCGGCGCGGCGCACCTGCCGGGCATGGTCGCCAGCATGACCCACCTGCCGGTGCTGGGCGTGCCGGTGCAATCGCGCGCGCTGTCGGGGCAGGACAGCCTGCT
>CALKVF010000058.1 GCA_937996535.1 uncultured Novosphingobium sp. | reverse complement strand
ACTGCGCCCTGAAGCTTGCCGACCTGCTGCACGCCGGCGCGGGTGGTGATCATCACTTCGCCCCCGTCGACCACGACGATCACGTCCTCCAGCCCGATCACCGAGACGCGCGGGCCATCGCTTTCAACCAGCACGTTGCGGCAATCGACCAGTTCGGCCGGGCCCCGCACCGCATTGCCCCGATCATCGCGCGGGCGCGCTTCCAGCAGCGCATCCCAGTTGCCGATGTCCGACCAGCCCATCTGGGCCGGAACCAGTGCGGCCTTGGCGGTGTTTTCCATCACCGCATAGTCGACCGATTCGCTGTCGATTCGGGCAAATTCATCGGCGCCCGGATAGAACCGGGTGCCTTCTTCATGACCAGCCGTCACCGCCGCGCGCGCCGCTGCCGCGATTTGCGGGCGGTGCGCTTCAAGTTCGGCAAGGAAGGTGCCGGCCCGAAACGCGAAGATCCCGCCGTTCCAGGCATAGCCGCCATCAGCCAAGAAACCGCGCGCGGTTTCAAGGTCAGGCTTTTCGACGAACCGCGCGGTGCGATAGCCCAGCGTGCCGATCGGCTCGCCGCGCTGGAGATAGCCGAACCCGGTTTCGGGCGCGCTCGCCTCGATCCCCAGCGACACCAGCCAGCCGTCTGCGGCCAACTGCGCCGCGGCCCCAGCCGCCGCTCGAAACGCCGCAACATCGGCGATGTGATGATCGCTCGGGCAGACCAGCATCACCGCATCCTCGGGCAGGCGCAGCGCCGCCAGCGCGATCGCGGCGGCGGTGTTGCGCGCCGCGGGCTCGACGATCAGTTGCGCGCCCTGGCCCGCGCCAAGCTGCGCCTCGATGTGAGCGACATGGGCCCCGCCCGCGACCACTACCGGCGCGGCAAAGCCGGCCTCGGCCGCGCAGCGCGCCAGCGTCGCCTCGAACAGCGTCGCATCGCCGACCAGCGGCAGAAACGGCTTGGGCTTGGCCGCCCGGCTGCGCGGCCACAGCCGCGTGCCCGAACCGCCGCACAAGATAACCGGAGT
>CALKVF010000057.1 GCA_937996535.1 uncultured Novosphingobium sp. | reverse complement strand
TTCGAACCAGCGACCTACTGATTAAAAGTCAGTTGCTCTACCGACTGAGCTAAGGGCCCCGATTGCGGGAATGACCACGCCGCGTGCCCTAGGCGGCAGGGGCGGCGTGGTCAAGCGTGGCAGATCAGCGGGCGCGTTCGCCCGGCGCGGGGCTATAGCCGTGCGGCGGAAATGCGCGACCGCGGGCCAGCGGAAAATACTTGTGGTGCCACTGGCCGGTCACTTCGTAGATCGCCGTGCCGACCGAGCCGTCCTTGGTCTTCACCGCCATTTCGCACAGCCCGCCGCCGACCGGCGGATTGTCATCCCCTTGCTTGTAAGGCAGCGCCGGATCGGAATAGCGCTGGGCCCAGCGGCCCGAAGCCTCGACCTCGATCACCCGCCCGCCTTCAAGCGTGAAGGCCACGTGCCCGGCCAGCCCGGCAACGTGATCGCCGGTCAGCTCGTAACTCGTCGGCTTGCCTGCCCCGTCAAGCCAGGTGAGATCGTGAGTGAACCGCGTGACCGGGATCGGCGCGGAGCCATCGGCCGGGGCAAAGCAGCCGTCCGAGGCCACCTGCGCGCCATTGGGATATTCCCAGTGCCACACCGCCAGCATCCCTTCGGGCAGCTGGATCGCCAGCCAGATCCAGCACGGGCAGCGATTGTGCGTGCGCACGCCCCACGAATGATCGCGCTGGCCGATCCAGTCGGTCACCTCATAGGTCGTGCCATTGTGGCGATACCACCCGTCATAACGGCCCGACTGGAACATGTGCGACTGGTCCCAGACCAGATCATGCCCGGCCTTCATTGTCCCCCGGCGCAGGCAATAGGGCTGGGTGCGCGCCGTAAACGTGAGGTCCATCGCCACAGCGGCCTCCGCCACGTCATCCACGCGCAAGCGGATGCGCTTCAGCGGTTCCTCGACATCGATGGTCACCGGGCCGACCTTGAACAGATCCTGATCCCCGTTCACCGCGCGCTCGTGATGGGCGATGGTCGGCACATCGCCCACCCGGCCAAGCTGCAGCGAATCCATCAGCTTGCGCGCCGGAAAATGCGCCAGGGTCAGGATCACCACATCGCCGGGGCGATCCTTGGGATGCATGTGGTGGAACAGGCTTTCGCGCCAATCGGGATGGAACTGCACCGTATTGGGGAACGGCTCGGGAATCTGGTGGGCGAACCGTTCGTCGAGCGCGGTAAATTCGGGCATGTCCCTCTCCTGTCGTTGACCTATCGTTGATCTCTTGTCAGCCGGGCGGCGAGCTGGCGCAGGCTGCACCCGCTCAGCGGATCGCGCCAGCGCGGGGCGATCTGCGCCGCCGGACGCAGCACGAAGTCACGCTCGCGGAATGCAACATGCGGCACGATGAGCCCCGGCGAGGACCAGGCCCCGCCCGCCCACAGCACGATATCCAGATCGAGCACCCGCGAGGACCAGCGCTGCCCGCCGCGGGTGCGGCCAAAGGCGCGCTCGATGGCCTTGAGTACGCCGAGCAGGTCATCGGGCGCCAGCATGGTATCCACCAGCGCCGCGCTGTTGGCATAGCGGCGCAGCGACGGGCCGATCGGGGCGCTGGTGATCACCGGGGCGGCGCGCAGCACGGCGATGCCGCGCGCCTCCAGCGCGGCGAGCGCCGCGCGCAGCACCTGGCGCGGATCGCCAAAGCGGTGGTGACGCCGGTTGGAGCCGAGGGCGATCAGATATTGCACGCCCCGCCCCCCCTGCTCAGATGTCCTGCGCGATCCGGGTGTAAAGCTGGGGGCGCCGGTCGCGGAAGAAGCCCATCCCGGCGCGGTGGGTTGCGGCGCGGGCAAGGTCGAGCCGGTGGATCAGCACGCCGGTTTCATCGGCGCCGAACGCCTCGACCAAATCGCCCCATTCGTCACTAATGAACGAGTGGCCATAGAACCGCTGGCCATCCTCGCTGCCGATGCGGTTGGCGGCAATCACCGGCATGCAGTTCGACACGGCATGGCCCTGCATTGCGCGGCGCCACATCCGGCTGGTATCAAGTTCGGCATCATAGGGCTCGGTCCCGATCGCGGTCGGGTAGAGCAGCAGGTCCGCCCCCAACAGCGCCATCACCCGCGCGCATTCGGGATACCACTGGTCCCAGCAGATCCCCACGCCGACCTTGGCGCCAAAGGCGTTCCACACCTTGAAGCCATCGTTGCCGGGGCGAAAATAGTACTTTTCCTCATAGCCCGGGCCATCGGGGATGTGGCTCTTGCGGTAGGTGCCCTGGATTGTCCCGTCGGGATCGATCCAGGCCAAGGTGTTGTAATAGTGCTGCCCGTCGCGCTCGAAAAAGCTGGTCGGGATCGCAACCTTGAGACTGCGCGCGAGCGCCTGCATCGCCAACACCGAGGGATGCTCGGCCACGGGGCGGGCCAGCGCGAACAACGCCTCGTCCTCGACCTTGCAAAAATAGGGGCCGGAAAACAGTTCGGGCGGCAGGATCACCTGCGCACCGCCCTTGGCCGCCTGTTCGACCAGCGCGGTAACGGCGGCGATGTTCTCCGCCTCGATGGCGGAACCAAGCGGCAATTGCAGGGCGGCGACGGTCAGAAAGGTCATGCCCAGCGGCTTATTGCGCACCGCGCGCGAAGTCCACCATTGCCGTATCGCCGCCACACCCTATCTTTGCGGGCTGGATCCAAGGAGGAATTGAATCATGGCCGAGGCCATTTTCGCAGGCGGCTGTTTCTGGTGCACCGAAGC
>CALKVF010000056.1 GCA_937996535.1 uncultured Novosphingobium sp. | reverse complement strand
CCCTTCCTTGATGATCCGAGCGTCAAGATGCTCGGCGTGGAAGCGGCAGGCTACGGTCTCGACAAGGATCACGCCGCCAGCCTCGCGGGCGGACGTCCCGGCATCCTCCACGGCAACAAGACCTACCTGCTGCAGGACGATGACGGCCAGATCATCGAAGGCCATTCGATCAGCGCCGGGCTCGACTATCCGGGGATCGGCCCCGAACACGCGTGGCTGCGCGATATCGGCCGGGTCGATTACACCAGCGTCACCGACACCGAGGCGCTCGATGGCTTCCAGCTGCTGTGCCGCACCGAGGGGATCATCCCCGCGCTGGAGCCCAGCCACGCCATCGCCGCGGTGACCAAGATCGCTCCGACCATGCCCAAGGACAGCATCATCCTCGCCAACCTGTGCGGCCGGGGTGACAAGGACATCTTCTCGGTGGCCGAACACCTGGGGGTGACGCTGTGAGCCGGTTCGAGAAGGCCTTTTCGCGTGGCCCCGCCCTCGTCACCTTCGTGACCGGCGGCGATCCGACCCCGGATGCGACCCCCGCAATCCTCGACGCGCTGGTCGAAGGCGGGGCCGACGTGATCGAACTGGGGATGCCCTTTACCGATCCGATGGCCGATGGCCCGGCGATCCAGAATGCCAACCTGCGCGCACTGGGTGCCGGCACCACCACCGCCGACATCTTCCGCATCGCCGCGCAGTTCCGCGCCAAGCACCCGGAAACGCCGCTGGTGCTGATGGGCTATGCCAACCCGATGGTCACGCGCGGCGCCGAATGGTTCGCCGCCGAATGCCAGAAGGCCGGCGTTGACGGCGTGATCTGCGTCGACATTCCGCCCGAGGAAGATCCCGAGCTGGGCCCGGCGCTGCGCAGCGCCGGCGTGGCGCTGATCCGCCTTGCCACCCCCACCACCGATACCGCGCGCCTGCCGGCCGTGCTCGAAGGCTCGTCGGGCTTCCTCTATTACGTCTCGGTGGCCGGGATCACCGGCTTGCAGCAAGCCGCGCAGGCCTCGATCGACGAAGCTGTCGCCCGGCTCAAGGCCAAGGCGACGATCCCCGTCGCCGTGGGCTTTGGCGTGCGCACCCCCGAACAGGCCGCGGCCATTGCCAAGGTTTCGGACGGTGTGGTGGTCGGCTCGGCGCTGGTCGATCTGGTTGCCCAGCACGGCGCCGCCGCTGCCGGACCTGTGCGTGAATTGACCCGGGCGCTTGCCCAGGCGGTCCATTCCGCGCGATAGGAGTTTGTCATGAGCTGGTTAGATCGCGTCCGTAATGCGTTGCCCTTCGCCGAGAAGCGCGACACTCCCGACAACCTCTGGATCAAGTGCCCTTCGTGCAAGGAAATGCTCTTCACGAAGGAGTACGAAGAAAACCTCAGCGTCTGCCCGCGCTGCGAGCATCATGGCCGGATCGGCGCCGATGCCCGTTTTGCGCAGTTGCTCGACGCCGGCTTCAGCGTGCTGCCGACCCCCAAGGTCAAGGAAGACCCGCTCAAGTTCCGCGATTCGAAGAAGTATCCCGACCGGCTCAAGGCCGCGCGGGCGGCCAATCCGCATCCCGATGCGCTGACCAATGCGGCCGGCGCGATCGATGGCCAGAAGTGCGTGCTGGGCGTGCAAGACTTTGCCTTCATGGGCGGGTCGATGGGCATGGCCGTGGGCGCCGCCTTCGTTGCCGGCGTTGACCGCGCGATCAAGGACAAGTGCGCCTATGTGATCTGCACCGCTGCTGGCGGCGCGCGGATGCAGGAAGGCATTCTCAGCCTGATGCAGATGCCCAAGACCACGGTGGCGATCCGCCGGCTCAAGGCGGCCGGGCTGCCCTATGTCGTCGTGCTGACCGATCCGACCACGGGCGGCGTCACCGCCAGCTACGCCATGCTGGGCGATATCCACATCGCCGAGCCGGGCTGTCTGATCGGCTTTGCCGGCCAGCGCGTGATCCAGGACACGATCCGCGAAAAGCTGCCCGAAGGGTTCCAGCGCGCCGAATACCTGCTCGACCACGGGATGGTCGACATGGTGGTCCACCGCAAGGATCTCAAGGAACGGCTGGCCGCCCTGCTCGACTATCTGGGCGCGGCCAAGGCGGCCTGATCCGGCCCGCATGGGCAGGGGCAGACGATGAAAGACTTCGCGATCTCGGACAATCCGCGGGTTCAGGCGCAGCTTGACCGGCTGGGTGCGCTCAGCCTGCCGCAAGGGCGGATCGGGCTTGAAGTCATTCACGATCTGCTGGCCCGGCTGGGCGATCCGCAAAAGCGGCTGCCGCCGGTGCTGCACGTGGCCGGGACCAACGGCAAGGGTTCGACCTGCGCCTATCTGCGGGCCATGCTCGATGCCCAGGGCCTCACCGTCCACGCCGCGACCAAGCCGCATCTGGTGCGGTATAACGAACGCATCCGCATCGCCGGGGAACTGGTCAGCGATGACCGGCTGGCCGATCTGCTGGGCGAAGTGCTCGACGTGGGCGAAGACCTTGCCCCGAGCTTCTTTGAAGTCACCACGGCGGCGATGTTCAAGGCCTTTGCCGAAACCCCGGCCGATGCCTGCGTGATCGAGGTCGGCCTTGGCGGCCGCTTCGATGCCACCAACGTGCTCGATGGCCAGGCCGCCACCGGGATCGCCACGCTGGGGATCGATCACGAGGCCTTCCTGCTTGCGCCGGAAGACAATGTTCCCGCCGATCCGCTGTGCCGCATCGCCTTTGAAAAGGCCGGGATCGCCCGCGCGGGCGTGCCGCTCGTCACCCAGGCCTATCCGACCGAGGTGACCCGCACGGTGATCGAACAGGCAATGAAAGTCGGCGCAAAAACCGCGATCCGCGGGCTCGACTGGTTTGCCGATATCGGCGAGGCAATCGCCTACCGCGACAAGCACGGCAAACTGACCCTGCCGCTGCCCGCGCTGGTCGGCACCCATCAGGCCGACAATGCCGCGCTCGCCGTGGCCATGCTGCGCCATCAGACCCAACTCGAAGTGTCACCCGAGGCAATGGCGCAAGGCATTCGCGCGGCGCGCTGGCCCGCGCGGCTGCAATTGCTGGGGGACGGTCCGCTGACCGCGCTGGCGGGAAGCCGCAAGGTCTGGCTCGATGGTGGGCACAATGTCGATGCCGGGCTGGCCATCGCGCGGCATTTTGCCGGCGCAGCGCCGTTTCATCTGATTACCGGGATGCTGGCGAACAAGGATCCCTCGGCTATCGTGGCCCCGCTGGCAGGCCAGCTTGCCACGCTGTCGGTCGTCCCTGCGCCGGGCCATGAGGCCCACGCGCCCGAGGACTTTGCCCCCTTCACCCGGCTGCCGGTGCGCGCCTTTGCCGAGATCGAAGCCGCCTTGGCCGCGCTGCCGCCGCAGGGCGACGTGCTGATCTGCGGGTCGCTTTACCTCGCCGGCGAAGTGCTGCGGCTCAACCGCGAGTTTCCCGACTGAGCCGTTCAGCCCGCGCGCTGCGCGCCCATTCGAGCAGCACGAACACGGTGGAAACGAGCGCGGTCATCGCGGTCCAGCGGAACACCGTGGCATAGCCGAACTGGTCAAACGCCTCGCCGGTCCAGCCGCGCCCCAGCGTGCCGATCAGCGACACCAACGAACCCAGCAGCGCATACTGGATCGCGCCATATTGCTTGGAGACGATGCTCGAGACGTAGGCCACGAAGGCCGTCAGCGCGAGGCCGGTGACCACGTTTTCATAACAGATCGCCAGCAGCAGGCGGACCATGCGTTCATCCGAGCCGAACCAGCCGGCGAGCAGGTCGAGCCGCAAGAGGTGCGAGAATGCGTCGATCCCGCGCCCGCCTTCGGCCAGATCGGCATAGAGGAAATTGCCCAGCGGCGGCAGCACCGCGCCCATCAGGATCGTCGGGAACCGCCCCAGCCGCACGAACAGGTAGCCGCCCAGGCTGATCCCGGCCATGGTCATGAAGATGCCGAACACCTTTGAGGCAAAGGCCACCTCTTCCTTGGTATAGGCCAGTTCCTGCAGGTAGAACGGATAGGCGAAGCTCGCCCAGATGTTGTAGCAGATCGCATAGGTCAGGATGAACCCGATCACGCTGAGCACGCCCCAGCCCAGCCGCCCAGCGAGTTCGGCCAGCGGATCGACCAGCGCCGAATAGAGATGGTTCATGGCCGTGCGCCCGCGCGAATGGACGCCATCGGCAGCGGCCAGCACATAGGCCGCCTGCCCGCGCATCCAGTTGGTCAGCGAAGCAACCGCCAGCGGCACCAGCACCGTGGCCGCGATGATCCACGGGCCAAATGCCTTGGTGAAATCGCCGACTGACGGCGCCGGGCCGCCGCCGTGATCGCCCAGCATGCCGAGCATGAAATGCGTGATCGTGCCGATCGCCCAGAGCCAGCTCACCCCCACCACGGTCAGCGCAATGGCGCGGTACTGGGGAAGCAAAGCTCCCGGTTCACCGAGGGCAACGTGCAGCTTGCCCGGTTCCGGCCGAGGGCTGTCAGGCGCGCGCAGGGTCACGCCGAGCATCAGCACCAGCATCAGCCCGCCCATCGCAACATAGACCGCCGGCCAACTCATCGTCGTCGCCATGACCAGCGCCAAGGCCCCGCCGACGATCGAGGCGGTGCGGAACCCGAACTGGTTGAGCGCGGAAAGCAGCTCGATCGGGGCTTCTTCACCCGCCTGGTCGATCCGCCAGCCGTCGATCGCGATGTCCTGCGTGGCCGAAGCGATTGCGCCCAGGAAGGCCACGCCCGCGAACCGCCCGATATTCTGCGCCGGATCGATCACCGCCAGCAAAGCCAGCGCCCCCACCTGCACCGCCTGGCACAGGAAGATCCAACTCTTGCGCCGACCCAGCCGCTCAAGCACCGGCAGCGGCACCCGGTCGACAATCGGCGACCACAGGAACTTGAAGGAATAGCACAGCCCGATCCAGCTGAGCACGCCGATCGTCGCCAGCTTGACCCCGACTTCGCCCAGCCAGGCGTTGAGCGTGCCGACCAGCAGCGCAAAGGGCAGGCCCGAGGAGAAGCCAAAGGCCAGCATGGTGGCCGATTTGCGGCTTTGCAGGGCAAGCCCCAGCAGCTTCAGCCCCTTGGGGCGGGCAGCGGTAGCGGCAGCCTTGGCCATGCGATCCCTTTCACGTTGCAATTGCTGCGCGAAACTAGCGGGGAAATGCGGTATGCCTAGCCCCATGGAGAGAATAGCCACAGTCCCCGGACGTGAACCCACGCCGGGCCAGCTCGCCCTCGCCCGCCAGATCGCGGAAGGGTGCACCCGCGCCGCGCCCGCCGTCACCCGGGTGCCCGCCAGCGTCTATACCGACCCGGCGCACTGGGCGCGCGAGAACGCGGCGCTGTTTGCCCGCCTGCCACAGGTGCTGGCCCCTTCGGCCCTGCTCCCCAGCCCCAACATGATCGTGCCCCACGATGCCAGCGGGCGGCCGCTGCTGATCACGCGCGATGGCGATGGGCAGGCCCACGTGTTCATGAACGTGTGCACCCACCGCGGCACCCGGCTGGTCGAAGGCGGCGAGGCCCAGTGCGCCAAGCGCATGACCTGCCCCTATCACGCCTGGACCTTTGCCACCAACGGGCGGCTGCTGGCCCTGCCCCGCCCTGAAACCTTCCTGGGCCTCGAAAAGGCCGGGCACGCGCTGGTCGAACTGCCGAGCTGCGAAGCGGGCGGACTGATCTGGTTCGCCCCAGATGCCGAGGCCGATTTTACCCACGCGCGCGAACTCGGCCCCGATTTCGATGCCTTTGCGATGCCCGATCTCCACCTGTTTGCGCGCCGGACGCACACGGTTGCGGGCAACTGGAAGCTGATCATGGATGCCTTCCTTGAAAGCTACCACGTCGCCCGGCTCCACGCGGCCACGATCGGCCCATTCTTCAAGGACGGCGTGACCTCGGGCGACGAAATCGGCCCGCATCGCCGCAGCCTGGTCTGCCGCGCGGCGGAACTGGAAGGGCAGGATCTGGCCGACATGGCGGTGCTGCGCCGGCTGGGCACCTTTGCCTATCAGCTATTCCCGGCAACCGTGCTGGTGATCAGCCCCGATTACATCAACGTGATGACCCTGTGGCCGCAAGCGCACGACCGCACGCTGGTCGAGGATTTCATGCTGATCCCCGAAGCCCCGCAGACCGAAAAGGCCCGCGATCACTGGGAGCGCAGCTGGACCCTGCTCGACGGCGGGGTCTTCGCCAGCGAGGATTTCCGTGCGGCTGAACTCGGCCAACAAGGCCTTTCCAGCGGGGTGATCCCAGACCTTACGCTTGGCACGCTGGAAACCGGCATCCACCGCCAGCACGAGATCATCGCCGCGCAGATCGCCGCCGCCGGCCTTTAAAACGCCAAGGGGTGACTGGCGCGGCGTCCTCGCGTAAGGGGCGCAGATGAACGCCCCCACTCCCGATCGCTCCGGCGAACGCATCGCCAAGCTGCTGGCCCGCGCAGGCATCGCCTCGCGCCGCGAGGTCGAGCGCATGATTACCGACGGCCGCGTCAAGCTGAACGACGAAGTCATCACCACGCCCAACACCGTCCTGCCCAACCTCAAGGGGGTCAGTGTCGATGGCAAGCCGGTCAAGGCCGCCGAGGCCACTCGCCTGTTCGTGTTCCACAAGCCCTCGGGCCTGATCACCGCCGAACGCGATCCGGCGGGCCGCCCGACGATCTACACCGCGCTGCGCAATGCCCTGCCCGAAGATGCCGGGCGGGTGATGCCGATCGGCCGGCTTGACTACAACACCGAAGGCCTGCTGCTGCTGACCAACGACGGTGAGCTGAAGCGCGCGATGGAACTGCCCTCCACCGGCCTGCCGCGCATCTACCGCGCGCGCACCTTTGGCGACATCACCCAGCAGCAGCTCGAAGAGCTGATCGAAGGGGTGACCATCGACGGGATGCATTACGGCAAGATCGACGCCAACATGGAGCGCCGCACCGGGCGCAACCAGTGGATCGAAGTGAAGATCACCGAAGGCAAGAACCGCGAAGTGCGCCGCGTGCTGGAATACCTCGGGCTTGAAGTCAGCCGCCTGCTGCGCACCGCCTATGGTCCGTTCCAGCTGCTCGACCTGCCGCGCGGGCAGGCGCTGGAAATCCGCCCGCAGGATGTCGAACGCTTCCGCCATGCGCTGATCGGCGGGGCCAAGGACGAATTCGTCCCCCGCACCTCGCCCCAGCAGGCGCGCGCGCGGATTGCCCGCGCGCGCCCGGCCTCGTCGAAGCCCGACGGCCTGCGCAGCGGCGATCGCGGCAGTGACCGCACCCGCGAACGGCCCAATGAGCGCACCGGCCAAAGGTCGAACCAACGCTCGGGCGAGCGTTCGGGTGACCGCTTTGGCGAGCGCGGGTTCGAGCGCAGCGATGATCGTCCGCGCGGCCGCCGTCCGGCCCGTCCGGGTGAGCGCAAGGTGCCCGCTGGCAAGCCGCCGGCCGACCGCCAGCGCAGCGATGCCGCGCGCGACCGCAAGCCGATCGATGGCAAGCTCACCCCGCGCCAGCCGAGCAGTGCCGCGCCGCGCGGCGATGCCCGCCCCCCGCGCAGCGACAGCCGCCCGCCGCGCCGCGATGATCAACGCTCGTCCGGTCCGCGTTCCTCAGGTCCGCGCTCCAACGGCCCCCGCTCTTCCGGCCCGCGTTCGTCGGGTCCGCACTCTGGCGGCCGAGGCAAGCCGGGTCCGCGCCGATGAGCCTGCGGATCGTTGCGGGGGAATGGCGCGGGCGCAAACTGCTCGCGCCCGAGGGCGAAACCACCCGCCCCACGGCTGACCGGACCCGCGAAACGCTGTTTTCGATGCTGGTCTCACGGCTGGGCAGCTTCGAAGGGCTGGCCGTGGCCGACCTGTTCGCCGGCTCGGGCGCGCTTGGGCTCGAAGCCCTGTCGCGCGGGGCGCAAAGCTGCACCTTTGTCGAACAGGATCCCGCCGCGATCCGCGCGCTGCGCAGCAACATCGCCAACCTGCGTGCGGCTCCGCAATGCGATGTCCGCGCCAGTTCCGTGCTGGCGCTGGGCCCGGCCAAGGCCACGCTTGACCTGATCCTGCTCGATCCGCCCTATCACACCGGGGCGGGCGAAGTGGCGCTCGACAAACTCCAGCGGCTGGGCTGGATCGGCGAGGCGACCTGGATCAGCCTCGAAACCGCGATGAATGAAGAACCCCGGATCAAGGGGCTGGAAGCGGTTGCCGATCGCAAGGTCGGCAAGGCCCGGATCACGCTTTTGCGTCAAGCTGCCTAGCCAGCATCACCCCAAGCAGCGTGAGCAGACCCGCCGCGCTCAGCAGCCATCCGGCCTGCGCACCATAGCCCCACTGCGCCAGCTTCTGCGCGCCGATCGGGGGCAGCGCGCCGCCAATGATCCCGCCGACGTTGAAGGCCAGCGAAATCCCGCTGTAGCGCACCGTCACCGGGAACAGCGTGGGCAGCCATGATCCCAGTGGGCCATAGACATAGCCCATCACCATCAGCGCCGCTGACAGCGTGACGAACACCAGCGCGAGCGAGCCCGACATCAATCCCGGGCCGAACACCAGCCCCAGCACCATCGCCGCCCCGGCTCCCAGCATCAGCACCGCGCGCGGGCTGGTGCGATCGGCCCGGATCACCGCCAGCGCGATGCCCAGCGCAAAGAAGCAGTTGGCCCCCAGCTGCACGCCCAGGAACGCCTCACGGCTATAGCCAAGCGCCGTGGTGCCCTGAGCCAGCGCATAGGCGGTCGACAGGTAGAAGATCGCAAAGCAGGCCACCGCGCCCGCCGTCCCCGCCAGCACCGCGCCAAGGTGACGCGAAAACAGCACGGCCACCGGCACGGCCGGCGGCGGCGCATGATTGAGCGCCTCGCGGAAGGCGGGCGTCTCGGCAATCCGCAGCCGCACCCACAGCCCGAGGCCCACCAGCACCGCGCTGGCAAGGAAGGGAATCCGCCAGCCCCAGCTCTTGAAGTCCGCGTCCGACAGCACCAGCCCGAGCAGCAGGTAGAGCCCATTGGCGAACAGGAAGCCGACCGGCGCGCCAAATTGCGGAGCCGACCCGAACCGCGCCTCCCAGCCCTTCGGGGCATATTCGACCGCCAGCAGCGAGGCTCCGCCCCACTCCCCGCCGAGCCCGAAGCCCTGCCCGAAGCGCAGCACGCACAGCAACAGCGGCGCAACCCAGCCGACCATCGCATAGGTCGGCAGGAACGCGATCAAGAGGGTGGAAAGCCCCATCAGCATCAACGAGGCCACCAGCGTCGACTTGCGGCCGATCCGGTCGCCAAAATGGCCGAACACGATCGCGCCCACCGGCCGCGCAAGGAACGCCAGGCCAAAGCTCATGAAGGCGAACATGGTCTGCGCGGCAGCAGAGCTCGCCGGAAAGAACAGCGGCCCGAACACCAGCGCAGCGGCGGTCGCATAGACGTAGAAGTCATAGAATTCGACCGCGGTGCCGGTAAGCGCGGCGGTCAGGATGCGGGCGTTGGCGCGGATCGGGTGCATGGCGGGGATGCGTTGCCGCTGCGCGCCGCGCTGTCAATCCCTGCACCCTTGCGCCGCGCCACGATGTTCCCTAGTTGTTCGCCCGTGTCCCAGATCCCCGAATCCGTTTCCGACCCGCTGCTCGATGCTCTGAACCCGCCGCAGCGCGAAGCCGTCCTCGCCACCGAAGGCCCGGTGCTGATGCTGGCCGGCGCCGGCACCGGCAAGACCGCCGCGCTCACTGCCCGGCTGGCTCACCTGATCCGCACCCGCCGCGCCTGGCCGAGCGAGATCCTCTGCGTGACTTTCACCAACAAGGCCGCCCGCGAAATGCGCGAACGCGTGGGGCAGCTGGTCGGCCCGGCGGTCGAAGGGATGCCGTGGCTCGGCACGTTCCACTCGATCTCGGCCAAGATCCTGCGGCGCCATGCCGAACTCGTCGGGCTGCAATCGAACTATACGATCATCGACACCGACGATCAGCTGCGCGTGCTCAAGCAGTTGATCCAGGCCGAAGGGATCGATGAAAAACGCTGGCCCGCACGGCAACTGGCGCAGTGCATCGATCGCTGGAAGAACAAGGGGCTCAACCCCGCCGATGTCGATGCCGGGGAAAGCGAAGCCTATGCCAATGGCCGGGGCCAACGCTTCTACCAGCTCTATCAAGACCGGCTGAAGGCGCTCAACGCCTGCGACTTTGGCGACCTGCTGCTCCACTCGCTCAACATCCTGCGCACCAACCGCGAAGTGCTTGAGCAGTATCAGCGCCGCTTCAAATACGTCATGGTCGACGAATACCAGGACACCAACCAGGTCCAGTACCTGTGGCTGCGGCTGCTTGCCCAAGGCCACAAGAACATCTGCGTGGTGGGGGACGACGACCAGTCGATCTATTCATGGCGCGGCGCAGAAGTTGCCAATATCCTGCGCTTTGAAAAGGATTTTCCGGGCGCGAAGGTTGTCCGGCTGGAGCAGAACTATCGCTCCACTCCGGACATCCTTGCCGCGGCCTCGGGCCTGATCGACGCCAATTCGCAGCGCCTGGGCAAGACCTTGTGGACCGAGCGCAACGGCGGCGACAAGGTTCGCGTGATTGGCGTGTGGGACGGCCCGGAAGAAGCCCGGCGGGTTGGCGAAGAGGCCGAACGGCTCGAACGAGAAGGCGCAAGCCTCGCCGAAGTCGCGATCCTCGTGCGCGCCCAGTTCCAGACCCGCGAACTCGAAGACCGCTTCATCGCGATCGGCCTGCCCTACAAGATCATCGGCGGCTTCCGCTTTTACGAGCGCGCCGAAATTCGCGATGCGCTGGCCTATCTGCGGCTGGTCGCTCAGCCGTCCGACGATCTCGCGTTCGAGCGGATCTACAACACCCCCAAGCGCGGCCTCGGTGACAAGACGCTCGAAAAGCTTCACCGTCACGCCCGCGCGCGCGGCGTGCCGCTGAGCCTCGCCGCCGTTGAGATCACTGATACCGATGAACTGCCGGCGCGCGCGCGCGGCACCTTGCTGGGGCTGATGCGCGATGTCGCGCGTTGGCGCGATCTGGCCAAGACCGTGGTGCCCGCCGAACTCGCCCGCACCCTGCTTGACGAAAGCGGCTATACCGCCGCGCTCCAGGCCGAAAAAACCGCCGAAAGCGCGGGGCGGCTGGAAAACCTCGCCGAACTTGCGCGCGCGATGGAGGAATACGAAACGCTCGGCGATTTCCTTGAACACGTCAGCTTGGTGATGGACAACGAAGCCTCGGACAATGCCGAGAAGCTGACCATCATGACCATCCACGCCGCCAAGGGGCTGGAATTCGACAACGTGTTCCTGGTCGGCTGGGAAGAAGGCGTGTTCCCCTCGCAGCGCGCGATGGACGAAGGCGGGCTCGCCAGCCTCGAAGAGGAACGCCGCCTCGCCTATGTCGCGATCACCCGCGCGCGGCGGCGCTGTACGATCCTCCACGCCGCCAACCGCCGGATCTACGGCCAGTGGACCTCCTCGATCCCGAGCCGCTTCATCGCCGAACTGCCCGAAGCCCATGTCGAGCAGGAAACCACCCTGTCGGGCGGGGCCTCGATGTGGCGGGCGCAGTGGTCGGAAGCGTCCGATCCCTTTGCCCATGTCGCGCGTGACCGGCCCGAACGCGCCGGCTCACGCGGCCCCGGCTGGCAGCGCGCCGCCCAGCGCGACTATGACGCCGCGCCCCGGCGGATCGCCGAGCCCAGCCGCTCGGCCGCCAGCTTCGCCGCCAAGCCGCGCAAGGACATCGGCATCGGCGCGCGGGTGTTCCACGAAAAGTTCGGCTACGGCACCGTCGCCGCGCAGGAAGGCAACAAGCTCGAAATCGACTTCGAGACCGCCGGTCGAAAACGCGTGATCGACAGCTTCGTCAAACCGGTGAATTAGCCGCCGATCAGCAGCCCGCGCTGAACGAAGAGCTGGGTTGGCGCAAAATCGGTAAACTCTCTGATCCGCATTGCGCGGCTATTTGCAAATTCAGTCAGCAACCGCACCGCTGCGGGCATATCGCCCGTGACCGGGTCACAAGAGTTATCGCTGTTATCAAGATAGATGCTTCCGCCCGCAGCAAGATGCTCTACCGCGAAACGGGCGCACTGATCACGCCAATGGCCGTCGATCATGATGAGATCAAACTTGTCGTTCGGGACCGCCGCCAGATATTCGTCGCAGCCGCTCGCAAAGCGATATTCGACCTTCCCGGCAGGCAAACGATCGCGCACGGCCTCATACCATGTCCGATCATCCTCAATCGAAACGACATGCCCAGCCCGCTGAGCAAACCAGATTGTCGACATGCCCGAACCAAATTCAAGCACTCGGCTCGAAGGACGAAGAATGCCTGCAATCACCGCCTGGGCATCATAGGAAATCCAGGGTGACTTTGGTCGGAGCCCCAATGCAAGCCGGCCAATCCCGGTAACCAACGCCCGCGGGCCATTACGCAATGCGCGGCCCAAGCCGATGCGCCGTCCAAGTTGGTCGTGGAACCGGGTCTTGCGGACCGGCGCGCCAGCAATCAGCTTACACCACAGCCCGGTGCTGGCTGCATGACTATCGCGATCAGAATTTTGCACAACGCCCCCATCGAAAGACCGATGGAATTGCGAAATATTTCAAATTAGTCAAGCAGTTGACGCAACTTGGGCTCAACTGCCCTGCAATTGCCCCGGCATTGATGACAGCGGGTTGAACGCCCCGAAGATCGGATCCCATTCGCGCAGGGTCATGTTCTCGATCAGGCCGGCCTCGGCGAAGGGGTCGGTGGCGATGATGGCCTCCAGCGCGGCGAGGTTTTCGGCCTGCATGATCAGCAGGGCCGATTTGACCGGCTCTTGCGGAAACGGGCCCGACGCCAGCAGCGAGCCATCCGCCAGCCGCGCCTGCAGCCAGGCAACGTGAGGCATGACCCATTGCTGCCACCCGCCGGCATCGGGGTGGTCATAGGTCACGGCAAACAGCGTCATGATTGAAGCGGTTTAGAGCGCGGAGATACCGAGGAAGCCCGGGATCGGGCCGTTCCATTCGCCCGGTTCGCCCGACGGTTCCTCGTCACGGCGGCCGCGGCTTTCATTGCGCGGTTCTGCCCGGCGCGGTTCTTTGCGCGGGGCGCGCTCGGTGCGGGGGGCCTGTTCTTCGCGCGGAGCGCGTTCGCGGCGGGCGCGAGGCTTGCTTTCCGTGGCAACTTCGGCGGCTTCAGCGGCCGCCGGTTCGGCCTTGTCCGCGCGCGGGCTGCGTTCGCGGCGCGGCTTTTCGGTGCGGCCTTCGAGCGCGACTTCGAACAGCGGCACCTTGCCGCCGGTCAGCTTTTCGACGTTGTCGATCGCTTCGGCGTCTTCGGGCGCGACGAAGGTAAAGGCCCGCCCGGTAGCCCCGGCGCGGCCGGTGCGGCCGATGCGGTGGACGTAGTCATCCGGGTGCCACGGGGTGTCAAAGTTGAAGACGTGGCTGACGCCCTTGATGTCGAGCCCGCGCGCCGCAACGTCGGAGGCGACGAGGATGTTGATCTTGCCGTCCTTGAAACGCTGCAGTTCCGCAAGCCGCTGGGGCTGATCCATGTCGCCATGGATTTCGCCGCTGGAAAAGCCATGGCCCTGCAGGCTCTTGTTGAGTTCGCGCACCGTGGTCTTGCGGTTGCAGAAGATGATCGCGGTGTTCACATCATCGGTGCGCAGCAGGTGGCGCAGCACTTCGCGCTTCTGGCGCGTGCCAACCAGCACCTTGTGCTGGGCGATGTTGGTGTTGGTGGTTGCCGGACGGGCAACTTCGATGTGCTTGGGATTGGACAGGAACTTGTCCGCCAGCTTCTTGATCGGCGGCGGCATGGTTGCCGAGAACAGCAGCGTCTGCCGGTTGGCCGGGAGCTTGGAGCAGATCGTCTCGATGTCGGGGATGAAGCCCATGTCGAGCATCCGGTCAGCCTCGTCGATCACCAGCAGATCGCAGCCGGTGAGCAGGATCTTGCCGCGTTCGAACAGGTCCATCAGCCGGCCCGGCGTGGCGATCAGCACGTC
>CALKVF010000055.1 GCA_937996535.1 uncultured Novosphingobium sp. | reverse complement strand
TGAGGCGATCGACGCGATCTAACCCCAATTTTACGGTTGGAGAGGAAAGGGCGGCCTTCGGGCCGCCCTTTTTCGTTGTGGGCTTGGTGGGAGCGGGGCGATCAGCTGCCCGGCAGCAGCACGACCTTGCCGACGATCTCGCGCCCCGCCATCGCGTCAAACGCCTCGCGCCACCGGCTGAGCGGCAGGGCGCGGTCGATATGGGGGTGGAGGCGGCCTTCGGCGGCAAGCCGGTCAACCGCATCGCGAATGACCTGTCCGCGCTCGGGAAAGCGGCGCGAATATTCACCAGCGCGCACGCCGACCACCGAGAAGCCCTTGATCAGCGGGATGTTGACCGAAATGTCAGGGATGCGCCCTCCGGCAAAGCCGACCACCAGCAGCTTGCCGCCAAAGGCGACGCAGCGAGTGCTTTCATCGAACACGTCTCCGCCAACCGGATCATAGACCAGATCGCACAGCTGCCCGCCGGTGATTTCCGCTACCTGTTCGCGGAACCGCCCGGTGGCCAGCAACACGGCGTCTGGCTGGCACGCGGCCTTGAGCGCATCGAGCTTGGCCGCGCTGCCGCTGGCGGCGATGACCTTGGCACCGAGCGCCTTGGCCAGATCGGCCGCCGCCAGCCCGACCCCGCCGGTCGCGCCGTGGACCAGCACCCATTGCCCTGCCGTGATCCCGCCGAGTTCGACCAGCGCGGTATAGGCCGTGCCATAGGCTGCGCCCAGCGCGGCGGCCGTGGGGCAATCGAGCCCGGGGGGGATGAGCCGCAGCGCGCGGGCATCAACGCAGGCCAGCTCGGCAAAGGCGCCGGTCTTCTGCCCGCCCATCACCAGATCGCCGGGTTTGAAATGGCTGGCTTCATCTGCCTCCAGCACTTCGCCGGCAAATTCGAGGCCGGAGATGAACGGGACCGGCGGTTTGAACTGGTATTCCCCGCGCGTCATCAGAAGGTCGGGGAAGTTGAGCGAGGCGGCGCGAACCTTGACCAGCACTTCACCCGGCTGGCGCAGGGGCTGGGGCAGGTCGGCGAGGTGGACGCCCGACAGATCGGGCGAGAGCGATTCGACGAGCAGGGCGTGCATGGCGGTCAGAACGTGTCCTTGGCGGCGCGCAGGGCCGCGAAGGTGGCAATGGCATCGCCCACCTTGCCGCCGTGATCGGCCCAGCGGGCCTGCAGCGCGGCGTCATCAGCCCGGAGGAAGGGATTGGTCGCCAGTTCACGTTCGAGCTTGGCAGGCACCGTAGGCTGGCCGGCCTCGCGCCGCTGGGCGATCTCGGCGGCATAGGCGGCCAGCTCGGCATTGTCTGGATCGGCGTGGCAGGCAAAGCGGGCGTTCGACAAGGTATATTCGTGTGCGCAATAGAGCATGGTCGCGCCCGGCAGGGCCTTGAGCCGCTGGAGGCTCGCCCAGAACTGTTCGGGCGTGCCCTCGAACATCCGGCCGCAGCCCAGCGCGAACAGCGAATCGCCCACGAAGGCCATCTCCGCCTCGGCCAGATGATAGGCCGCATGGCCCAGCGTGTGCCCGCCCACGTCGATCACATCGGCGCGCCATTCGCCCAAGGTAACGCTGTCGCCGTGGCTGACGGTGCGGTCGACCGCGGGGATGCGCGCCGCGTCGGTGGCAGGGGCGGTGATGGTGCAGCCGGTCGCGGCCTTGATCGCCTCGTTCCCGCCGGCATGGTCGGGATGCCAGTGGGTGTTCCAGATCTGGGTGATCTGCCAGCCGCGCTCTGTCGCCGCCTTGAGATAGGCATCGGCATCGGGCGTATCGATGCACACGGTTTCGCCGCTGGCGGGATCGTGCAGCAGATAGCCGTAATTGTCGGACAGGCAGGCGAACTGGTGAATTTCGAGCATTGGTGTCTCCCGCCGCCAGTCTAGCGGCTTTGCGGCGGGGCGGAAGGGAAACGTTACCCGTTCGCCGCGATCAGCGCGGTGTCGATCTCCTTGGCGCGGCGATAGGCGGGCCGCTCGCGCAAGGGGCCAAGATAGGCGTCAAACGCCGGGGTCGATTGCATCGAGCCGAACATCAGCAGGAAATCGAGCATCGAGCCGACATAGACATCCGCCGCGCTGAAGTGGTCGCCAGCAATAAACTGCCGGCCGCTAATCGCGCCCTCGATGGTTCCCATTGCCAGCTCGAAATTGCCGAACCCGGCCATGCCCTGCTTGTCGGCGGGGACTTCCCAGCCGATGGCCTTGGCGGTGAACACGGCTTCGATCGGCCCGGCGGCAAAGAACAGCCAGCGGAAATAGGCGCCGCGGTGCTCGGGTGGGGGGAGCAGCCCGGCGGCGGGAAAGGCATCGGCAAGATAGGCGCAGATTGCGGCGCATTCGGTCACCACCTGGGCGCCGTGGCGGATCGCGGGCACCTTGCCCATCGGGTTGATCGCCAGATAGTCGGCGCCCTTCATCGTCGTGCCGTAATCCAGCACGTGGGTGTCATAGGGCTCGCCGACCTCTTCGAGCATCCAGCGCACGATCTGGCCGCGCGATTGCGGGTTGGTGAAGAATTCGAGCGATGCGGACATGACGGGCCTCCTGCGCGGGATCGCAGGAGACTAGGGTGTTATCCCTATTCGTCAAAGCAAAAGCCCGCCCGGATCGCTCCGGACGGGCCTTGCATTGGCTAGCCTTGCGGCAGCGTAGAAGGATTAGTCCTTCTTCGCCTTCAGCGCGGCGCCGAGGATGTCGCCCAGCGAAGCGCCGGCATCCGACGAACCGTACTGTTCCACGGCTTCCTTCTCTTCATGGAGCTGACGCGCCTTGACCGAGAAGTTCGGCTTCTTCGAACGATCGAAGCCGGTGACCATGGCGTCGAGCTTCTGGCCAACCTGGAAGCGGTCGGGACGCTGTTCGTCGCGGTCGCGGCCCAGGTCCGAACGCTTGATGAAGCCGGTCGCGCCATCGTCGCCAGCCTGAACTTCGAGGCCGCCGTCGCGCACTTCGAGCACGGTGACGGTGACGACTTCGTTCTTGCGCAGCGAGCTGCCCGAAGCGACCACGCCGGCTGCCGGAGCGCCCTTTTCGAGCTGCTTCATGCCGAGGCTGATGCGTTCCTTGTCGACATCGACGTCGAGCACGATGGCCGAAACCTGCTCACCCTTGCGGTGCAGGGCCAGCGCGTCTTCACCCGAGATGCCCCAGGCGATGTCCGACATGTGAACCATGCCGTCCACGTCGCCATCGAGGCCGATGAACAGACCGAATTCGGTCGCGTTCTTGACTTCGCCTTCGACGGTCGAGCCAACCGGGTGCTTTTCGGCGAAAGCTTCCCAGGGGTTCTGCTGGGCCTGCTTGAGGCCGAGGCTGATGCGGCGCTTGTCCGAATCGACTTCCAGCACCAGCACGTCGACTTCCTGCGAGGTCGAAACGATCTTGCCGGGGTGGACGTTCTTCTTGGTCCACGACATTTCCGAAACGTGGACCAGGCCTTCGATGCCAGCTTCCAGTTCGACGAAGGCGCCGTATTCGGTGATGTTGGTGACAACACCGCGCAGCTTCGCGCCGACCGGGTACTTGGCGGCAACGCCTTCCCACGGATCCGATTCGAGCTGCTTCATGCCGAGGCTGATGCGCTGCGTGTCCTGGTTGATGCGGATGATCTGCACCTTCACGGTGTCACCGATATTGATGACTTCGTTCGGGTGGTTGACGCGCTTGTAGCTCATGTCGGTGACATGGAGCAGGCCGTCGATGCCGCCGAGGTCGACGAACGCACCGTAGTCGGTGATGTTCTTGACGACGCCGTCGATGATCTGGCCTTCGGTCAGGTTCTGGATCAGGCCCGAGCGCTGTTCGGCGCGGGTTTCTTCCAGCACCGCACGGCGCGAGACGACGATGTTACCGCGGCGACGGTCCATCTTGAGGATCTGGAAGGGCTGCGGCACATCCATCAGCGGAGCGACATCGCGCACCGGACGGATATCAACCTGCGAGCCGGGGAGGAAGGCCACGGCGCCGTCGAGGTCAACGGTGAAGCCGCCCTTGACGCGGCCGAAGATCACGCCTTCGACGCGCTTGCCTTCACCGAATTCGCTTTCGAGCTTGTCCCAGGCGGCTTCGCGGCGAGCGCGGTCGCGCGACAGCATCGCTTCGCCGTCGGCGTTTTCGACGCGATCGACATAGACTTCGACTTCATCGCCGACCTTGAGGCCATGCGGCTGGCCAGCCATGGCGAATTCCTTGAGCGCAACGCGCCCTTCGCTCTTGAGGCCAACGTCGATCACGGCCTTGTCGTTTTCGATAGCGGTAATGGTGCCCTTGACGACGCGGCCTTCAAAGCCACCATCGGCGGCCGAACCAAGCGTTTCGTCAAGCAGCGCGGCAAATTCGTCGCGCGTGGGATTGCTGGACATGTAGGTTTCCTTCAACAATTTTCCCGGCCAGGCGGTTGGGTCCGCCGGTCTTTTCTCCGCTGGTGCACCATTGCGCCAGGCGGGCCAAAAGGGCCGAACTGCCACGGCGGCCTCGTGCCGTTCGTGGCGCCCTGGGGAGCCAAGGCTCCTTCGGACCGGCGGCCCTTATGCGGGAGGGGCGCGAAAAGCAAGGAAAATGGGGCGAAACCCCTAGAATTTCGGGCCAGGTTCCGGCCTAGATCTCGGGGTGATAGTCGGCGCGCTTGAGCGTGACCATGTAGGCGGCCAGATCGTCGATCTTTGCACGGTCGATCTCGAAGGCCATCGCGCCGGGGAAATTGTGCGAATCGCGCAGGAACCGGGCGAGGGTATCGGCAGTCAGGCCGCTGGTGTTGACCACGGCTTCGAAGGGCGGGGATTCGGGATTGGGCGAGGTGCCGTTGGGCGTGATCGCGTGGCACGCGGCGCAGTGCGCCTCGGCAAAGGCCTTGCCGCGCTGCTGGCTGGCCGCAAGCTTTCCGCCATGGCCCGCGCCGGTTGACGCGCAGGCGTTGAGGGCGAGGCCAGTAAGGGCAAGGGCGGCGATGAGCGTGACCGGCTTGAGCATGGGCTGACCCTAGCACTCCCGCGCGGCGCGGCTCAACGCTGCGCCGCGACTTTCCCGGCAACAATCGCGATGGCGGCGGCAATCGCGGCATCGCGGCCCAGATCCGAGGTGTCGAGCACGACGGCATCGGGGGCGGCCACCAGCGGGGCCTCGGCGCGGGTCGAATCGCGTAGGTCGCGCGCCTCGAGATCGGCGGCGATTTCGCCGAGCGGGATGTCGCGCCCGCTGGCCTGCATTTCCTTGAAGCGGCGCTCGGCCCGCGCGGCCACGCTGGCGATGACGAACAGCTTGGCCTCAGCCTCCGGTGCAATCACGGTGCCGATGTCGCGCCCGTCGAGCACGGCGCCGCCGCGCTGCGTGGCGAAGGCGCGCTGGCGTTCATAGAGCGACTGGCGCACCGCCGGATGGACCGAAACCCGGCTGGCCAGCCCGCCCGAGGTTTCCGAGCGCAGTTCGGGATCGTCCAGCAGGCTGTCGGGAAAGGCGCAGGCCGCCAGCGCGTCGGCCGGATCATCCGGATTACCGCTGCTGAGCGCGACCTGCCGGCCAACCGCGCGGTAGAGCAGCCCGGTATCGAGATGCGGCAGCCCGAAATGCACGGCCAGCGCCTTGGCGATCGTGCCCTTGCCCGAGGCGGTCGGGCCATCGACCGCGATGATCATGCCGAAAGACCGCCGAGCAGGGTTTCGAACTGCGGGAAGCTGGTGGCGATCGGGCGGGTATCGTCCACTTCAACGCCGTTGCGGCTGGCGAGCCCCGCAACCGCCATGCTCATCGCGATGCGGTGATCGAGATGCGTGGCGATGGCGTGGACCGTGCCGGGCAGCGCTTCACCGCCGGTGCCGTGGATCGTCATCCCGTCTTCGGTTTCGCTCACACGGGCGCCGGCAGCCTCAAGGGCAGCAGCCATCACCGCGATGCGGTCGGATTCCTTGACCCGCAGTTCATCCAGCCCGGTGGTCACGGTGGTCCCTTCGGCCAGCGCGGCGGCGACGAACAGCGCCGGGAATTCGTCGATCATGCTCGGCGCGATCGCCGGGTCGACGTTGATCCCCTTGAGCGTCGAGTGGCGCACCAGCAGATCAGCCACCGGTTCGCCGCCCACTTCGCGCGGGTTCACTTCGGTGATGTCACCGCCCATTTGGCGCAGCACTTCGACGATCCCGGCACGGGTCGGGTTGAGGCCGACGTTCTCGATCGTCAGCTCGCTGCCCGGCACGACCAGCGCCGCAACGATGAAGAACGCCGCCGAGGACGGATCGCCCGGAACCTCGATCACCTGCGGCTTGAGTTCGGCCTCGCCGTGGATGCGGATCACGCGGGCGCCGTCGCTGGCGATGTCTACGGTGAGGTTCGCGCCAAAGCCGCGCAGCATCCGCTCGCTATGGTCGCGGGTAGGGACGGGTTCGATCACGGTGGTGATCCCGGGGGTGTTGAGCCCGGCAAGCAGGATTGCGCTTTTAACCTGCGCCGAGGCGACCGGCAGGCGATATTCGATCGGCACGGCAGGCGCCGCGCCGCGCAGCATCAGCGGCAGGGTGCCGCCCGGGCTGGCGGTAAAATCGGCGCCCATCTGGCTGAGCGGTTCGATCACCCGGCCCATCGGGCGCTTCGACAGGCTGGCATCGCCCACGAAGCTGGCGGTGATCGGGTGGCTGGCAACCAGGCCCATCAGCAGGCGGGTGGAGGTGCCTGAATTGCCCATGTCGAGCGCGGCTTCGGGCTGGAGCAGGGCGCCAACGCCCACGCCATTCACCCGCCATTCGCCGTTTTCCATGCGTTCCACGCTGGCGCCCATCGCGCGCATCGCGGCGGCGGTGGAGAGCACGTCCTCGCCTTCGAGCAGACCGGTCACGCGGGTTTCGCCGACCGCGAGCGCGCCGAGCATGATCGAGCGGTGGCTGATCGATTTATCGCCCGGCACACGGATCGTGCCTTTGAGCGGACCCGTGGGCAGGAACCGGCGGGGACGCATCTGAGTGGGATCGGCGCTGGACAAGAGGCGGGCTTTCGGCTGGATGCTTGCTAAGAAATGCGCGCGGCTTTTGACAGCGGGCGCGCGCTATGGCAAGGCGCGCGCCGCGCTGGAGCAGACGCAAGCGCTCTCCAATACGTATTGAAGGTTTGAGCCTGCGGCCAAGGCGGCGGGCAGCATCGAGGAATTGACATGGTCAAGGCTGAATGGGGCACCAAGCATGGCTGCCCGAAGTGCGGCACGCGTTTCTACGATCTGGGCAAGGACGCCCCGGTCACCTGCATCGAATGCGGCTATGCCTGGCATCCCGAACCGGTGCTCAAGTCGAAGCAGCCGATTCCCTATGAAGAAATTCAGAAGGACAAGGTCGAAGGCGCCGAGGACGCCGATCTGGCGGCCGAAGATCTCGACATCGATGAGGACGGCGATTCGCCGGACAACGACGTGGATCTGGGCGGCGACGACGATCTGGGCGTCGGGATCGACGGCGACGGCGACGGCGACGACGTTTGATGTAAAATACCCTCTTGCCAAGCCGGAAGACCGCCACTAGAGGGGCGGCCTCCCGGCCAGATGGCTGGGGGATGACGGACCTTTCGGGGCACGTCACGATGAATGGAATTGGGGCCTTAGCTCAGCTGGGAGAGCGCCTGCATGGCATGCAGGAGGTCAGCGGTTCGATCCCGCTAGGCTCCACCATTCCTCGGAAAGACAGTTTCTAGCGGTAAGCTGGTCGGCGAGGTTTCGCCCACCGGCTTTTTTCGCGTTTCGGCCGATTTTGGCCGTGTACGGAGTGAGCGAACGAATGTTCGATGCCCTTTCAGATCGCCTCGGCAGCGTCTTTGACAAGCTGCGCGGCCGTGGTGCGCTGAAGGAAGAGGACGTTCGCGATGCGATGCGCGAAGTGCGAATCGCGCTGCTCGAAGCCGACGTCGCGCTCCCCGTGGTGCGCCGCTTCATCGATGACGTGACCGAACAGGCCATCGGCCATGCCGTGCTCAAGTCGGTGACCCCCGGCCAGCAGGTGGTCAAGGTCGTCAACGACGCGCTGGTCGAAATGCTCGGCGGCACCGATGTGCCCGGGCTCGATCTGGCCGCAACCCCGCCGGTCGTGATCATGATGGTCGGTCTGCAAGGCTCGGGCAAGACCACGACTACGGCCAAGCTCGGCAAGATGCTGCGCGAAAAGCACGGCAAGAAGGTGCTGATGGCGTCGCTCGACGTCAATCGCCCGGCCGCGCAAGAGCAGCTCAAGGTGCTGGGCGAACAGGTCCAGGTCGCCACCCTGCCGATCATCGCCGGCCAGCTGCCGGTCGAAATCGCCACCCGCGCGCTGCAGTCGGCCAAGCTTCAGGCGATCGACGTGCTGCTGCTCGACACGGCGGGCCGTCTCCACGTTGACCAGCAGCTGATGGACGAGATGAAGGCGGTTGCCGCGATCTCGGCCCCCAAGGAAACCCTGCTCGTCGTCGATTCGCTCACCGGCCAGGATGCGGT
>CALKVF010000054.1 GCA_937996535.1 uncultured Novosphingobium sp. | reverse complement strand
GACCCCTACGATGTCAACATAGTGCTCTACCACTGAGCTATACGCCCGCACCATTCAGTTCCATCCCACGGGACAGGGGAGCGCCATTAGCGGGGCTCTCCTTGGGATGCAAGCGGGTTTTCCGCCTAGATGCTTGCCTGGGCCTGCTGCCCGAAAATCCGTTCCACTTCGAGCACCAGATCGCGCAGGTGAAACGGCTTGGACAGCACCCGCGCCTGCGGCGCTTCGCGGCTGGCCTTGAGCGTGACCGCGGCAAAGCCGGTGATGAACATCACCTTGGTCTTGGGGCTGATCTGGGCGCAGTGCTGCGCCAGTTCGATCCCGTCCATCTCGGGCATGACGATGTCCGAGAGCAGCAGGTCGAACCCGCCCGATTCGAGCAGCGGCAGCGCCGCCGTGCCGCGATCGACCGCCACCACTTCATAGCCCGCGTTTTCCAGCGCGCGCGCCAGGTAGCTGCGCATGGCCTCTTCGTCTTCGGCAAGCAGGATGCGGATCATGGGGTCGTCCGTGTGAATTGATGCAGGTTGCCCGCAGGCGGGACAGGCACATGGCCATACACCGGGCAAGTTAACAAGATGGCGCGCAAGGCCGTCCAGCCCGCTTTGGCACAGCATCTTTTTGACAGCGCCCCGCAACCGGGCGACCATGCCGCGATGGACCACGAACCGGGCAGGCCAAGCGATTCGCCGCGCATCGCGGGGGGGCAGATCCCCGGCGCCGATGGCGTTCCCGCCTTTCGCCTCTGTGTGCCCGAGCCTTCGGCAGTGCCGATCCTGATCGCGGTGCCCCACGCCGGGCGCGCCTATCCGGGCAGCCTGATCGATCAGATGCGCCATCCGGCCCACGCTGCGCTCAAGCTTGAGGATCGCTATGCCGACCGGCTGGGCGAGGAAGTGGCGCGGGCAACCGGGGCGGCGCTGCTGGTGGCACAGGCCCCGCGCGCGATGATTGATCTCAACCGTGCGCCAGACGATGTCGATTGGGAGATGGTCGCGGGCGGCAGGCCCGACAATCTGGGCAGCCATGCGCCGGGCCTGCGGGTGCGCAGCGGGCTCGGGCTGATCCCCCGCCGTCTGCCGGGCCTTGGCGAGCTGTGGAAGCGGCGGCAGGAGCGCGAGGAGCTGGCCGCGCGAATCGAGCAGATCCACGCACCCTATCACGCCTGCCTGGGCGCCGCGCTGGCGCGGCTGCGCGACCGCTGGGGCGCGGCGCTGCTGATCGATCTGCATTCGATGCCGCCGCTGGGCCTGCGCGGCGGGCAGGGCGCGCCCGAATTCGTGCTGGGTGACCGGTTTGGCGCCAGCTGCCAGGGCGCGCTGGTTGGTGCGAGCTTTGGCTACTTTGCCGAAATGCGCCGGCTGGCGACCCACAACCGCCCCTATGCCGGCGGCTATGTGCTTGAGCGCCATGCCGATCCCGATGGCGGCATCCACGCGATCCAGCTGGAAATCGACCGCACACGTTATCTCGACCCCTACCAGGCCGAACCGGGGCCGGGCTTTGCCAGCATGGTCGAAGTGCTGGCGGGGCTGGTGCGGCGGCTGGCGGGCGATGTCGCTACGCTGGGGCAGGCCCGCGATGCCGGTCGCTGGGCGCAAGCAGCGGAATAGGCCCAATAAAAAACCACCTCGCGCATCAAGCACGAGGTGGCCAAGGTTCAGGGAGGAGGCGCACCGAAGTGCGCCTTTGCCTTAGCCGAGCCATGAGGGAAGCATCGGTAAGGCAGTGTTTAATATACGCTTCGTGCCGAGCTCTGACAAGCCTTGCGCAAGCGCATACGAATGTTGCGCGTTTCTGGCAGACTTGCGGGCAATCGGCGGGCGTGCCCCCGGCCGGACGCGGTCCGGCGCAGGGGCATCAGCCGCGAATCAGGCGGCCAGCGGGCCCTTGCCCTGCTGGGCCTGGCGCGCGAACACTTCGGTCATGTGCTCAAGGCTGAACAGGTGGGCGAAGATCAGCGCCAGCATCCCGTTCTGGTTCATGGTGCGCAGCACGTCGCCGCGCAGTTCGCGCAGCTTTTCCTGATCGACCATCTTGAAACCGCGATAGACGAACGGCTGTTCGTTGCCTTCCTGCTGGATCGCGACTTCGCCATCCATCAGCAGGCCGTGCTTGGTCAGTTCTTCGACGAACTGGCCGGTGCGGAAGCCGGCTTCTTCGAAGTGACGGCAGAATTCGAGGGTCTGCTTGCAGGCTTCGGTCGGCTCGCCGTTGTCGAACAGGGCGTTGCCTTCTTCGAATTCACCGAGCAGGTCGCTGGTCGGGTCGAAGCACAGCGACAGGTCTTCGTTTTCCTGGGTCAGCTTGGCCAGCATGAAGGGATAGCGGCGGGCATAGGCCGGGACATAGACCGGGCCGAGCATCTTGCCTTCATCGTCGAAGAAGGTGTTGACGCCTTCGTTGAGGCCCATCAGCGCCAGCGGCACCGGCTGGTCGGCAACCGAGAACACGATCGGGTAGTGACGCGAGGCGTGGACGAATTCCTCGGCGGTCAGCGGGATGGCGTGCTGGCCAACCAGCCACTTGGCGGTCTCGGTGGTGCGGCTGTGCCAGTTCGCGTGATCGCGGCTGTTGAGCGGCATGAGATCGCTGTAGAACAGCGGAAGGTTGGCGGCTTGCGGCGCGCTGGCCATGGGATGTCTCTCCGAAAAACGAATTGCTTGCTTCCGGGGGCGCGGCGATGACCCCGAACCCGGCACGAAAGCGCGCCTTAGGGCTTCGCATCCTGAGGCGCAAGATCGACCAGCTTGCCCGGATTGAGCAATCCCCGGGGATCTAGCGCGGCCTTCACCTGCCGCAGCAGGCCCAGCGCAACCGGATCGCCCAGCCGTTCGAGTTCGCCCAGCTTGAGCTGGCCGATCCCGTGCTCGGCGCTGATCGATCCGCCCCACTCGGTGACCAGATCGTGGACCCGGCGGCTGATCGCCTTGCCTTCGCCGGCTTCCCAGGCCGCGCGGTCGGTGCCGGCCGGCGCAATGACGTGGAAGTGGATGTTGCCATCACCCAGATGGCCAAAGCCCAGCGCGTGAACGCCGGGAAATTCTGCCTTGATCGTCGGCACGGCCATGTCGAGGAAATCGGGCATGGCGGCCACCGGCACGGCGATGTCGTGCTGAACTGCCGCACCCTTGGCGCGTTCGGCCGGGGCGACGGATTCGCGCAGCAGCCAGAAGGCCTCGGCCTGGGCGTCGCTCGCGGCAATCGCTGCATCGGCGAGCAGCCCTGCTTCAAACGCCGCACCCAGCATCGCCTCGGCCTCATCGCGCAGCGTGGCCGCGCCGGCTGCATCGGCGACCACTTCGATCAGCACGTGCCAGGCGTGGGGCTCGCCCAGTGGGGCGCGGGCATCGGGCAGGTGGGCCAATACGGCTTCAAGGCTCGACTGCGGGAGCACTTCAAAGCCTTCGAGCGCAGTGCCCATCACCGCCTCGCAGTGCAGCAGCAGCCGGCGCGCGGCCTGGATGCTGGGCACGCCCGCCCAGATCACCACCCGGTCAGCAATCTGCGGCACCAGCCTCAGGGTCGCCGCCGTGACGATTCCCAGCGTGCCTTCCGAGCCGATGAATAGCTGTTTCAGATCAAACCCGCGGTTGTCCTTCTTGAGCGGGGTGAGTGCGCTGTAAATCCGCCCGTCAGGCAGCACGGCCTCAAGCCCCAGCACCAGCGCGCGCATCGATCCGTGGCGCAGCACCTGGGTGCCCCCGGCATTGGTGGCGATCAGCCCGCCGACCGTGGCCGAGCCTTTGCCGCCAAGCGAGAGCGGAAAGCGCAGGCCCTGCTCCTCGGCGGCCTCATGCAGCACTTGCAGGATTACGCCCGCTTCGCAGGTTGCGGTCTGGGTGGCGGGATCGATCGCGCGGATCGCGGTCATCCGGCGCAGCGAGATCAGCAGCGCCGTGCCGCTGGTATCGGGCGTGGCGCCGCCGGACATCCCGCTGTTGCCGCCCTGCGGCACGATCGGCACCCCATGACGCCCGCACAGCGCGACCAGCGCGGACAATTCCTGCGCCGAGGCGGGCGAGGCCAGCGCGATTGCCGCCCCGGTAAAGCGGCCGCGCCAATCGGTCAGCCACGGGCCGAGCAGGTCGGGATCGCGGGTCAGCCCGCGCGGTCCAAGCAGGGCCAGGGCTTCGTCGAAAAAGGCGGGCAGGGCGTCGGTCATCGCCGCGCCTATGCCACAGCGCGGGGCATAGGTGCCAGTCCCGGCTTGAATCCCTAGACCGGCGGGTTAAGCGGTGGTTCAAGACCGGGAGCTATTTCAGGGGTCCATGAATCCTGCCGCCGCCTTGCTTGCGCCGTTCCTGCTGTTGCTGCCAGCCTTGGCCGCGACCCCGGATGCGCGCGGGGAGCGGGCTGAGGATTTCGGCGGGGATGGCCCTGCGCCCTCGGGCCCGGTGTCACGTCCGGCGCTGGATGGGGCTGAGCCCTGGGAAAGCCTGGCATCCAGTTACCGCCCTGCGGATGGTGAGCAGGTCCGCATCGAGCAGCACATGACGATCCGCATCGGGCCGCGCCCGGCGCCGATGCCGATGCCGTCCTCGATGTTCGAGGATGATTTCGACGGCGGCGGGGTGCGGTTTGTCGAGCGCAAGTTCGGCAAATGCGTCGCGGTGTCCGCGGTCGCCGGGGTTCAGCCCGCGCCGGGCAACCGGCTGCTGCTGATCATGCGCGATCGCCGGCTGGTCACCGCATCGCTCAAGAAGGGCTGCAACAGCCGTGACTTCTATTCCGGGTTCATCGTCGCCGCGAACGAGGACGGGATGATCTGCACCGGGCGCGACCAGTTGCGCTCGCGTAGCGGGGCGAACTGCCAGGTTGAAGGCTTTCGCCAATTGATCCAGGCCGACGACTAGCTCCACGCCGGGGGCAAACCGGGCGGTTTTCTTGACTTGATGGAGCATTTGCGCCTAGTTCCGCGCAACTCACGCCGGGGCATGGCGGGATTTTGCCTGCCCCCCTTTTCCGGAACCTGTCGAAGCCTATGAAATTTGCCGATCTTGGCCTGTCAGACGAACTGCTCGGGGCGGTAACCGCCAAGGGCTATGACACGCCCACGCCGATCCAGGCCCAGGCTATTCCGCAGGTGCTGATGATGCGCGATCTGATCGCCATCGCCCAGACTGGAACGGGCAAGACCGCCAGCTTCGTGCTGCCGATGATCGACATTCTCGCTCACGGCCGCCGCCGCGCGATGATGCCGCGCAGCCTGATTCTTGAGCCGACCCGCGAACTCGCCGCCCAGGTGGCCGAGAATTTCGAGGCTTACGGCGTGAACCACGATCTCAAGATGGCGCTGCTGATTGGCGGCGTGCAGATGGGCGATCAGGTTAAGGCGCTTAACGAAGGCGTCGACGTGCTGATCGCCACGCCGGGCCGGCTGATGGACCTGTTCGAACGCGGCAAGA
>CALKVF010000053.1 GCA_937996535.1 uncultured Novosphingobium sp. | reverse complement strand
TGGCGCTGCGCGACTATGTCGATCGCAACCGCTTCCCCGGCGTGGTGCTGGGCCTGTCGGGCGGGATCGACAGCGCGATCTGCGCCGCGATCGCCGCCGATGCGCTGGGACCACAGCGGGTGTGGTGCGTGATGCTGCCCAGCCGCTTCACCAGCCAGGAAAGCCTCGATCTGGCGACCGGCTGCGCGCAGATGATCGGCTGCCGTTATGACACGATCCCGATCCAGCCCGCCGTCACCGGCTTCGATGACATGCTGGCAGGCAGCTTTGCCGACACCAAGGTCGATCTCACCGAAGAGAACCTGCAAAGCCGGATCCGCGGCGTGACCTTGATGGCGCTGTCGAACAAGTTCGGACCGATGCTGCTGACCACCGGCAACAAGAGCGAGATGAGCGTCGGCTATGCCACGATCTATGGCGACATGGCGGGCGGCTACAACCCGCTGAAAGACGCCTACAAGATGACCGTCTTCGCGATCTCGCGCTGGCGCAATGCCCACAAGCCCAAGATCGGACTGGGCCCGGATGGCCCAGTGATGCCCGATGGGATCATCACCCGCCCCCCGTCTGCCGAACTGCGCCCCGACCAGAAGGACGAGGATTCGCTGCCGCCCTACCCGGTGCTCGATGCGCTGCTCTTGGGGCTGGTCGAACAGGAAAAGAGCGTGGCCCAGCTGGTCGCCGAAGGGTTCGACCACGATGTGGTGGTGCGGATCGAGCGGCTGCTGCATCTGGCCGAATACAAGCGCCGCCAGGCACCGCCCGGGGTCAAGCTTGGCACCCGCAATTTCGGGCGTGACCGCCGCTATCCGATCAGCCACGCCTTCCGCAGCGCATGACCATGACTATGACCGTTACTCGTTTCGCCCCGTCGCCCACGGGCTCGCTCCACGTCGGCAATATCCGCACCGCGCTGCACAACTGGTTGCTGGCGAAGCAAGCTGGCGGGCGGTTCCTGCTGCGGATCGACGACACCGACCAGGAACGCAGCCGCGAGGAGCACGTTGCCAGCATCAAGGCCGACCTCGAATGGCTCGGCCTCAAGTGGGACGGCGAGGAGCGCCAGTCGGCCCGCTTCGCGCTCTATGAGGCCGAGTTTCAGAAGCTGGTCGCGGCAGGGCGCGTTTATCGCTGCTACGAAACCGCGCAGGAACTTGACCTGAAGCGCAAGGTGCTGCTCGGGCGCGGGCTGCCGCCGATCTATGACCGCGCGGCGCTAGAGTTGAGCGAGGCGGGCCACGCTGCCAAGGCGGCAGCGGGCGAAGCGCCGCACTGGCGCTTCTTGCTGGACCGCGATGCGCCGATCACCTGGGACGATGGCATTCGCGGCGCCCAGCATTTCGATCCCGCCAAGATGAGCGATCCCGTGGTGCGCCGGGGCGATGGCTCGTGGCTCTACCTGCTGCCCTCGGTGATCGACGACATCGCTATGGGCATCACCGATGTGCTGCGCGGCGAGGACCATGTCTCGAACACCGCCTCGCAGGTGCAGATGTTCCACGCGCTGGGAGCCCAGCCGCCCCGCTTTGCGCACGAAGCGCTGCTGACCGGCACCGAAGGCAAGCTCTCCAAGCGGCTCGGCTCGCTCGGCGTTGCGGCGCTGCGCGAGGAGGGGATCGAACCCGAGGCGCTGATCGCGCTGCTGGCGCGGCTCGGCACGTCCGATCCGGTCGATCCGGCGCTGGGTGCAGAGGCGCTGGCAGCCAGCTTCACCCTCGCCCATTTCGGCCGCGCGCCGGCCCGGTTTGACGAGGCGGAACTGCACCGGGTCAACGCCGGGATCGTCCACCGCCTGCCCTTCGCGCGGGTCGCGCACCTGCTGCCTGCCGGGATGGACGAAAGTGCCTGGGAAGCGATCCGCCCCAACCTTGCCCATATCGGCGAGGCCGCCGAATGGTGGCAGATCGTCACCGGGCCAATTCCGGCCCCGGCAATGAGTGATGAGGACAAGGCCTATCTTGCCGAGGCCGCCACGGTACTGGCGGGCGGCGCCGCCGATTGGCAAGCGCTGACGGGCGCGCTCAAGGACGCGACCGGGCGCAAGGGCAAGGCGCTGTTCCTGCCGCTGCGGCTTGCGCTGACGGCACGCGAACATGGTCCCGACATGGCCGCGATGCTCGCCCTGATCGGCCGCGATGCGGCGCTCACCCGGCTGGAGGCAGCAGCGGCCTAAACGCTGCGCCGCACCCAGTCGGCAATCGCCTGCGCCGGCATCGCGCCGGCTTGCCGCGCCACTTCGCGCCCGCCGGCAAACAGCGCCAGCGTGGGAATCGAGCGGATCTGATAGCGCTGGGCCAGTTCAGGCACTGCCTCGGTATCAACCTTGAGCAGCCGCACTTGCGGCTCCAGCGTGCGGGCCGCGGCGGCATAGGCCGGGGCCATCGCCTTGCACGGGCCGCACCATTCGGCCCAGAAATCGACCAGCACGGGCAGGCTGCTGCGCCCGACCTGCGCGGCAAAGGCCGCCGCATCGGCCGCCAGCGGCTGGCCCGTGAAGAGCGCCGCCTTGCAGCGCCCGCAGGTGGGCTGCGCGCCCAGCCGGGCCGCCGGCACGCGGTTAACCCCGTTGCAGGCCGGGCAGACCACCAGGGCGGGATCGATCGGACTGGGCATCTGCAACATCTCCACGCTTGCCTGCATAATCGTTCAATTGGGGCGCGGCTTGACCGGGATCAAGGACCGACGCGCCAATTAAATTAGACCACGCTCATATTTTGCGAAACGGAGTTCGCGCGATGGGCAAGTTGATGTGGGTGCTGCACGCCGTGGTCGCCACGGTGCTGATGGGGATCGGGGTTACCGCAGTGCTGGCGATGGCCATGCCCGGCTGGCAGCCGATCGCGGTGGCCGCCGCCGTCGGCTTCGTGCTGGCCTTCCCGATTTCCTGGGCCATCGGCCGAAAAATCGAATCCCTGACCGCCTGAGCGCCCCGACTGGAGAACCTCAATATGCACAAGGATTGGCCCGCGATGGCGGGAGAGCTTTCGGCTGCGATCAAGGAAGTGCGCCTTGGCTCGCCCGAAGTGATGAAGGCCTTTTCGGGCATGGCCCAGGCTGCGACCAAGGGCGGCGCGCTTGATACCCGGACCAAGGAGCTGATCGCGCTGGCCATTGCCGTGGCGATCCGCTGCGATGGCTGCGTGGCCTTTCACGCCAAGGCCGCCGTGCAATCGGGCGCCAGCCGCGACGAGGTGATGGAGACGATGGGCATGGCGCTCTACATGGGGGCCGGCCCCAGCCTGATGTACGCAGCCCAGGCGGTAGAAGCATACGATCAGTTCGCCGCAGCCGCCACCGAGTAGCAAAATTTCACGCAAGCCATCGCAAAGGCGGTTTACATTGCGCGAGTGCCCCGCTAGGGCGCCGCGCAATGTTTGGAACCGCTCGCCAGATTATTACCACCAAACCGACCGCCGCCGGCGGGACGGTTGTGGTGGTGTGCCTGGCCTGAGGCACCCGGACAACCAGCCCCGCGCGAGCAGCCGGGGCTTTCTTCCAAACCGGATGAACACCTCGCGCGGCTCCGCCTGAACAAGGAGTAGTAGTGATGGTGCATCGTTTCGCCCCCGGGCAGAAGCTCAACGTCGGGATCGTCGGCGCAACCGGCGTTGTCGGGTCGACCATGCTGGCGATCCTCAAGGAACGCAATTTCCCGATTGGCACCCTGCGCCTGTTCGCCTCGGCGCGTTCGGCCGGCAAGGTGGTCGATGGCGTGACGATCGAAGACGCCGAAACCGCCGACTTCGCCGGGCTCGACGTGGTGCTGTTCAGCGCGGGCGGCTCGACCTCCAAGGCGCTCGCCCCCAAGGTTGCCGCCGCTGGCGCGATCGTGATCGACAACAGCTCGGCCTGGCGCTCGGACCCGGAAGTGCCGCTGGTCGTTGCCGAAGTGAACGCGGACGCGATGGCCAACCTGCCCAAGGGCATCATCGCCAACCCCAACTGCACCACCATGGCCGCGATGCCGGTGCTGAAGCCGCTGCACGATGAAGCCGGGCTCAAGCGCCTGATCGTTTCGACCTATCAGGCGGTGTCGGGCGGCGGGCTTGAAGGGATCGACGTGCTCGCCCGCCAGATCGACCATGTCGGCAACCGCGCGCGTGATCTCGCCGAAGGCGGCCACGAAGACCTGCTGCCCAAGGCGGAAAAGTGGGCCGTGCCGATCGCGCACAACGTCGTGCCGCTCAACTACGTGCTGGGCGAGGACGACTACACCGAGGAAGAGCTCAAGCTGCGCGACGAAAGCCGCAAGATCCTCAAGATCGACAGCCTGCCGGTGTCGGGCACCTGCGTTCGCGTGCCAGTGTTCACCGGCCATGCGCTGTCGATCAATACCGAATTCGACCGCCCGATCAGCGCCGCGCGCGCACTGGAACTGCTCGGCCAGGCCCCGGGCGTCGTGGTCACCGAAGTGCCCAACCCGCTTGATGCCACCGGCAAGGATCCGGTCTTCGTCGGCCGCGTCCGCGTCGACCCTACGGTCGACCATGGCCTCGCGCTGTTCGTGGTCGGCGACAACCTGCGCAAGGGCGCCGCGCTCAACGCAGTGCAGATCGCCGAAGCCCTGATCGGGTAAGGAATATAGTGGTGCGGGAAGGCCAGCGTGCCTTCCCCACCTTTCGCTCAGGCCGCAGCCACTTCGACGGTTTCTTCGCCGGCGGCTTCGAGCAGTTTCTTCTCCACCGCCTTCAGACGCTGCGGCGCATCGATCTTCTCGCCCAGCAGATCGGTGACGTAGAAGGTATCGACCGCGCGTTCGCCATAGGTGGCGATGTGGGCGGAATGCACCATCAGCTTGGCTTCGAACAGCGCACGCGCCAGCCGGTTGAGCAGCGCCGGGCGATCCCGCGCGTTGACTTCGACCACGGTGAAACGGTTCGAGGCATCGTTGTCGAACTCCACCCCCGGGTGGACCTCAAACGCGTCGGCCCGCGGCCGGGCCAACGGACGGGCGGCGAGCTGCGGCACCAGCTTGATCTTGTTGGCGAGCGCATCGCCGATCATCGCCTTGATCCGGGCCAACTGGCCTTCTTCCGAGAAGGGCCGCCCCAGCGGATCCTGCACCAGAAAATTGTCGACCGCCATGCCGCCGCGCGTGGTGTGGATGCGCGCGTCGATGATGTTGCCGCCGGCCAGGTGGATCCCGCCAGCGATGCGGTAGAACAGCCCCGGATGGTCCGCCGCGATCACGGTCACCAGCGTAGCCCCGCGCGCAGCATAGTATTCGGTATGCACGTCGAGCGACTGCCCCTTGGCGACATCGAGCTGGATCAGGTTCATCGCGATGATGTCCTCCGGCTCGGCGATCCAGTAGGCATCGCTGACCTGCTTGGCATAGCGTTCGACCAGCTTGCCCTGCTTGCCCAGCCGCTGCGCCACGGCTGCCTGCTTGGCCGCGATCCGTTCGGCCCGCCCGTGCTTGACGTGGCCCAACCGCAGACGCTCTTCGGCGGCTTCGTAAAGCTCGTGGATCAACTGGCGCTTCCAGCTGTTCCACACCCCCGGGCCAACCGCGCGAATGTCGACGATTGTCAGCATTGCGAGCAGCCGCAGCCGCTCAACCGACTGCACCTGTTCGACAAAATCGGTGATGGTCTTGTAATCGGCCAGATCGCGCTTGAAGGCAGTCGCGCTCATCAGCAGGTGCTGGCGGACCAGCCAGCTGACCAGCGCGGTTTCCTCGGGGCTGAGGCCAAGCCGCGGACACAGCTTGAGCGCGACTTCGGCGCCCAGCACCGAATGGTCGCCGCGCCGGCCCTTGGCGATGTCGTGCATCAGGATCGAGGCGTAGAGCGCGCGGCGGTTGATCACCTTGTGAATAATCGTGGTGGCAAGCGGGTGGTCCGCTTTCATCTCGCCCTTTTCGATCCGCGACATCAGCCCGATCGCGCGGATCGTGTGCTCATCGACCGTATAGTGGTGATACATGTCGAACTGCATCTGGGCGTTGACCCGCCCGAAATCGGGCACGAAGCGGCCAAACACGCCGGCCTCGCCCAGCCAGCGCAGCACCGTTTCGGGATCGTTGCGGCTAGTCAGCAGATCGAGGAACAGCGCATTGGCGCGCGGATCCTCGCGCACGGCATCGACCAGCCGGGCATCGCGCACCGCGAGGCGCATCGCCTCGGGATGGACTTCGAGCCCGTTCTGATCCGCCAGCGCGAAAATCTCGATCAGGCGCACGGGATCCTGCGCAAACCAATCATCCGAAGGCACGTTGATCCGCCCGCCGAACAGGACGTAGCCCTTCAAGATCCGCCGCCGCGCGCGGAACCCCGCGAGCAGCCCGCGCGGCTGCTTCTTAGCGAACTGATCGTCAAGCTGGGCCAGGAACAGCCCGGTGAGGTGCCCCACCCGTTTTGCCTGCAGGAAGAAATACTGCATGAACCGCTCGACCGCGCTCTTGCCCGGGCGGTCGGCGAACTGCATCCGCGCGGCGACTTCGCGCTGGAGATCGAAGGTCAGCCGATCCTCGGCCCGGCGGGTGATGGTGTGGAGGTGGCAGCGCACCGCCCAAAAAAAGTTCTCCGCACGGCGGAACGAGCGGTATTCGGTCGGCGTAAGCAGCCCGGCATCGACCAGCTCGGACACGTCGCGCACGTGGTGAATGTATTTGCCGATCCAGTAGAGCGTGTGGAGGTCACGCAAGCCCCCCTTGCCCTCTTTCACATTGGGTTCGACGACATAGCGGCTGTCGCCCAGCCGCTTGTGCCGTTCATTGCGCTCGGCCAGCTTTTCGGAGACGAACTGGCGCTCGCTCCCGGCCACGACCTCGGCCTGAAAGCGGGCCTGGGCCTCGTCGAACAGGGGCTGGTCCCCCCAGACATAACGCCCTTCGAGCATCGCGGTGCGGATCGTCAGATCGCCGCGCGCCATGCGCACCATATCGTCGAGCGAGCGGCTCGAATGCCCGACCTTGAGCCCCAGATCCCACAGGAAATAGAGCATCGCCTCGATCACCTGCTCGCACCACGGGGTCTGCTTGATCGGGGTGATGAAGGTGATGTCGACATCCGAATGGGGCGCCATTTCACCCCGGCCATAGCCGCCGACCGCCATCACCGTGAGGCGCTCACCCGAGGTGCGGTTGCTGGCGCGGTAGACATCACCAATCACATGGTCGTGGATCACCCGGACCAGCTGATCGACGAGGAAAGCCTGCGCCTCGGCGCAGTCGTGCCCGGCCGATGGTTTGGCCGCAAGGCGGCGGGCGATCTCGGCCCGCCCGGCCGCCAATGCCCCGCGCAGCAGGTCCACCACCGCCGGCCGCGCCGCCGCCCCGCCCTTTGGCGCCACGGCTTCGGCGATGGCTTCGGCCAGAGCGCGGCGATCGATGATCGCCCGCTGGTTGGGAACCCGCAGCGCGGTCATGTCACGCCGCTCCGACCTGTGCGGTTTGTAGTGCCTGCCACGCGGGCAGATAGCTGGCCTTGAGCGAACGCTTGTCGACCTTTTCGGTGCCCAGCCGCGGCAGCGCCGCATCGACCCGCCACAGCTTCACCGGAACCTTGAAGGGGGCGATGCGCTCTTGCAGGAAGGTGCGCAGCGCGTCCTCGTCAAGCTCGGTGCCGGGCTCGGGCAGATAGACCGCCACCGGCAGTTCGCCAAAGCGTTCGTCGGGCAGGCCGAACACGCTCGCCTCGGCGACATCGGGATGGGCGTAGATCGCCTGCTCAACCTCGATGCAGCTGATATTCTCGCCGCCGCGGATGATGATGTCCTTCTTGCGATCGACGATGAACACATAGCCATCGGCATCGAGATAGCCGAGATCGCCGCTGCGGAACCAGCCATCGGCGGTGATCGCCTCGCGGGTCGCCTCGGGGTTCTGCCAATAGCCGATGAAATTGCACACCGAACGCAGCGAAATCTCGCCAACTTCGCCCGCATCCAGCACCTTGCCCGCATCATCGAGCGCGGCGACTTCCATCAGCGGCTTGGTGGCCGTGCCGGTCGACCCGGGCTTGGCGAGGTAGTTCTCGTTGAGATTGCCCGCGCCAACGCCATTGGTCTCGGTCAGGCCATAGCCCAGCAGCGGAAAGGCATGGGGCAGCGCTTCCTTGATCCGGCGCACGTGATCGATCGGACGCGGCGCGCCGCCGCCCGCAAACGAAGTGCAGCTCGACAGATCGTACTTGGTGCGATTGGGATGGGTCGCGATCTCAAAGCTCATCAGCGGCACGCCGACGAAATAGGTGACCTTTTCCTTCTCGATCAGGCGCATCGCCTCTTCCGCGTCCCACTTGGGCATCAGCACCAGCTTGCGGCCGATGGCGAAGCTTTGCAGGAACAGCGGCACTTCGGCGGTCACGTGGAACAGCGGAACGTTGACCAGGCTGCACGGCTGGATCGTCGGCGCTTCGCCGCGGCTGGTCAGGATTGTCAGGATCGTCAGCGTCTGGCCGATGTAGCTGAAAGTGCCCTGCACCACCGAACGGTGATCGCAGACCGCGCCCTTGGACTGGCCGGTCGAGCCCGAAGTGAACAGGATCGTCGCCAGATCATCGCCGGTCAGTTCGGGCAGCGGCGTATCAGCCCCGCCGCCCTGCGCGAGCAGCGCCGCCAGCCCCTGTTGCCACGGGCAATCGTGGGTGATCGGCACGATCTGGGCGCTGTGGGCATGGCCTTCGAGCCGGGCCGCGCGCTGGGCATCGGCGAGCACCAGCCGGCAGCCGGCGAGATCGATCCCGCCGGCCAGTTCCTCGCCGGTCCACCAGCCGTTGAGCAGGGTCGCGACCCCGCCAGCCATCAGCACGCCCAGATAGGCCACGATCCAGTTGGCCGAATTGCGCGCAGCGATCCCCACGCGCTCACCGCGCTGGACGCCGTGGCCGGCCACGAGGCCGCCCGCCACCGCGCGCGCAGCCGCGCCAACCTCGGCAAAGGTCAGGCGGATATCGCCATCGACCAGAAATTCGGTATCGCCGTGCTGGGCGCAGTAGAGCGCGATATAGTGCGCCAGCGAGGGCGGCGCATTCTTGACCATCGGCACGCTCCAGCCATCGCGGGTGAACGGCACCGTTTCAAGGGGGCCGCCCGGCGCGGTCAGCATCGCAACGGCATCATTCATGGCCTGATCGAGTTCGCTCGGCATTCGGGTTCCTTCATCCCATCCGTGTGGTTGGGCACGCCCCTTTTTCGCGCCCGCTCGGCCGGGTTTGTCACCCGGCCTGCTCTGTGCCAGAAGGCGCGCGTCCGCGTCGCAACGCGTTCAAACGCCAACTACTCTGGTTCGTTTAAGAGGTAAGCCCCGTGCTGTCACTATCGCTCACCGCGCTGGCCGATGCCGCCCCGATCAACTGGGTCGACCTTGGCCTCAAGAATTACCTCTTCGCCTTCCAGACCCCGCTCGGGCTGTTCCAGCTGCGGTGGTATTCGCTGGCCTATCTGGCCGGGATCCTGCTGGGCTACTGGCACCTGACCAAGATGATCGCCGCCCCCGGCGCGCCGATGGCGCAGCGCCACGCCGATGACCTGTTCTTCTGGTGCACGCTGGGGATCATTCTGGGCGGACGGCTGGGCTATGCAACCTTCTACACCGGCGGCGATACCGGACTGCCCAGCCTGTGGGCCCATCCGG
>CALKVF010000052.1 GCA_937996535.1 uncultured Novosphingobium sp. | reverse complement strand
TCGCCCACCGCGCTGCAACGCGTGTTCCACTGGCAGGGCGAACGCGCGGTCGCGCGTGCGGCGGAAAAGTTCGGCGTGTGGTGCGGGATTTCCAGCCTTGCCACGGTCAGCATCGAGGAAATCGGGGCGATGATTTCGACCCCCAAGATGTTCCAGCTCTATGTCCACAAGGACAAGGGGCTCAACCGCAGCATGATCCAGCGGTGTCAGGCGGCGAAGTTCGATGCCATCGCGCTGACGGTCGACACGATCGTGGCTGGCAAGCGCGAACGCTGCGCGCGCAGCGGCTTTACCTCGCCGCCCCGGTTCACTGCGCGCAACCTGCTGGGCTATGCGATGAAGCCGCGCTGGGGGCTGGACTATGCTTTGCGCGAAAAGTTCGCCCTCCCCAACCTCGACACCCATGTGAAGGAAGGGACTGGGGAGGCTGTTTCGATCGCGGGCTATTTCAACACCATGCTCGACCAGTCGATGGATTGGAAAGTGGCCGAGCAGATCCGCAATGACTGGGGCGGAAAGTTCGCGCTGAAAGGCGTGATGAGCGTTGCTGACGCGCGCCGCGCCGTCGAAATCGGCGCCGATGCGATCATGATCTCCAACCACGGCGGCCGGCAGCTTGATGGCAGCCGGGCGCCGTTCGATCAGCTGACCGAGATCGTCGACGCGGTCGGCGGCAAGATCGAGATCATCTGCGATGGCGGGGTGCGGCGCGGCACCCATGCGCTGAAGGCGCTGTGCGCGGGGGCCACCGCGGCCTCGGGCGGGCGGCTCTACCTCTATGCCCTCGCCGCGGCAGGCCAGGACGGCGTCGAGCGCGCGCTTGGCATCCTGCAGGACGAGATCGAGCGCGGGATGAAGCTGATGGGCGTGACCAGCGTGGACCAGCTCACCGCCGATCGGCTGCGCTGGCGCTAGGCCTTCAGCCCTCCGCGCCGGGCTGGGGCTTGTCCCAGGGGCGGATGCGGTAATTGGTGTGGCCCATCTTGCGCGCGGCAAACCGCGCCGCGAGGAAGCGGTAGAACAGCCAGTCCTTCATCGCATAGGGCGTGAAGTGATAGGCCAGCCGCTCGCGCAGGGTCCAGCGCGTGCCCGGCTCGTCCGGGCGGCGGGTCGAAGGCATGCACCAATGGTTGAAGGGATAGGTGGTGCGGCCATAACGCAGAATCCGGTGGACCATCTCGTGGTCGGACAGCACATAGGGCCAGCGATCGGCATCATAGCTGCCCGCCTTGCGCAGCACATCCGTGCGGAAGGCATAGGCATAGCCGCCGCTATGGGCCTGGCGGCGCAGCACGCGCGACACCAGCCAGACATGCAGGCGCTTGAGCACGCCATCGCGCGAATTGGCCGGCGCATAGATGTCGGTCGCCATCACGCCGACCAGATCCTTACCCGCTGCCGCAAAGGCGCGGTCGCATTCGCTGAGGTAATGCGGCGGGTAATAGGTATCGGCATCCATGATGCAGACGAATTCGGTCTGCACCTGATCCACCCCCATGCGCAGCGCGTGGCTCTGCCCCGGGGTGGTCTGGGTGAGGTAATGGGTAGTGATGTCAGGCACCGCGTCCATCACTTCACGGGCCAGCGCCGCCGAATTGTCCTTCGAGGCATTGTCGACCAGATAGAGGTCGAACCCGCGCAGATCCTGCGCCGCCAGCGATTTCAGAGTATAGGGCAGGAATTCCGCCTCGTTGTAATAGGCCAGCACGACCGACCAACGGTTTTGCGTGGAATCACTCACTTGGCTTTATCCCCTGCCTGGAACCGGTTCACGAAGGCCAGCGCCGATCCGATCACCTGGTGCATGTCGTAATAGACGTATTCGCCCAGCCGCCCGCCGAAATGGACCCGGCCGCCCAGCTTGTCCGCCTCGGCCCGGTAGGCCTTGTAGAGCGCGCCGTTGCGGTCATCGTTGACCGGGTAATATTCGGTCATGCCCGGCTCCCACTGCGCGGGGTATTCGCGCGTGATCACGGTGTGATCGGCAGCCAGGTTCATGTCGAAATGCTTGTGTTCAAGAATGCGGGTGAACGGCACGTCGGCGGCGGAATAGTTGATCACCGCGCTGCCCTGAAAATCGCGCACCGGCAGCACCTCGCGCTCGAACCGCAGCGAGCGGTATTCGAGCACGCCCAGTGAATAGCCGAAATAGGCATCGATCGGCCCGGTATAGATCACCAGATCGGCCCCGGCCTCCCAGCGTTCGCGCTCGGCCAGGAAATCGACCCCCAGTTCAACCGGGACATCGCCGATCATCTTTTCGATCATCGCGGTGTAGCCGCCCACCGGGATGCCCTGGAAGCGGTCGTTGAAATAGTTGTCATCGTGGGTCATGCGCACTGGCAGGCGCTTGACGATATCGGCCGGCAGATCGCGCGGATGGCGGCCCCACTGCTTGGTGGTGTAGCCTTCGATGAAGGTTTCGTAGAGCGTGCGCCCGATCGTCGCGAGGCAGAACTCTTCCATGTTGGCGGGCGCATCGCAGGGCACCCGCTGGCTTTCGAGCACGGCCTCGGCCTCGGCCGGGCTGGTTACACCGAACAGCTGGTGCAGCGTGAACAGGTTGATCGGGAAGCTCAGCAGCCGGTCGCCCAGCCGCACTTTCACGCGGTTAACGTAGTGATTGAACGTGGCGAACTGGTTGACGTAGTTCCAGATCCGCTCGTTGCTGGTGTGGAAGATGTGCGCGCCATAGACGTGTTCGTGGCACTGCGCCTGTTCATCAAAACGCGTAAAGACGTTGCCGCCGATGTGATCGCGCTTTTCGATGATCCGGCAATCATGCCCCGCCGCGGTCAATTCGCGGGCGCAAACCGCGCCGTAAAGCCCCGCTCCAACAATCAGTATCTGCACAATTTGTCCTGTTAGACTGATGCCCGCCGGGCCATTGCAAGCGGCTGATGCCGGCTCGCTACATGGTTGGCAGGGCTTTGGCTGTCAAAGCAATTCGCCCCGCCGCCGGGCACCCATCAACGGGAAAGGGCCGAAGCATTGCTGCCCCGGCCCTTGCCTCTGTGTCCGTATTGAAACGGCGCCTTAGTAAACGCGCTTCTTCGGCTTTATGTATTCCACATCGTCGGTCAGCGTGAATTCGTGGACCGGGCGGTAGTCGATGCGGACTTCGCCGCCCTTGCCGCCCCAGCCGTTGAACCAGGCTGCGGTGTGCTTCATCCATTCGGCATCGTTGCGATCGGGGAAATCCTCATGCGCGTGGGCGCCGCGGCTTTCCTTGCGATTCTGCGCGCCGTGCAGCGTCACGCTGGCCTGGCTGATCAGGTTGTCGAGTTCCATGGTTTCGACCAGATCCGAGTTCCAGATCAGGCCGCGATCCGACACGTGGATGTCCTGCATCCGCTTGTAGGTGTCAGCGAGCTTCGCCTTGCCTTCGACCATCAGCTCGTCGGTGCGGAACACGGCGGCGTGCTGGCTCATCGTGCGCTGCATTTCGGTGCGGATTTCGGCCGTCGACGAACCGCCCTTGGCGTTGCGGAAGTGATCGAGACGGGTCAGCGCGAGGTCGGCGCTGTCCTTGGGCAGTTCGGCATGGGCCGAATTCGGCTTGACCAGTTCCTTCAGACGCAGGCCCGCGGCGCGGCCGAAGACCACGAGGTCGGTCAGCGAGTTCGAGCCGAGGCGGTTGGCGCCGTGGACCGAAACGCAGGCCGCTTCGCCCACCGCGAACAGGCCGGGGACGACCGTTTCGGGGTTGCCGTCGGCACCGATGGTCATCACTTCGCCGTGATAGTTCGTGGGGATGCCGCCCATGTTGTAGTGCACGGTCGGCACCACCGGGAGCGGCTGGCGGGTCAGGTCGACGCCGGCAAAGATCTTGCCGCTTTCGGTGATCCCCGGCAGACGCTGGCCCAGCACCGCCGGATCGATGTGATCGAGGTGCAGGTAGATGTGGTCCTTGTGCGGACCAACGCCGCGCCCTTCGCGGATTTCCATCGCCATCGAGCGCGAAACCACGTCGCGGCTGGCCAGATCCTTCGCCGAGGGGGCATAGCGTTCCATGAAGCGCTCGCCTTCGGAGTTGGTCAGGTAACCACCCTCGCCGCGCGCACCTTCGGTGATCAGCACGCCCGCGCCGTAGATGCCGGTCGGGTGGAACTGCACGAACTCCATGTCCTGCAGCGGCAGGCCGGCACGCAGCACCATCCCGCCGCCGTCGCCGGTGCAGGTGTGGGCCGAGGTGCAGGTGTAGTACGAACGGCCATAGCCGCCGGTCGCCAGCACCACTGCCTTCGAGCGGAAGCGGTGGATCGAGCCATCGTCCATGCACAGCGCGATCACGCCGCGGCATTCACCGTTCTCCATGATCAGGTCGATCGCGAAGTATTCGATGAAGAAGTCGGCGTCGTACTTCAGGCTCTGCTGGTAGAGCGTGTGGAGCAGCGCGTGGCCGGTGCGGTCCGCTGCGGCGCAGGTGCGCTGCACCGGCGGGCCTTCGCCCATGTTCTGCATGTGGCCGCCGAACGGACGCTGGTAGATCGTCCCGTCTTCGTTGCGGCTGAACGGCATCCCGGCGTGTTCCAGCTCGAGAATGGCCTGCGGCGCTTCACGCACGAGATATTCGATCGCGTCCTGATCGCCCAGCCAGTCCGAACCCTTGACGGTATCGAACATGTGCCAGGTCCAGTGATCGGGCGTGTTGTTCTTGAGGCTCGCGGCGATCCCGCCCTGGGCGGCAACGGTGTGCGAACGGGTCGGGAAGACCTTGGTGATGCACGCGGTCTTCAGGCCAGCTTCGGCCGAGCCCATCGTGGCGCGCAGGCCCGAGCCGCCGGCGCCGACAACCACGGTGTCATAGGTATGGTCGATGATCTTGTAAGCAGGGGCGGTCATGGAATTAGGCTCCCAGCACGAGGCGGATCACGCACAGCAGGCCAAAGCCAGCCCCGGCGAAAGTGGCAAGGTTGAGCAGCGCCATCGCGGCGAACTTGTTGGCGTGTTCGTGGACATAGTCCTCGATCACCACCTGGAGACCAAGGCGCGCGTGCCAGAAGGTCGACAGCACGAACAGGCCCAGCAGGGTGCCCGGCAGCGGGCGGGCGATCCATTCATGGACCGTGCCGAACTGCAGGTTGGGCAGGCGCACCAGCGAGATCAGCAGCCACAGGCCGGTGATCAGGTTGCCGATGGCGGTGAAGCGCTGCACCAGCCAGTGGTGCGCACCCGAATGTGCCGAGCCAAGGCCGCGCACACGTCCGATCGAAGTTCCGTTACCCATGATCCGTGTTCCTTAGCGCAGGACCGTCGCCCAGGTGGCGACAGTCAGCACGATGGCGACGATCGGCGTGACGACCGACCAGAATGCGTTGCTCTTGAGTTCGAAGCCCGCACCGATGTCGAGCACGAAGTGGCGCAGCCCCGAAGCCATGTGATTGAAGAAAGCCCAGGTCAGGCCGATCAGAACGACCTTGCCATACCAGGTGCCGGCATGGGCCAGAAACGCGTTATAGGAGGCATCGCCGCCGGCCAGTGAGCCCAGCCAGTAGAGCAGCACGCCAAGCCCGACCACGGCCAGGCCATCGCCCGTAACGCGGTGCAGGATCGAGACCAGCATTGCCGGCCCCCAGCGCCAGATCTGCAAATGCGGCGAAATCGGACGGTTCTTCGCGGCTGCCATGCGGCGGTATCCCCTTTTGAAACGGACAGGCGCAAAAGCGCCCCTTGGCACTCCCCATAGTCAAAACATCGAAGCGTGCAAGCCGTGGCTTGGCGGTTTTGTCGCCCTCGCCTAGAGCAGAGGCCATGAGCACTCTTACCGCCCTTGTCACCGGATCCTCGCGCGGGATCGGCGCGGCGATCGCCGCAGGCCTGCGCGCGCGCGGCGTTACCGTGATCGGCCACGCCCGCCGCGCCCATGATTCGCAGACCATTGCCGCCGACCTTGCCGATCCCGCCGCACCGGCGCGAATCTGGGAAGAAGCCCTCGCCCGCAGCGGCGGACAGATCGATCTGCTGGTCAACAATGCCGGGCTGTTCGAAGCCAATCCGCTCGATCGCTCGGACATCGAATGGCTCGATGGCTGGGAAGATACGCTGCGCATCAACCTGACCGCCGCAGCCGAACTTTCGCGCTTTGCCGTGCGCCACTGGCTGGACGGCGGGCGCAAGGGGCGCACCGTGCACATCGCCAGCCGCGCCGGCTATCGCGGCGATTCGCCCGATCATTGGCACTATGCCGCTGCCAAGGGCGGGATGATCGCGATGCACAAGACCATCGCCCGGCAATATGCCGCGAAGGGCGTGATGAGCTATGCCATCTGCCCGGGCTTTACCGACACCTCGATGGCCGACGATTATCTTGCCAGCCGGGGCGGCGCGGGCCTGCTGGCCGACATCCCGCTCGGGCGGGTCGCCACGCCTGAGGAAATCGGGTCGATGGCGGTGTTCTGCGCGCTTGATGCCCCCGAAAGCATGACCGGCGCGGTGCTCGATGCCAACGGGGCCAGCTATGTCCGCTAGTCAGAACTGGAAAATCACTGCCTATGCCCCGCGCCGGGTCATCGAAGGCGCGCTGCTGGCCCATGAGGACGCGTTCGACTGGGACTATGACATCGTCATCTCGGGCAGCGAGATCGCCGAGGACAAGCCCGACGACTGGCAGCTTGAAGCCTGGCTGCCGCGCAAGCCCTCCAAGGCTGACAGAAGCGCAATCGCAGCGCTGTTCGCGGATGACCTCCCCAACTTCGAGGTGGAACAGCTGCCCGATGTCGATTGGCTGACCCACAGCCAGCAAGGGCTGGAGCCGATCCGCGCCGGTGCGTTCCATGTCCACACCCCCGAACATGCTCCGCTCAGCCAGCCCGGGCTGCGCGATTTCTGCATTCCCGCCAGCCAGGCCTTCGGAACCGGCCAGCACGCGACCACCGCCGGGTGCCTCGCCATGCTGACCCACATGAAGCAGCAGGGCGTGATCGCGCGCAACTGCGCCGATATCGGCACCGGCACCGGCCTTCTGGCCTTCGCTGCGATAGAGCTGTGGCCCCACACGCTGGCCACGGCGAGCGACATCGACGCGGTCTGCCTCGATGTCGTGGCTGACAATTGCACCGCCAATGCCGTGCCGATGGGCGCTCGGCCGGGCGAACTGACCATGCTGGTCGCCGATGGGATGGATCACCCGCTGCTGCAAGCGCGCGGACCTTACGATCTGCTTATCGCCAATATCCTCGCCGGGCCGCTGATCAGCCTTGCACCCGATTTTGCCAAGGCGCTGGTCCCGGGCGGGCATCTCTTGCTCGCCGGACTGCTCGAAACGCAGGAGGCGCAGGTCCGCGCCGCCTGTCGCCGCGCCGGGATGCGGCTTGCCGCGCGGCTGGTGAATGGTGACTGGTCGATCCTGTGGCTGCGCAAGCGCAGCGGCGCCGCGATCCGCGCCAGCCGTCCGGGGCAACTGCCCGAATGGTCGCGCAAGTGGTGAAGGCCGCCCGCCAATGACCCTGCGCGACTTTTTCCTGCTGGTCGGCATTTGCCTGATCTGGGGCATGAGCAACGTGCTGTCCAAGCTGGTCGTCGGCAACTGGCATATTCCGCCGCTGTTCTTTGCGGCCGTTCGGTTCTGCATCGTCCTTGCCGCAACCCTGCCGTGGCTGCGCCCGGTGCCGCGTCCGCTGTGGCGGATCGTGGCGGTCGGACTGCTGATGGGGGCCGGCAATTTCGCGCTGCTGTTCATCGGCCTGCAAAGCGCCTCGCCGTCCTCGGCGGCGGTGGTCATCCAGGCCGGGGTGCCGATTACCACGCTGCTATCGATCGCCATGCTGGGCGAGCGCATCCACTGGCGCCGCGCGCTGGGGATCGCGCTGACGCTGGTGGGCGTGCTGGTGGTGGTGTGGCATCCGGGGCTGGCGCTTTCGCGAGGGCTGCTGTTCGTGCTGGCGGCCGCCTTCTCGGGCTCGCTCGGCGCGATCATGATGAAGCAGATGGAAGCCATCGCCCCCTTGCGCTTCCAGGCCTGGGTCGGGCTGACCGCCTTTGCCCCGCTGGCACTCGCCTCGGCGCTGATCGAACAGGGGCAATGGGCCGCCTCGCTGGCGGCGGGCTGGCCGTTCGTCGCCGCGCTGCTGTTTTCCGCGCTGGTCGTCTCGGTGGGCGCGCATACCGCCTATTACGGGCTGATCGCGCGCTACGAGGCGAACCTGCTTGCCCCGCTGACCCTGATCACCCCGCTGTCGACCATCGCGCTGGGCGTGCTGATCACCGGCGACACGCTCGATATGCGGACCATCGCCGGATCGGCCATCGCGCTGATCGGGGTGCTGATCGTGGCCGTGCGGCGCACCGGGGCTCCCATTGCCGAGGCCCAGGAACATTCCTGACCTCTAGCGGAACCTTAACCCCTTGGCGCTAGGTCGGGCGACATGGGCCTTCAGCCGCTTCCCGCCAGCCGCCACGGCAATCGCCATTCCAACCGTTTGCGGCTGGCCGTTCCTGCCTCGCTGGTGCTGACCCACCAGACCTGCCCCTGCCTGATCGACGACATTTCCTCGACCGGGGCGCGGCTGCGGATTGCCCAGCCCTTGGCCGAGCGCCGCACCCTGATCCTGGTGTTCCACGAACTGCGCCTGTTCGCGACCGTGATGTGGAGCCGGAATGGCGAATGCGGGCTGCGGTTCGACCAACCGCTTGAACGCGAGGATATGGAAGGGATGCTGTGGATCCGCGAAAACCGCGCGGTCTATGACCGGATCTGTCAGACCGGTCGGGCGATGGACTGGTCGATAGGCCTCGGCGACTAGCTTAGCTGAGCGCCTCGTCCAGCAGGCCGAGCGCCGCGCGGGTAAACAGCGCCATGTTGGCGATCCGGTCGTCGTTAAAGGTTTCAGTGACGTGGGTCAGCTCGATGTCCGGGCCGACCACCGCACAGCAGCTGACCCCGGCCGCCACGCCCATCGGATGGCGCCCGCCGCCCGCCGAACCCGTCTCGGCGATGCCCCACTGCGCGCCAAACCGGTCACGGATCGCGCGGGCTTGAAGCAGCGCATAGTCGGGCGTGGCCGAGCGCATCCCCTCGTAAGCCTCGGCCGGCAGATCAAACAGCACGTCACGCGCGCGGAACGAATAGACCACCCCGCCCCCGACATAGAACTTGAGCGCACCCGGCACTGTCAGCAGCGCGGCCCCGATCAGTCCGCCGGTCGCGCCATCGGCCACCGCGATCTTCTCGCGCCGGGCCTTGAGCGCATCGGCGATCCGCGCGGCTGTGGGGTGAAATTCGTTGAGCATGGGCTAACCCGCCGCTTTCACGATTTCGGCCCACGCGGCTTCGTCGATCACCTCAATCCCCAGCGCAGCGGCCTGCTTGAGCTTGCTCCCCGCGCCCGGCCCGGCGACCACCAGATCGGTCTTGGCTGAAACCGATCCCGCTGCCTTGGCGCCAAGCCGCTCAGCCTGGGCCTTGGCCTCGTCGCGGCTCATGGTTTCAAGCTTGCCGGTGAACACCACGGTCTTGCCGGCCACTGCGCTATCGCGCGTTTCAACCACATAGTCGGGCGGAGAAACCTCGCCCAGCAGGTCGTCCCACACCTCGCGATTGTGCGCTTCGTGGAAGAAATCGCCCAGCGCCTCGGCCACGGCCGGGCCGATCCCGTCGATCCCGGTCAGTTCAGCCCCCGCATCCGCGTCTCCTGCCTGGGCGCGTTCGGCCACGCTGCGCAGAGCGCCCAGCGTGGTGAACCGCTTCAGCAGGTCGCGCGCGGTCACCGCGCCGACATGGCGGATACCAAGGCCGAACAGCAGCCGCGCGGCATCGGGCGCACGCTTGGCCTCGATCGCGGCCAGCAGGTTGTCGACCGACTTGTCCTTCCAGCCTTCGCGGCCAAGGATCGCGTCGCGGCGGCGGCGCAGGCGGAAGATGTCGGCCGGACTTTCCAGCCAGCCCAGCGCGAAGAATTCATCGATGGTCTTTTCGCCCAGCCCTTCGATATCGAGCGCGGCGCGGCTGACGAAGTGCTTGAGGCGTTCGGTGCGCTGCGCCGGGCAGATCAGGCCGCCGGTGCAGCGCACATCGACCTCGCCCTCTTCGGCCACGGCTTCGCTGCCGCATTCGGGGCAGTGATCGGGGAAGGCATAGGGCGCGAGGGGCGCATCGCGGGTAAGGTTTTCGACCACCTGCGGGATCACGTCACCCGCGCGCTGGATCACCACCCGGTCGCCGATCCGCACGCCCAGCCGCGCGATCTCATCCCGGTTGTGCAGCGTGACGTTGGACACCACCACTCCGCCCACCGTTACCGGGGTCAAGCGGCCAACCGGGGTCAGCTTGCCGGTGCGCCCGACCTGGATGTCGATCGCCTCCAGCGTGGTTTCGGCGCGTTCGGCGGGAAACTTGTGCGCGATCCCCCAGCGCGGCGACTTGGCGACGAAGCCCAGCCGCTCCTGCCAGTCGAGCCGGTCAACCTTGTAGACCACGCCGTCGATATCATAGGGCAGCTCGGCACGGGCGTGCTCGATGCTGCGGTAATGCGCCAGCATCGCCTCGACCGTGTCGCAGCGCGTCAGCAGCGGCGATACCGGCACGCCCCAGTCGGCCAGTTGCTGCATCATCGCGAACTGGCTTTGCGCGGGAACATCGCTTGCCGCGCCCCAGCCGTGGGCGAGGAAGCGCAGCGTGCGATTGGCGGTAACCCCGGCGTCCTTCTGCCGCAGCGATCCCGCCGCCGCATTGCGCGGATTGGCAAACAGCTTGTCGCCGCGCGCTTCTTGGGCGGCATTGAGCGCAGCGAAATCGGCCTTGCTCATGTAGACTTCACCGCGCACCTCGAAAACGGCGGGAACCTCACCGGCAAGCTGCTGGGGGATATCGGCAATGGTGGCGACATTGGCGGTCACGTCTTCGCCGACCTGCCCATCGCCGCGGGTGGCCGCGCGGACCAGCCGCCCCTGCTCATAGCGCAGCGAGCACGACAGCCCGTCGATCTTGTCCTCAGCGGTCATCGCCACCGGCTCGCCCTCGCCCAGCGCGAGGAAGCGGCGCACGCGGGCGACGAATTCGGCCACGTCCTCGTCGGCAAAGGCATTGTCGAGGCTCATCATCCGAACCTCGTGGGGCACCTTGGCGAGCGGCGAAGCGGCAACCTCGTGGCCGACCTTGCGGCTCGGGCTGTCGGGCCGGATCAGATGGGGATACTCGGCCTCAAGCTCGGCATTGCGGCGCACCAGCGCGTCAAATTCCGCGTCGGAAATCTCCGGCGCATCATGGGCATGATAGAGCTTGTTGTGATGCGCGATCTGGCGCGCGAGCCGCATCAGTTCGTTCGCGGCATCGGCTTCGGCAAGCAGGTTCACACGCCCTCCAGCAAACGATCGGCCTGGGCGCGCGCCTCGGGCGTCACTTCGGCACCCGACAGCATCCGCGCGATCTCTTCCTTGCGGGCGGCGGCATCGAGCAGCGCCACCGAGGTGCGCGTGACAGTGCCTTCGGAAGACTTGGCGATCATGTAATGCTGCCCGCCCCGCGCCGCGACCTGCGGGCTGTGGGTCACTGCGAGCAGTTGCCCGCCAGAGGCCAGCCGCGCCAGCCGTTCGCCAATCGCATTGGCTACGGCCCCGCCCACACCGCGGTCAATCTCGTCAAAGATCACGGTGGCCGCGCCGCCTTCTTCGGCCAGCGCCACCTTGAGCGCGAGGATGAAGCGCGACAGTTCGCCGCCGCTGGCGATCTTGCCGAGCGGAGCAAAATCCGCGCCCGGATTGGTGCTGATCAGAAATTCGACCACATCGATCCCCGCCCCGCTCCAGCGGTCTTCGGGCAGGCGGGTGACGCTGGTGCGGAAGCGCGCGGCATCAAGCTTGAGCGGCGCGAGTTCACCCGCCACGGCCAAATCAAGCCGCTGCGCCGCCTCGGCGCGGACCGCAGACAGCGCCTCGCCGCGCGCGCGGAAGGTGGCGCCAGCCACATTGGCGGCATCCTCAAGCCCGGCGATCTCGGCTTCGCCGCCTTCGATCGCATCGAGGCTGGCGCGCATCTCACGCATCCGCTGGGGCAGGTCATCAACCTGGCAGCCGTGCTTGCGCGCGGCGGCGCGCAGATCGAACAGGCGGGTTTCGATGCGGTCGAGCGCGGCAGGATCGTGGGCCAGCGCCTCGGCGGCGCGCTCCAGCCGGTCCTCGGCCTCGCTCGCCTCGATCACCGCACGATCAAGCGCGGCAAGAGCCTCGCCCAGCAGGGGGTGCTCGCCCGCAATCCGGTCGAGCCGCCGCGCCGCGCCGCGCAGGGTGGCGAGCGCGGAATCCGATCCCGCCCACAGCGCCTGCAGGGCCGAGAGGTCGTCGGTCAGCTTCTCGCCCTTCTGCATGTCGGCGCGGGCTTCGGCGAGTTGCAGTTCTTCGCCCGCCAAGGGTTCGAGCGCGGAGAGTTCGGCAAGATGGGCCAGCAGCAGGTCGCGGTCGGCACTGGCCTGCTCAAGCCGGGCGCGCGCTGCCTCAAGCCGGTCGCGCGCGCCGCGCCAATCCTGCCAGGCCGCCTCCACCCCTGCGGCATCGCCGCGCGCATAGCGATCGAGCAGCACCCGGTGCCCGCGTGGATTGACCAGCCCGCGATCATCATGCTGGCCGTGCAATTCAACCAGCGCGGGGGCCAGTTCGCGCAGCAGCGCGGCGCTGACCGGCTGGTCGTTGATAAAGGCCTTCGATCCGCCATCGGCCCGCAGCCGCCGCTTGATCAGCAGCGGCTCGCCCGGCTCCACATCGACCTCGGCCTCGCCCAGCACGCTGCGCACGGCCTGGGGCAAGCGGTCAAATTCGAAACTGGCGGTAACACTGCCCTGATCTTCGCCGGCACGGACCAGGCTGGTTTCGGCCCGCGCGCCCAGCACCAACCCCAGCGCATCGAGCAGGATCGACTTGCCCGCCCCCGTCTCCCCGGTAAGCACGCCAAGGCCATGCCCGAAATCGAGGTCGAGCGCCTCGATCAGCACGATGTTGCGGATGGAAAGCCGGGTCAGCATGTTCGCGGACCGTTCTAACGCGGCAAATGCCCCGCGTCACCCATAGGTAAGGCGCTTTTACACGCCAAAGCGTCAGCCATGGTGGGGGCGAGGCGCGTCGGAAGCGCCCCGCCCCCGGCCGGATCGCTCCGGCCAACATGTCGGCCGGCGGGCCGGAGAGGATTGCCCGCCAGCCGAACCGCTCAGAACTCGACCTTGATGGTCCCGCCGAAAGTGCGCGGATCGCCCGGCGATCCCGCGATCAGTCCGGTGTTGCCGCTCGCCACCGAGAGCATCTCGAAATAGTTCACGTCAAAGGCATTACGGACCCAGCCAAACAGGTTGAACCCGCCCGGCGTGCGGAAGCCAAGCCGCAGGTTGGTCAGCGCATAGCCATCGATCCAGGTGTAGGCCGACGGCGACGGGTTCGACGAGAAGGCGGTGCGGAAGCTGCCATCGACGCCGAAATAGACCTCACCCTCGCGGCCCAGCAGGGTGACCGGGGCGTTGGCCTCTGCCCCATAGGACAGCGACCACTTCGACACGCCCGGCAGGCGCTGGCCTGAAATGTCGCAGGCCGCCGGGCTGAGCGCGCCCGCAACGCCCGCCGCGCCGGGCACCTGGGTGCCGGTCGCGGTGGTTCCGCCCGACAGTTCGGGCGGGCACGGCGCATCGACAAACTTGCGATAGGTCGCATCGTTCCAGGTGCCGTTGAGATAGGCATTGAAGCGTTCGCTCGGGCGCAGCGACAGATCCCATTCGAACCCCTGCGTGCGCACCTTTTCGGCATTGGCAAGATAGCCGCGCAGTACGCCCAGCTGTCCGTTATTGACCAGCGCCTGATAGTCGGAAATGTCGGTGCGGAAGGCGGCGAGGTTGAAGGTCAGCTTGCGATCAAGCAGCTGGGTCTTGAGCCCGGCTTCGTAATGGTTGACCGTCTCGGGCTTGACCGTTGCCGCCGCCAGCAGAGGATTGCCGGCATTGTCAGCCGGCACGCCGTTGAGGTTGATCCCGCCCGACTTGAAGGTCCGCGAATAGGTCGCATAGGCGTGGATGTCGCTCGACAGGTCATAGCTCAGCGTCAGATCGCCCGAGACGTTCCAGTCGCTGAACCTGGCGGTGAAGGACTGCGGTGCCAGCACCGCGAGTTGCGCAGTCTGCCGGGCGGTATTGCTGGGCGAGAAGGTAACGAGGTTGCCCTGCCCATCGCGCACCACCGAGATATAGTGCCCGTCCTTCTTGTCGTAATTGACGCGGAACCCCGGCTGGATGTGGAACCGGTCGGACAGCTTCCACACGGCCTGCCCGAACAATGCCGCGCTGGTGTTATCAAGCGCGATGTCGTTGGCGGCGGTCAACCCGTTGAGCACAGAGGGATCGTTCGACAGCGCGCTGGATGGCGCAATCAGCCACTTGCTCGCCGCCGAGCCCTGCTGCTGCACGCCCTGGGTGCGCACGGTCTGCTTGAAGCCGAACAGGCCGAGCGTGAAATCCACCCGCTCGCCGCTGGCGGCATAGCGCAGTTCCTGCGTGTACTGGTTCTGCTGCGAGGGATTCTGGCTTTTCGTGGTGATCGGCAGGCCAAGGAAATCGCGGTCGTTCGAAGGCAGCCAGTCCCAGAACCGCCAGGCGGTTACCGAAGTCAGCGTGCCCGCGCCCAGATCCGCCTTCACTCGCAGCGATACCCCGCCAATCTTGTTGCCGGCGTTGAGATCGGCGTCGACATCGGTGATCCGGTCAAAGGCATTGGTGCTGGGCACCGCATAGCCCTGCGCGGCGGCGAGCGCCGCATATTGGCGGTTCAGCGCGCGCTGCGTTGCCCCGGTGCGAACATAGACCTGGGCGCAGCATTCGGGGTTCTGGCGGCTGAAATCGCCCGCCAGCGTCACATCGACATTGCCCGAGGGGCGCCACAGCAATTGCCCGCGCAGCCCGAGGTTATCCTGCTGGTTGATCCAGTTACCGGTGTGGACGTTGAAGATCGTCCCCTGCCGCCCGGTGGCCGAAATCGCGATGCGCGCTGCCAGCGTGTCCGACAGCGGCCCGGATACCGCCGCCTTGGCTTGTTTGAAGCCCAGGTTGCCCACGCTCACTTCGGCACGGCCTTCGAACTGGAAGGTCGGCTGGCGGCTGGTGATGTTGATCGCCCCAGCGCTGGTGTTCTTACCATAGAGCGTGCCCTGCGGCCCGCGCAGCACTTCGATCTGCTTGACGTCAAGGAAGTCGAACGTGGCCGAGGCGACGCGCGAATAGTAGACATCGTCGACGTAGATCCCGACGCCCTGCTCGATTCCGTCGTTGGTCAGGCCAAACGGCGCGCCGATCCCGCGGATGTTGACCGTGCTGTTGCGCGGGTTCGAGGTGTAGAACTGCACCGTCGGGGTGAGTTGCTGTAGGCGCCCGACATTGAAGGCGCCGGTGTTGTCGATATGCTCGCCCCCGACGACCGAAATCGCCAGCGGTACATCCTGTGAGCTTTCCGCCCGGTGCCGCGCGGTAACGACGATTTCCTCAGCCGCATCGGAGGCGCCGGTTCCGACCGAAGTTTCCTGCGGAGCAGCGGGCACTTCCGCGGCCAGAACGGGGGATGAAACAAGCGCTGCCGAAGCCAGCAGCGAAGCGCGAACGAACGAATGCATGTCCAAGTCCTTTGCAGGGTGTTGGCCGCATCCGGTGGTCCGGTCTGCAACGATCAGGTAGCCCGGGGCCGGTCATGCGCGGCCGGCCCCGAACACGGGTAAAGTCAGAAACGCTGGCGCTCGGTAACGTCGAGCTGGACCACCTTGCCATCGTGGACCGTCAGCTGGACCACGCCGTAGCGCAGATCGGCAACCGCCGCAGCCAGCGCCTCGGCCACCGGGCGGGGCAGCTGCCCCGCGGACGAAAGGGTGGCGGGCGATGGCACGGTCTGCGTCTGGCTCATCAGTAATCTCCTTGCCGCCGACAATATCTCTACCGTTTCGATAGACAAGAGAAAGAATGCTTGCCGGCGATGAAGCGCAGCTTTTGCGCGCCGGGCTGACAAGCGCGCGGAGCATGGCTGTCGGGCAGCCGTAACCGGCCTGTCACATCGCCACATAACCGCAACGCGCGGGGCCCATGCCGATTGCATGAAAGCGTCCAGACAGGGGGATCCCGCCATGCCGATTCGCTCTAACCAGCCTGCCGTGCAGAAGAGCCTGCCCGATTGGCTCGACCTGCCCGAACCGCGGGGGTTCCGCCCCAAGCGCCGCTATCGCACCGTGTGGATTTCCGACATCCACCTCGGCACGCGCGGCTGCAATGCCGAGATGCTGCTCGATTTCCTGCGGGCGATCGACTGCGAGACGCTCTACCTCGTTGGCGACATCGTCGACGGCTGGCGGCTGCGCAAGGGCTGGTACTGGCCTGATGCCCACAACGAAGTCGTGCGCCGGGTGCTCAAGCTGGCGCATCGCGGCACCCACGTGGTGCTGGTCGCGGGCAACCATGACGAAATGCTGCGCCCCTATGCCGGGATGAGCTTCGGCGGGGTTGAGGTTGCGCTTGAAGCGATCCACCAGACCGCCGATGGCCGCCGCCTGCTGATCACCCACGGCGACGGGTTCGATACCGTGGTGCTCTATGCCCGCTGGCTCGCCTTCCTCGGTGACAAGGCCTATTCGGTGCTGCTGCGGCTCAACGTGGTGCTCAACGCCGTGCGTCGCCGGCTCAAGCTGCCCTATTGGTCGCTGTCGGCCTATCTCAAGAAGCGGGTCAAGAACGCGGTCCAGTTTATCGGCGCGTTTGAAGATGCTGTGGCCCACGCTGCGCGCGACCGGCAGGTTGATGGCGTGGTCTGCGGCCACATCCATTCGGCCGAGATCCGCCAGATCGGCGATGTCACCTATTACAACGACGGCGATTGGGTCGAAAGCTGCACCGCGCTGGTCGAGGATCACACCGGCGCGATGTCCATTGTCGACTGGGCCGCCGAACACCGGGCCGCCGCGCTGGCGCCGCAGGGCGAAGCCAGCGCCGCCGCAGCGCGCCAGCCCAGCCAGCAGGAAAGGGAACCGGCATGAGAATCGCGATCTGCACCGATGCCTGGCATCCTCAGGTCAATGGCGTCGTCCGTTCGCTGGCGATGACCGTCACCCACTTGATCGAGCGCGGGCACGAGGTCGAACTGGTCACCCCGCAGCAGTTCCGCACTCTGCCCCTGCCCGGCTACAGCGAGATCCGCCTCGCGCTTGCCCCGCGCTTCGGCACCCGCCGCACGCTGACCGATTTCCAGCCCGACGTGGTGCATATCGCCACCGAAGGGCCGATCGGCTGGAGCGCGCGGGCCTGGTGCCTGGCGCGCAAGGTGCCCTTTACCAGCGCCTTCCACACCCGCTTTCCCGACTATGCCGCCGTGCGCACCGGGATCGACGCCGAGCGCTTCTGGCCGTTCATCCAGCGCTTCCATGCCCCCTCGCGCGCAGTGCTGGTGTCCACGCCCTCGCTGGCCCATGAACTCGCCGGGCGCGGGCTGGAGCAGACCCGGCAATGGTCGCGCGGGATCGATCGCGGGCTGTTCCACCCCGGCCATGCCCCGCTGCCCGAACTGGCCGCCCTCGCCGGCCCGATCCAGCTCTATGTCGGGCGGGTCGCGGCGGAAAAGAACCTGCCCGCCTTCCTCGACTGCGACACCCCCGGCACCAAGGTGGTGGTCGGCGACGGGCCCGATCTTGCCGCGATGCGTGCACGGTATCCCGAGGTCCGCTTCCTTGGCGCGCTGACGGGCGAAACGCTGGCCCGGGCCTATTGCTCGGCCGATGTCTTCGTGTTTCCGAGCCGCACCGACACGTTCGGGCTGGTGCTGATCGAGGCGCTGTCCTGCGGGGTGCCGGTCGCGGCCTACCCGGTGGCCGGGCCGCTCGACATCATCGGGCCGGATGGACGCGGCCCCGGCAGCGATTTTCCCGCCCGGGTCGGCGCGCTGGATGACGATCTCGGCCTCGCGATCCGCAAGGCATTGCGGTTCGATCCGCTGGCCGCAGCGGTGATCGGGGCAAGCTATAGTTGGGAACGTGCGACCGACCAGTTCCTGAGCGCGCTGGGCGATGCGGCCGAGGCCGCGGCCGCCAGCGTCACTCCGCCGCGGCTTCGGCGAACGGCGGTTCCAGCGTGATCGGGTCGGCGAGGCTGACCCGGTCAAGCATCGCCGCCATTTCATCGCGCAAGGTCAGCATCAGCCCGCGCAGCCGGCAATCGGCTTCGGGCAGGCAGTTGTTGCAGTGTTCGTGGGCATTGCGGCTGGCGCAGGGCACCAGTGCAAGGCTGCCGCGGGTCAGCCGGATGATGTCGCCATAGCGGATGTCGACCGGGGCCAGCGCCAGTTCATAGCCGCCATCGCGCCCGCGGTGCGAGATCACCAGCCCATCGCGGACCATCTGGCTGAGGATCACGGTCAGGAACTTGCGCGGAATGTTCTGCGCTTCGGCGATCGTATCAAGCCGCACGGGCCCCTGCCGCCACTTGTCGGCAAGGTGCTGCAGGGCACGGATCGTGTAACGGGTTTTCTGAGACAGCATGACGAGGGCGCACAACAACGCGCCCTTGAACCAAATGTCAACCTGCCGAGTAGAAAACCTGCGCTTAGCGCGCGGCGGTGTTGGGGGCGTACTTGTTCATCAGCGCGAAGGCCTTGTCGTACCATTCGCCGCCCGGATAGTTCGCGCCCAGCACGGCGGCCGACTTTTGCGCTTCCTCGGGGATGCCCATCGCCAGGTTGCTTTCCACCAGGCGGAACAGCGCCTCGGGGGCGTGGCTGGTGGTCTGGTAGTGATCGACCACGTTGCGGAACCGGAGGTTCGCGGCCAGCCACTTGCCCGAGCGTTCGTAGAAGCGCCCGATTTCCATTTCCTTGCCCGCAAGGTGATCGTTGACGAGGTCGATCTTCACCCGCGCGTCGGCGGCATATTCGGTGGCCGGATAGCGGCGAACCACTTCGTTCAGCGCATCAAGCGCGAGCTGGGTGGTCTTCTGGTCGCGGTCAACATCGCTGACCTGCTCGTAATAGCACAGCGCGATCAGGTAATAGGCATAGGGTGCATCGCGGTTACCGGGGTGGATCGACAGGAAGCGCTGCGCGGCCTGGACCGACTTGGTATAATCGCGCGCCACATAATAGGAGAATGCGCTCATCAGCTGGGCGCGGCGCGCCCAGGGCGAATAGGGGTGCTGGCGTTCAACTTCGTCGAACAGCGCGGCGGCAACCTTGGTGTCGCCGCGATCAAGCCGGTCCTTGGCCGCCATGTAGAGCGTATCGACGTCGCGCGCGACGAAGGCCGTGTCCTTGGCCTTGCCGCCCCGCCCGGCACAGCCCGACGTGAAGACAAGCGCCGTGGCGGCGGTGGCGAGAATGGCGAGCTTCAGCGGCGATCGGGATTGCATGGCAAGGCCTATAACCAGCCCCAGCCTGAACGCCAAGTGAAAGGCGCAAGGGTTATCCCCCTGCACGTTCTCGATCGGCTGCGATCACTCCCAATAGGCAATGCAGCGCACCTCGATCGACGAACGGATCTTGGTATCGGGCAAGCTGGTATCACGGAACGCGGTGTGCGGGCAGCGCCACGTAACCGAGTGATCGCTGTCGTAGAACTTGAACAGCAGCACGTCGTCGCGGTCCATGTTCGAGAAATACCACCAGCGGTGCTGATCGCGCTGACGCAGGATGGTCGCGGCGATCATCTGGTCCTCGCCGGCAACCGGCGCGGTCAGCGCATCGCCAACCGGAAACTCGTCGACCACGAACAGGGTGTTGTTCGCCAGCTCATCCCCGACGATCGAGCGGCCGTCCATCATCGCCAGCGGCCAGTCCTGCGGCCCCGGCGTGAAGGTGCGCCAGAAGCTGAAGCAGCAGTGACGCTTATAGCCCGGGCCATCGGGGCGCTGGGCGGCATAGATCCGCGCGCCGGCATTTTCGCCGGTCAGCGGATTGTAGTCGATATGCGCTTCGCCGGCCTGCGGCTGAAGCCCGCCCGAATGCTGGTAGCCCTTGACCTTTTCCTGGGCGCGCTGGGTGAGATCCCCGCTGGTGCGGCGCATCCAGCCCTGCACCGCCACAAAGCTTGCCCCGCTCAGCGCCTTGACCGCCTCGGCCACTTCGGTGGGATAGAGCGCATCGACATTGGCGGTATCGTTGAAATCGGCCACTGCCGACTGGTGCTGCCCCAGCACGAAGCCGTGGGTATCAAGCGTGAAGTGATCGCGGATCGGCATGGCATCGCGCATCGGCATTTCGTGATCGAAATATTCGCCGGTGTTGATCTCGGCTCCCTGGCTGACATAGCGCCGCGTCACATAGTCCCCGTCCCCGAGATAGCGGATCCACGCGGTAGAAGTCCGCGCGCCGGCTTCGATATCATCAAGGGTGGGTGCCGTGGTGGCCATGCCTGTCATCCTTTTCCCGTGCCGCAGAATCGTTGATCGTTCTGCCGTATCCACGTTTATACAAATGTATGAAATCGTCACAAGCGCGGTTTTTTACGTTTGCATAAATTCGGCTTGGCGGTCATTCCTCCGGGCGTGACCGCCGCCTCCCGCCCTCGCCCCGATGCCACGCGCACCCGCCTGCTCGAAGCGGCAGAGCGGATCCTGATCGAACAGGGCGTCCATGCCTTGACCGTGCGGCAGGTCGGCGCGGTCTCGGGGCTCAACGGCACGCTGGTGACCTATCACTTCGGATCGGTCGCGGGGCTGCTTGGCGAGCTGGCGCGCTGCAACATGGCGCCGATGCTCGAACAGTGGCGCGATCTGCCTCCACCCGCTGCCGGCATCCGCGCAATCCTCGCGGCCTGGCTGCACCCGTTGCTCAACCCGGCTGCGTTCAATCTCGATGGCCGCGCGCTGATCGTGCTCGACGAAATTGCCGCCCACGGGGCCGCCGGGCTCAGTGCCGAAGTGCTGGCCGCGATGGTCGGGATCAGCGAGCGGGTGCGCGCCGCGCTGGCACCGCTGTTGCCGCATCTGAGCGATCACACCCTGCGCGCGCGGCTGCGCTTCATCGCCGGGGCCGCGCTTGGCCCGCCGCCGCGTGTGCCCCTGCCCGGGACCAGCGATCTCGCCAGCGCCGAATTGTTGCTGAACTTCGCCGAGGCGAGCCTAGCACCCGCGGCTTAACCAAAGTTGCCCGGAACATGCATAACGGGCACGAACTAGTGACAATTTTTTATCGTGTGATTTCAAATACTACAATTGATTGCACCGTAATTTATACCTAGGGTTCACAGAAGTTAATATGCCGCAAATCGATCTAGGTATAGGCACCTGATCACAGGGTCGCATCTGTATCGCCACCATCGAATTGCGGAGCAGGATGATGAACCATTACGCCTTATCCCCCCCGGATCGGTTACAGGCCCTGCTGGTCGAACTGGAACATCTGTCAGCGCAGATCATCCAGGATGAAATGCAGGACAAGGTGCGGGATGTCCTGCGCAGCTTCACGTTCGGAGCTTCGGCAAGGGACGATCAGCGCCTCGCCGATTGCGCGGCAGAACTCTATCGCATTCGCCGCCGCCGCGAACGCCAGATCGGGCGCGACCTCTTGGGGGAGCCGTGTTGGGATCTGCTGCTTGATCTGTTCGCCAACACCGTGCGCGGCATTCCGGTCAGCGTGACCGGCGCCTGCATCGCCTCCAACGTGCCGACCACCACCGCGCTGCGCTGGATTTCGGTGCTGGAGGAACGCGGCCTGGTCGATCGCTATCCTTATCCGTTCGATCGCCGGGTGGTATTGGTCAAGCTCACCGACGACGGCATGGACAAGATGCGTACCCTGCTTGAAGAGACCGCCGATCGCGGCCTTACCCCGCGCGACAACGTGCCGCGCCGCCTGCCGGCCCGCCGCTAGGGCATCAGGTGCTGCAGCGCCCCGTCTGGGAGAACGGGGCGCCGGAAATATCGCTTATTCCTCGCCCATCCGAAGCGCGGCAATGAAGGCTTCCTGCGGGATCTGGACATTGCCATACTCGCGCATCCGGGCCTTGCCCTTCTTCTGCTTTTCCAACAGCTTCTTCTTGCGAGTTATGTCGCCGCCGTAACATTTGGCGGTCACGTCCTTGCGCATCGCGGCGATGGTTTCGCGGGCGATCACCTTGCCCCCGATCGCGGCCTGAACCGGGATCTTGAACAGGTGGCGCGGGATCAGATCCTTGAGCCGTTCGCACATGTGCCGGCCGCGCTCTTCCGCCACCGAGCGGTGGACGATCATCGACAGCGCATCGACCGGCTCGTTGTTGACGAGAATGCTCATCTTGACGAGGTCGCCCTCGCGCAGCCCGATCTGTTCGTAATCGAAGCTGGCATAGCCGCGGCTGATCGACTTCAGCCGGTCATAGAAATCGAACACCACTTCGTTGAGCGGCAGTTCGTAGCTGACCTGCGCGCGTCCGCCGACATAGGTGAGGTCGGTCTGGATGCCGCGGCGATCCTGACACAGCTTGAGGATCGAGCCGAGGTATTCATCCGGCGTGTAGATCACCGCCTTGATCCACGGTTCGTCGATCTGTTCGATCCGGCTGGGATCGGGATAGTCGGCCGGGTTGTGCAGCATGATCTCGCGCGCATCGTCGGTCTTCGATTTGCGCAGCTGGATGCGATAGACCACCGACGGCGCCGTGGTGATCAGATCCAGATCGTATTCGCGGCTCAGGCGTTCCTGAATAATTTCGAGGTGCAGCAGGCCGAGGAAGCCGGCGCGAAAACCAAAGCCCAGCGCCGCGCTCGATTCCATTTCGAAGCTGAACGAGGCATCGTTGAGCCGCAGCTTGCTGATCGATTCCCGCAGCTTTTCAAAGTCGGCCGCATCCACCGGGAACAGCCCGCAGAACACCACCGGCTGGACTTCCTTGAAGCCGGGCAGCGCGGTCGTCGCGCCCTGCTTTACCGTGGTGATCGTGTCACCGACGCGGGCCTGAGCCACTTCCTTGATCTGCGCGGTGATGAAGCCGATTTCGCCCGGGCCGAGTTCGGCCAGCTGCTCGATCTTCGGGGTAAAGCAGCCCACGCGGTCGATCAGGTGCTCGGTCCCGCCGGCCATGAACTTGATCTGCAGGCCCTTCTTGATGACCCCGTCGATCACACGCACCAGGATCACCACGCCAAGGTAGGGATCGTACCAGCTATCGACCAGCATCGCGGTCAGCGGGGCGCTGCGGTCGCCCTTGGGTGGCGGGATGCGTTCGACCACCGCGTCGAGCACGTCCTCGATCCCGATCCCCGACTTGGCCGAGGTCAGCACCGCATTGCTCGCATCAAGCCCGATGATCTCCTCGATCTCGGCCTTGACCTTTTCCGGCTCGGCGGCGGGCAGGTCGATCTTGTTGATCACCGGCACGATTTCATGATCGTGCTCGATCGACTGGTACACGTTGGCCAGCGTCTGGGCTTCGACGCCCTGCGCGGCATCGACCACCAGCAGTGCGCCTTCGCAAGCGGCAAGGCTGCGCGACACTTCATAGGCGAAGTCGACGTGGCCGGGCGTGTCCATCAGGTTCAGCTCATAGTCGAGCCCGTCCTTGCCCTTGTATTTCAGGCGCACGGTCTGCGCCTTGATGGTGATCCCGCGCTCCTTCTCGATGTCCATGTTGTCGAGCACCTGGGCGCTCATCTCGCGCTCGGACAGGCCGCCGGTGAACTGGATCAGACGATCGGCAAGCGTCGACTTACCGTGGTCGATGTGCGCGATGATCGAGAAATTGCGAATGCGGGCGAGATCGGTCATTGCGCGCCCTTAGCGGCAGACAGCGCGCCTGTCAGCAGGCTTCGACTCCAGCTCCACACCCGCAGCGGTCAGGCCGCGCGCGATGCCTTGAGCCGCGGGTCGAGCTGGCCGAACTTGGGCAGGCTCAGCGTCATCGCTCCGCCCTGCCCCAGTTGCACCGGATATTGCCCGGCGGATGGCGCGCCCACCGGCATCCCGGCCTGGGCCATGACATAGGGCGAAACCCGGTGGCGGGTGCACAGCCCCCCCGCCCCGTCATCGACCAGCGGTATTTCAAATTCGAGCCCCTGCGTGGCCCCGGCCGAGCGCCGCACCACCGCCACCGCCAGCTGACCTTCGCCAAAGTCGACCACGAACTGCGTGCCCACCGGCACGTCAAGCAGCCCTTCGACCATGCAGCCCGAGCGCGAGAGGTTGCGCATCGTGGCGTCATAGCGGTGATCCTCATGGATCAGCCCGACCTTGCGCAGCACTGTGCGGCGTTCAGGGCGATAGCGGCTCGGGCCACTGGGTTCGATCTTCCAGTCGCCGTTCATCATCGCATCGCACACGTCGTCAAACCCGACCGCGGCGGCATAGATGAAGCCCTGGATCTGCCCGACCCGCAGGCGGCGCATCGCATCGAGTTCGTCATGGGCCTCGATCCCTTCCGCCGTGGTTTCCATGCCCAGGGCTTCGGCCAGACTGACGATCGAAGCGATGATCGCGCCGTTGCGGTTGCCCTCCTGGGTCACGCCGCGAATGAAGGCCTTGTCGATCTTGATCTTGTCGAACGGCGCGTGCTGAAGATAGGCAAGCGAGGAATAGCCCGTGCCGAAATCGTCCAGCGCCAGGCGCACGCCCAGCAGCTTGAGCGCGTTGAACATCTCCTCGGTCGCGGCTTGATCGCCAAGGAAAATGGATTCGGTCAGTTCGAGTTCCAGCCGCTCGGGCGGCAGGCCCGAAGTGGCCAGTGCCTGCGCCACCAGTGCCGAAAAGCCGGGATTGGCAAACTGCGCGGCCGAAACGTTGACCGAAACCCGCGCGGTTCCCGGCCAGCGCACTGCATCGGCGCAGGCCTGCCGCAGCGTCCAGTCCCCCAGCGCCCCGATCAGGTTGGCTTCCTCAGCAATCGGGATGAAGATGCCCGGCGAAATCGGACCCATTTCAGGGTGTTCCCAGCGCGACAGGGCTTCGAGCGAGACGACCTTGTTGGTACGGGTATCGACGATCGGCTGATAGGCCAGATACATCTGGTCCTGCCCCAGCGCATCGCGCAGGTCTTCCTCGATCTGGCGGCGGCGTTCGGCCTCCGAATGCAGATCGCTCGAATAGAACCGGAACTGGCCGCGCCCGCCGCCTTTCGAGGCATAGAGCGCGAGGTCGGCAGAGCGCACCAGTTCTTCGCTGTTGATCCCGTCGTAGGGCGCAATCGCGATCCCCACCGACGCCCCGATCACACAGCGGCTGCCGTCGATCTGATAGGGCTGCGAAACCATGGTGATGATGGTCTTGGCGATTTCGCCCAGCCGCCCGCGATCATCCAGATCGGGCAGCATGATCTGGAATTCATCGCCGCCCAGCCGCCCGATCTCGCAGTTCTTTTCGGTGACCACGCGCTGGAGGCGCTGCGCAACCTGCTTGAGCAGTTCGTCACCCGCCAGATGGCCCAACGTGTCGTTGACCTGCTTGAAGCGATCAAGGTCGATCATCATCACCGCGCACGACCGCTTGGCGGTGCGATAGGCGGTGAGCGTAGCCCCCAGCCGCTTGCCCATGCGGTGGCGGTTGGCCAGCCCGGTGAGGGAATCGTATTGCGCCAGGCGCGAGGCGTCCTTCTGGCTCTGGCGGGTGGCGGTCACATCGGTGCCGTTGCCGCGATAGCCGCAGAACGTGCCATCGCTGGCGAATTGCGGACGGCCCGAGATCGACCACCACACTTCGGCATCGTCCAGCGCGGCACGCACCGGCAGATCGACGAAGGTCTTGCGGGCAGAGAGGATCAGCGGCAGCGTCCGCTCAACCGTGTCCTCCTCGTCGCGTTCCAGAATGAACAGCGACTGGACCGGCTGACCGAGCAATTCCTCGCGGGTGCGGCCCAGCCGCTGGATCGCCTCTTGCGAGATATAGGTGATCCGCCCATCGCCGTCGCTCGACCAGAACCAGCCGATGCCCGAGGCTTCGTAATCGCGCAGCAGCGAGAGCGCCTGACGCAATTCATCGTTGGTCGCCGAAACTTCGACCGGCTGGGGCACGCTTTCGGTCTTGCCCCCCAAGAGGTTGCGAAAGCGTCCCAGTGCGGATCCGGCGGCGTCGCTCATAGGCCTGGTCGGGTCGATCCCTGTCCGAGATTGCGTGCCTTCGGTGCGAAGGCGGCGGGTGAAAATCAGATTTTGGTTTTAAACGAGCATGGTTTCCGAATGGCTAACGATTGCAACAAGATCAGCCCTGCCCGCCGCCCTCACGGCGCAGGATCGCCCCGCGCGGCTTGCCTGCCGGCCCGCCATGCGAAATCAGTGCAATCCGGCCGCCTTCATCAAGCCCGAGCGGGGCGGAAAACTCCACCCCCATGCGGTCTTCCTGGCACCAGCGTGCCGTGGCCGTGACCACCTGTCCTTCGGTGAGGATGATCTGAAAGATCGTGCCGGGCGGGACATTCCACAGCCCTTCGACCATCGCCCCGGTGGTCGAAATGTTGCGGATCGTGCCGCGATACTGCTGCCCGCCATGATCGAGCACCACCTTGCGCAGCATGGTGTGGCGCACGGCGCGCGCGGCGCGCGGCCCCTTGGCAATCGCGGTCAGCCCGGTCTGGAGCTTGCGGGTGGCGCATTCCACGTCGAGCGGCTTTTCATAGATGAAGCCCTGCACGTGGCTGCACCCCAGCATACGGACCAGATCCAGCTCGTCGAGCGTCTCGACCCCCTCGGCAGTGGTTTCCATGCCCAGCGCCTCGGCCAGACTGACGATCGAGGCGATGATCGCCCCGTTGCGGCTGCCAGCGATGGTCGCCCCGCGCACGAAGCTCTGGTCGATCTTGATCTTGTCGAACGGCGCTTTCTTGAGATAGCCGAGCGAGGAATAGCCCGTCCCGAAATCGTCGAGCGCAAGGCGCACGCCAACCCGCTTGAGCGCCGCGAACATCGTGTCGGTGCCCTCGTCATCGTTGAGGAACACGCTTTCGGTGATTTCCAGCTCCAGCCGGGCGGGATCGACCTGAGCGGCGGCCAGCGCGCTGGTAATCACCGCCGGCAGCGCCGGATTGGCAAACTGCAATGGCGACACGTTGACCGCGACGCGCACGCTGTCCGGCCAGCGCGCCAGATCATGGCACGCCGTGCGCAGGGCCCATTCGCCGATCGGCGCGATCAGGCCGCTGTCCTCGGCAATCGGAATGAACCGCGCGGGCGAGAGGAACCCGCGCTGCGGATGGTTCCAGCGCAGCAGCGCCTCGAACCCGGTGATCCGTTCGGTCGAGGTGTGGACCACTGGCTGGTAATACAGTTCAAGCCCGCCGTGGGTCAGCGCATCGCGCAGATCCTGTTCAAGCTGGCGGCGCTCCTCGGCATCGCTGTGCAGGTCGGCGGCGTAGAAATGGTGTCGGCCACGCCCGCCATCCTTGGCGGCATAGAGCGCCAGATCGGCGTTGCGGATGATTGCTTCACTGGTCACGCCATCTTCGGGCGAGAGCGCGATCCCCAGCGATGCGCCGATCACCACCCGGTGGCCTTCGATCGAATAGGGTTCGGACAGGTCGTGGATGATCTGGCGGGCCAGCGCCGCCAGCGCCTCGCGGCGGTGATGGCCGACCAGGATGACCTGAAACTCGTCGCCGCCGAGCCGGCCAACCCGGCCCTGCTCGCCCACCGCACGTTCGAGCCGGGCGGCAACCTGGGTCAGCAGGCTGTCGCCCGCCGGGTGCCCCATGGTATCGTTGACCTGCTTGAACCGGTCGAGATCGAGCAGGAACACCGCGCAGGCGCGGTGCTCCATGTTGGGCGCGGTGAGGATCTTCTCCAGCGTCTGCGACATCTGGAAGCGGTTGGCGAGGCCGGTGAGCGAATCGTAATGCGCCAGCCGCGAGGCGTGCTCCTCGGACCGCTTCTTTTCAGTGAGGTCGGCGCCCGATCCGCGAAAGCCCAAGAAATTGCCGAAGGCGTCATAGATCGGCCGGCCATTAACCGACCACCAGCGTTCCTCGCGCTGGACCGCGGCGCGCAGCGCCAGATCGTTGAAAGCCGAACGCGCGGTCAGGTGGAACGCCAGGGTGCGCTCGCTTTCCTGCCCGGCCGGATCGGTAATGAACAGTTCGGTGAACGGCCGCCCGAGCAGCGCCCCCTGATCGCGCCCAAGCAGCGCGCCGATCGTCGGCGAAACGTACAGCAGCGTGCCGCGCCGGTCGGTTTCCCAGAACCAGCCCTGCCCGGTCTGCTCGTAATCCAGCAGGATTTCCTCGGCGCGAAGCTGCGCGCGCTGGCGCTCGCGGTCATGTTCCGCCAGTTCGGAATCCGCGCGTGCCTGACGGAACGAGGTGTAGATCCCGATCAGCCCGCCAATCGCCAGGGTAAAGGGGCTACCCCCAGCATGAGGGGTCAGCCAGACCCCACCCCACAGGCAGACCAGCGCGATGATGATGCTCGGCACGCGGCGGTTGAGAATGATCGAGGCAAGCGACCCGATGATCACGAGAATCCCGATCGCATCGCGCCACTCGGCCCCGGATTCGACCGTCCACTGCGCCAGTGCCGTGCCGAACAACAACATCGGCAGGCCGACCAGCGCCACCAGCAGCAGCGCCCGCTGGGTCGGCGTGCGCAGCCGTTCACGCTCGAACCGCTTGGCGCGGTGCGTTGCCGCGGTCAGCGCCACGGCCGTCAGCGCGGTCAGCAGCGGAACCAGCGAGGGGACGGAGAGATATTTGAGCCCCATCAGCACCATGCCGCCGACCATTGCTGGCGCCATCAGCAGCCAGTTGCGTTCGACGACCGAGGCAAGTGCGGCCTGCGGCGCGGGGCGGCGGGCGGTGCGATTGGTGCGCGCGGCGTGCTGCGGGCGAACCGCCAGCGGTTCTCCCGCCAGCCCGGTGGCAGCAGCGCTCCTTGCCGCCGGTGCCGCGCGGGCAGCCGCCGGCTCGGGCGGCGGGCCGGCATCGGGCAATCGTCGGGCGGGCTGGGCGGACATTATGGCTCTAATGCGGGGCAATCCATTGCAATCCGGTTAAAATTAACCTTGTTCACCCCCGGAAAAGCGCCGTCCCTTGCTCCGCCCCGACCGCGCTTGTATTGCCCCGGCGGCCAGTGCATGATCCCCCTCAGAACAGGCAAAGTTGGGGGGAATAGATGGCCCAAGGGAGTTCTCGGCCCGGTTGCAGCTCTGGCCGGAGCTTGCACTGCCAGCCCGCCCCCATGCGCGAAAGGGCCGCCTGACCATGCGCCACATCGCGATCATCGGCTCGGGCCCAGCGGGCTACTACACCGCCGAAGCCGCCCAGAAACAATGGGGCGAGGACGTGCGGGTCGACGTGTTCGACATGCTGCCCGTGCCCTATGGCCTGATCCGCACCGGGGTCGCGCCAGACCACCAGTCGATCAAGGGAGTGGCCCGGCGCTATGAAAGCACCGCGCTGTCCGAAAACGTCCGGTTTGTCGGCAACGTGATGATCGGCCGCGATGTCACCGTGCCTGAACTCCAGCAGCTTTATGACGCGGTGGTGCTGGCCACCGGCGCGCCGCACGATCGCAAGATGGACCTGCCCGGCGAAAACCTGCCCGGCGTGTTCGGCAGCGCGGCCTTTGTCGGCTGGTATAACGGCCATCCGCTGTTCGCGGACCTAGATCCCGATCTGTCGGGCGATACCGCGGTGGTGATCGGGATGGGCAATGTCGCGCTCGACGTGACCCGCATCCTCGCCAAGACCCGCGATGAATTTGCCGGGAGTGACATTGTCGCCCACGCGCTCGACCTGCTGCAAACCTCCAAGCTCAAGCGGATTGTCGTGGTCGGCCGGCGCGGCCCGCACCAGATCATGATGACGCCGAAAGAATTGGGCGAATTGGCACACCTCACCCGCGCAGCACCGCGGGTCGATCCCGCCGACCTGCCCGACGAAGGCGGGGACGCGCTGCTGGAGCCGGGGCTGCGCAAATCGGTGACGCATCTGCGCTCGTTCGCGGCGATCCCCGAAAGCCATTATGCCGAGACGCCGATCGAGATCGAGTTCGATTTCTATGCCGCTCCCAAGGCCATTCTCGGCACCGACCGGGTCGAGGGGATCGAGATCGAGCGCACCCGGGTCGAAGCCGGGCGCGCGATCGGCACGGGCGAGGTCTATACCATTCCAGCAGGCCTGGTGATCTGCTGCATCGGATACCAGACCTCGCGAATTCCCGACGTGCCGTTTGACGAGCGCGCCGGACGCTTTGCCAACGACGAAGGCCGCATCCTGCCCGGGCTCTACTGCGTTGGCTGGGCGCGGCGCGGCCCTTCGGGGACGATTGGCACCAATCGCCCTGATGGCTTCGCGGTGATCGAAAAGATCGCCGAGGACATCGCCGCCGGCGTGGTTGGCCAGGCCGAAAAAGCCGGCCGCGCGGGCTTTGACGCGCTCGCCGCCGAGCGCCAACTTGATGTTGTCACCTTCCGCGACTGGAAACGGATCGAGGCCGCCGAGGAAGGCCGCGCCCGCGCCGATGCCCCGCGCGAGAAGTTCGTCGATATCGCCGAGATGATCCGCGCCAAGGAGTCGTAAGCTTACTGCGCTCTTGCGCGCGGCGCCGCGCTCTGCCTTAACCGCGCGGCACAAATCAACCACCCGGACGGCGCGCCCGCGCTGTCACGCGGTGACTTCCCGGAGGATGCATCATGACCATTTCCGCTGTTCGCGTCGGCTCGCCAGCCGGGCTCGACACCCTTGAACTCGTCACGCTGGCCGATCCGGGCCAGCCCGGCCCCGGCGAAATCCGCGTCCGTCTGCAGGCAAGCTCGCTCAACTACCACGATTTCGCGGTGGTTCTGGGCATGATCCCGAGCGAAGCGGGCCGCATCCCGATGTCCGATGGCGCGGGCGTGATCGAGGCCGTGGGCGCGGGCGTGACCCAGTTCAAGGCGGGCGATCTCGTCACTTCGGTGTTCTTCCCCGACTGGAACGACGGCGCGGCGCCGACCTCGGCCTTCACCCGCGTGCCGGGCGACGGGATCGATGGCTATGCCCGCGAAGTGGTGGTGACCCCGCAGCACTGGTTCACCCGTGTTCCCACCGGCTACACCGCCGCCGAAGCCGCAACGCTGACCTGCGCCGGGCTGACCGCCTGGCGCGCGCTGTTTGTCGATGGCACGGTCAAGCCCGGTTCGACCGTACTGGTCCAGGGCAGCGGCGGGGTTTCGGTCTTCGCGCTGCAATTCGCCAAGGCGGCTGGCGCGCGGGTGATCGCCACCTCATCGTCCGATGCCAAGCTGGAAAAGCTCAAGGCGCTCGGCGCCGACCTGCTGATCAACTACAAGCAGACCCCGGACTGGGGCGCCAAGGCGCTGGAACTGACCGGCGGAGTCGGGGTCGATACGGTGGTCGAAATCGGCGGTTCGGGCACGCTCGACCAGTCGATGGTGGCAACCCGCGTCGGCGGCCATGTTGCCCTGATCGGCGTGCTGGCGGGCTTTGCCGGCCCGGTGCAGACCGGCCTGCTGATGGCCAAGAACCTTCGGGTTCAGGGGCTGACCGTGGGCAGCCGCGCCCAGCAACTCGACATGATCGCCGGGATCGAGGCGAACGGGATCAAGCCGGTAATTTCGGATCACTTCCCGCTGGCCAAGCTCGGCGATGCGTTCAAGCATCAGGCCGCCAATGCCCACTTCGGCAAGATCGTGGTCGATATCTGATAAAGCGGCAAACCGGCGGGCTTTTCACGGCACGGTGAAAAGCCCGCTAGGGGCCGGTTACTGGCCGTCTGCGGCCTGAAGGCTTTTGCCCAGGCCCTGCATTCGCGCACCGAAATCGCCCATGCGATCCGCGCAACCCGGACCGATTTTGCCCAGGTCCGGGGTCAGCTTGACGATGTAGTCCTTGGTCAGCCCCTGCTCGATCTTCTGACCAGTCGCGGCTTCCCAACGGCCGATGAACCAGACCATCGAGAACGACAGGCCCTGCTTGATCTCGCCGTCCTTCATGTTGCCAACCACGACCGCGCTCCACGCGGCGCAGGCCAGATCGTCTGCAGGCGTGATGACCGCCGGGGCACTGGCCGCCTTGGCCGGAACTTCAGCAGCCAGCGGGGCCGCGCCGGCCACAGCCAGCGCCGCGCCCAGCAATAGCCCCCGCACCGCGATCAGACCCGCATCGGCATCAGGACGTAGAGCGCAGGGCTCTTTTCGTCCTGACGGATCAGGGTCGGCGCGCCGGCATCGGCAAGGTGCAATTCAACCGTATCACCTTCGACCTGACCAAGGATGTCCTTGAGGTAGTTGGCGTTGAACCCGATTTCGAACGGTTCGGCGCTGTAATCGGCCGAAACTTCTTCAGCCGCCGTGCCGTTATCGGGCGAAGTGACCGACAGGGTGATCCGGTCATTGTCGAGCGCCATCTTGACCGCGCGGGTCTTTTCCGTGGCGATCGTCGCAACGCGGTCGACGCCCTGGTAGAAGCTCTTGGGATCAAGCTTGAGCAGCTTGTCGTTGCCGGTGGGGATGACGCGGCTGTAATCGGGGAAAGTCCCGTCAATCAGCTTGCTGGTCAGCACCACGCCGTTTTCGCCGCCAAGGGTAAAACGCACCTTGCTGGGCGAAAGATCGACCTGCACGTTCGCGTCCAGCGCTTCTTCAAGCAGCTTGCGCAGTTCGGCGACGCATTTGCGCGGCACGATCACGTCGGGCATGCCCTCGGCGCCATCGGGGCGCTTGATCGTGAAGCGGGCCAGACGGTGGCCGTCGGTGGCGGCAGCCTTCAGCTCGTCATCGCTGACGTGCATGAAAATGCCGTTGAGGTAGTAGCGGGTTTCTTCGGTGCTGATCGCAAAGCGGGTGCGATCGATCATCTGCGCCAGGGTAACCGCCGGCAGCTCGAAGCTGGTCGGCAGATCGCCTTCGACGATCACCGGGAAGTCATCGCGCGGCAGGGTCGGCAGGCTGAAGCGGCTGCGCCCGGCTTTGACCGCCATGCGGCCTTCGCCGGTTTCAAGGCTGACCTGGCTGCCATCGGGCAGCTTGCGGGCGATGTCGAACAGCAGGTGGGCCGAAACGGTGATCGCGCCGGCGGCTTCGACCGAAACCGCGCCCATGGTTTCCACCACTTGCAGGTCAAGGTCGGTTGCCATGACGCGCAGCGTGCCATCACCAGCCGCCTCGATCAGGACGTTCGAGAGGATCGGAATGGTATTGCGACGTTCAACGACGGACTGGACGTGCGACAGGCACTTGAGAAGCGTCGCGCGTTCGATTGTGGCCTTCATGGTCAGCTCTTGTCCCCCTGAGGCGCGGCAGTGTTCCCGAAGCGGAATCACTGCTGCGCGCTGCCAGATTTAAGTCCATCTTCCTTAAAGCAGCGCCGCCAGCGGGCAAGGCTGGCGGCGTGCGAAGCGGGCTAATCTGGGGATAAATTCGCCGGTTGCGCGGCGATGCGACCGCAAGATTAGGAAATCATCGCCATCCCGCCGTTGACATGCAGGGTCTGCCCGGTGACGTAGCCGGCTTCCTTGCTGGCGAGATAGGCGACCGCCGCGCCGATGTCCTCGCCTTCGCCCATCCGGCCCATCGGAATGCGCGCGTTGAGCGCGTCCTTCTGGGCATCGGGCAGCACGTCGGTCATCGCGGTGCGGATGAAGCCCGGCGCCACGCAGTTGACGGTAATGCCGCGGCTGGCGACTTCCTGGCCGAGCGACTTCGAGAGACCCACCAAGCCCGCCTTGGCGGCGGCATAGTTGACCTGCCCGGGATTGCCCGTGGCGCCAACCACCGAGGTCACCGTGATGATCCGCCCGTGGCGGGCCTTCATCATCGGCTTGGTCGCCGCGCGCATCAGGCGGAAGGCGGCTTCAAGGTTGACCTTGATCACCGCATCCCATTCCTCGTCCTTCATGCGCATGGCGAGGTTGTCGCGCGTGATCCCGGCGTTGTTCACCAGGATGTCGATCTTGCCGAGGGTGTCGACCGTGGCCGGAACCAGCTGCTCGACCTGTTCGGTGTTCGAGAGGTCGCAGGTGATCTCGACATGGTCGTGGCCGTAGGTGTCATTGAGCTCTTCGCGGAACGCGCGCAGCTTGGCCGGGTTGGTGCCCGACAGCGCCAGACGCGCGCCTTGCCGGGCCAGCGCGTGGCTGATCGCCGAGCCGATGCCGCCAGCCGCGCCCGTGACGAGGGCGGTCATGCCGGTAAGGTCGAACAGACGGTTTTCCATGGCTCAGAGTTCCTTGATGAGCGTTTCGATGTCAGCCATCGTGACCACGCTGGTAACGGTTACGTCGTTGACTGTGCGCCCGATCATCGGGCCCAGCACCTTGCCGCCCAGTTCGACGAAGCTGTCGACCCCGGCGGCCTGCATCGCGATCACGCTTTCGCGCCAGCGCACCCGGCCGCAGACCTGTTCGACCAGCAACCGCTGGACCTCGGCCGGATCGGTGACCACGGCGGCAGTGACATTGGCGAACAGGGGCACGCGCAGACTGCCCGGCGCGGTCTTGGCCAGCGCCTCGGCCATCGCATCGGCAGCATCCTGCATCAGCGGGCAATGGAACGGCGCGGACACCGGCAGCGCGACCCCGCGCTTGATCCCGTGATCCTTGACCAGCGCGATCGCGCGTTCGATCGCGGCCTTGTGGCCCGAAAGCACGACCTGGCCGGGGTCGTTGTCATTGGCGACGGTGCAGACCTCGCCTTCGGCAGCGGCATCGGCCAGAGCCTGGGCCTTGTCGATATCGGCGCCCAGCAGCGCGCACATCGCGCCCACACCCACCGGCACGGCCGCCTGCATCGCCTGGCCGCGCAGCTTGAGCAAACGCGCGGTATCGGCCAGCGAAAAGGCGCCCGCAGCGCACAGCGCGGTATATTCGCCCAGGCTGTGCCCGGCGACGAAATCGGCCTTGTCGGCCAGCGCAATGCCGCCTTCCTGTTCGAGCACGCGCAGCGTGGCGATGGCATTGGCCATGATCGCGGGCTGGGCGTTTTCTGTCAGGGTCAGTGCGTCTTCGGGGCCATCGCGCATGATCGCCGAGAGCTTCTGCCCCAGCGCATCGTCGACTTCCTCGAACACCGCGCGGGCCACGGCGCTGGCTTCGGCCAGTTCGACGCCCATGCCAACCTTCTGGCTGCCCTGCCCCGGAAACACGAATGCGCGCATATCAATTCCTCCTGTCGGCGCGCGGTTATTCCCCCGCGCCGCGCCCCGCAAGCCCGAAGGGCACGATCCTGTTGGCAACGTCATGGCCGATATCCGCCGTGCCAAGGAAGGGAATGGCATGGCGATCGCACCAATGGCGCGCGATCTGTTCGGCCGATGCGCCGAACGGGCGGTCGTTCTCGGGCACGTCGCCCACCCGCCCCAGCCGCAGCCCGGCGATCCCGCCCAGATGCGCGGTCAGATGGAAAAACAGCCGGTCGACGGCGTAGAGGTATTCGCTCACTTCCTCGACCATCACGACATGCCCCGCCAGCCCGGGCATCAGCGGCGTGCCGCAGAGCATGGCCAGCGTCATCAGGTTGAACGCCACGGTGGGGTGATGATCGAGCGACGGTTCAACCCCGGCGCGGTCCCCGGCCAGATAGGCCAGCGTGCGCCGCACCGCCGCCTCGCCGCCCGCGCGGCGGATGTCGGCGGGCATCGGCGCGTGGACCTGATGCCCGATCTTTGCGCGGTAGAGCGCACCCAGCATCGTTCCGGCATCGGAATAGCCAAGATAGGTCTTGGTCAAGGCCGCAGGTCCAAGCGCGGCCAGCGCGTCCTCGGCAATCCGCACCGCGCCATAACCGCCGCGCACGAACCACACCGCATCGAAGGCGGGATCGTTGGCGCATTCGACGAAGGCCGCGCGGCGCAGGGCATCCGGCCCGGCGAAGTGACCTTCGGCGGCAAAGCATTGCGGATGGAAGTGCAGATCAAGCCCCGGAAATTCGGCCTGCGCCAGCGCGGTAACGCGCGCGGCGTCCTCGGGCGTGAACGGGGTGGACGGGGCACAGATTGCAACGCGCAGCATGGATCCTTCCTAACCCGGTTGCGCCCGGGCGCAAGGCCGCATACCGGGGAGCCATGAGCGACCTTACACAGCACCCCTGGTTCTTCTGCGGCATCGGCGGATCGGGCATGTTGCCACTGGCCCTGATACTCAAGGGCGCGGGCGCGGCCGTTGCGGGGTCGGATCGCAGCCGCGATCAGGGGCGTACGCCGGAAAAGTTCGCCTGGCTGGAAAGCCTCGGCTTTGCCCTGTTCGCGCAGGACGGCAGCGGGATCACCTCGCCCGATCAGGTGCTGGTCGCCTCGGCCGCGGTTGAGGATACCGTGCCCGAAATGGTCCGCGCCCACGACCTCGGCTGCGCCCGGATGAGCCGGGCACAATTGCTTTCGCACCTGTTCAACTCTGCGCCCGCCCGCATTGCCGTGGGCGGCACCAGCGGCAAGAGCACCGTCACCGGCATGGCCGGCTGGATCATGACCGAGGCGGGCCGCGACCCCACGATCATGAACGGCGCGGTGATGAAGAATTTCGTGGCGCCTGATGCGCCCTTCGCCTCGGCGCGGGTCGGCAACGGTGGCCTGTTCGTTTCCGAAGTTGATGAAAGCGACGGCTCGATCGCGCTTTATAACCCGACGGTGGCGGTGCTGGGCAATGTCAGCCTTGACCACAAGAGCCTTGAGGAACTGCGCGAACTGTTCGGCGATTTCCTCGCCCGATCAGATGTTTCCGCAATCAATCTCGACGATGCCGAAACCGCCGCCCTTGCGCTGCGGGCCCGCGCGCTGGTGACCTTCGGGATCGACGCCGCCGACGCGATGATCGGGATCGAACCCGGCTCGATCGTGCCCGGCCCGACTGGGCTTGCCGCCACCGTGATCGACCGCCGCGATGGCACGGCCCATGCCCTGACGCTGAAAGTGCCCGGGCGGCACAACCTCTACAATGCGCTGGCAGCCCTTGCCGCATGCAATGCCGCCGGGGTGCCGCTGGGCGCCGGGGTCGCGGCGCTTGGCTCGTTCGCCGGGCTAGCCCGCCGCTTCGACATTGTCGGAACCAGCCCCGCCGGAGTCACCGTGATCGATGATTTCGGCCACAACCCCGACAAGGTTTCGGCCACGCTCGCCACGCTCAAAACCCATCCCGGCCGGGTCATCGCCTTCTTCCAGCCGCACGGCTACGGCCCGCTGCGCCAGATGGGCCATGAACTGGCCGAAGTCTTTGCCCGCCTGCTCGGGCCGGATGACCTTACCGTGCTGTGCGATCCGGTCTATTTCGGCGGCACGGTCGATCGCAGCGAAGGCAGCGAACGGATCGTGCGGCTGATCGCCGAACACGGCGGCAAGGCCGAATATGTCCCCTCACGCGACGACTGCGCCAGCCGCATTGCCGACCTCGCCCGTCCGGGCGACCGGATCGTGGTGATGGGCGCGCGCGACGATACCCTGACGACCTTCGCGCAGGGCCTGTTGCAGCGCGTCTAGTCGCGCAGCAGCTTTTCGAGCAGGACCAGCGTCGCGTCGCCCTCCACCGCGTGGGGGGTAAAGCCCTTTTCGCGCTCAAGCTCGATCGCGGCGTGGTTTTCGCGGTCCTCGATCGAGATCACCCGGCGCAGTCCGCGGTGGCGCGCGGCATCGGCGATCACGTCGAGCAAGGCCCAACCCACCCCCTGGCCGCGCCAGGTGCGGCATACCGAAACCGCGACTTCGCCGGTGTCCATCGGATTGTCGCAGGCGAGCATGGCCGTGCCGATCACCGCGCCGCTGGCCTCGTCAAAGGCGATCCAGCTTTCGGTGCGGAAATGATCGACCTCGACCATCGGCGCCAATTGCTGGTGCCCCAGATGCTTGTGCGCCGAAAGAAAGCGGAAGCGGCGATCCTCGTCGCTGACCCGGTCGAAGAATTCCTCAAGCAGCGGTTCGTCCTCACCGCGCACGGGGCGCACGGCCAGCACCGCGCCCGAGCGGGTGCGCACTTCGGTGATCGCGGGGGCGGCGGCTTGATCGACGGTCATGAGCACTTCTCCATTGGCTGCGGCGACTTGTTAGCAAGTGCAGCATGGCTGTCCTTGACCTTGCGCAAAGCCGGCCCGCAAAAGCCGCGCGCCAGCCGCATTTGATGCCGTTTTTCCTTGCATTCGCCCCTGCGATCGCTAAGGGCGCCTCTTCCCGAGCGATCGGGAAACCCAAGAAAGCCGGAGGGGCCCCGCAATGGTGCGGAACAGCCAGCGATCGGTTAGATAGATAAAGGAAGCTGCCGTGGCTCTATATGAGCACGTGTTCCTGGCACGCCAGGACCTTAGCCAGGCGCAAGTCGATGCGCTTGCCGCCACCGCCACCGAGATCGTCGAAGCCAACCAGGGCAAGGTCACCAAGACCGAAACCTGGGGCCTCAAGAACCTCGCCTACAAGATCAAGCGCAACCGCAAGGCGCACTTCGTGATGTTGAACATCGAAGCGCCCGCCGGCACCGTTGCCGAGCTGGAACGCCAGACCGCGATCAACGAAGACGTGATCCGCTGGCTCACCGTGCGCGTTGACGAACACGAAGCCGGTCCGTCGGTCCAGATGCGCAAGCAGGATCGCGAACGCACCCGCCGCCGCGAACGCGAGGAGTTCTAAGTCATGGCTCGTCCGTTTTTCCGCCGCCGCAAGAGCTGCCCGTTCTCGGGCAAGAACTCGCCCTCGATCGACTACAAGGACACGCGCCTGCTTCAGAACTACATGTCTGAACGTGGCAAGATCGTGCCTTCGCGCATCACCGCCGTTTCTGCCAAGAAGCAGCGTGAACTGTCGCAGGCGATCAAGCGCGCCCGTCACCTGGGCCTGCTGCCCTACCTCGTGAAGTAAGAGAGGAAGCCAACATGGATATCATCCTCCTCGAACGCATCGAGAAGCTCGGCACCATCGGTGACGTCGTCACCGTGAAGGACGGTTACGCCCGTAACTTCCTCCTGCCGAACAAGAAGGCCCTGCGTGCCAACGAAGCCAACAAGAAGGTCTTCGAAGCCAACCGCGCTAAGATCGAAGCCGACAACGCTTCGCGTCGCGGTGAAGCCGAAGTCCACTCGAAGGACGTCGAAGGCAAGTCGGTCGTGCTGATCCGCGCTTCGTCGAACTCGGGCCAGCTGTATGGTTCGGTTTCGGTGCGCGACATCGTTGACGCGCTCAACGAAGACGGCGCCAACCTGACCAAGTCGATGATCGTGCTGGAACGCCCGATCAAGACCATCGGCATCTTCGACGTGCGCGTTCAGCTGCACCCCGAAGTCTCGGTCTTTGTGAAGGTCAACGTCGCCCGCTCGCCGGACGAAGCCGACCAGCAGGCCCAGGGCGTCGACGTCATCGCCGCGATGTTCGAAGACGACGTGGCCGCTGCTGCTGCCACCGACTTCACGCCGGGCAATGGCGAAGACCTCGAAGTCGAAGCTCCGGCTGCCGACGAAGGCGAAGCCGAAGCCTGATCGCTTCACTTCACCGGTCGCAAGACACACGGAAAGGGGCGCTGCGGCGCCCCTTTCTTTTTGCACTTCATGCGCCGTGTTGAAACTTTCTGAACGCGGCCATATAACTCCGCGATGGAACAGACAGAAACGATCATCGCGGAACTGGTCCGCGTTTACGAAGCCGCCGTCGCCACCCTGCGTTCAGACATCGCAGCCTTTGCCGCCGACGGCACCCTTCCCCCCGCCTCGCGCCGCGATGCCCGCGACTGGTGCTATCCCGAACTCAGAGTCCACTACAGCGGCGCCGAAACCCGCCCGGACCTCGCCCGCGCCTTTGGCCGGCTGTCGCACCCCGGCACCTTCAGCACCACGGTGACCCGCCCCGCGCTGTTCGCCGATTACCTCGCTGAACAGCTCGCCCTGCTGGGCGATGACTATGCCATCGAGATCGAAGTTGGCCGCTCGGCCCAGGAAATCCCCTTCCCTTATGTGATCGACGCCAGTTCCGGGCTGGGCAGCATCCGCCCGGCCGACCTTGCGCGCCACTTCCCCTCGACCGAACTGGCGATGATCGGCGATGAACTGGCCGATGGCATCGCGGTTGACGGGATGGACGATGCGGTCCCGCTGGCGCTGTTCGATGGGCTGCGCACCGATTTCAGCCTTGCCCGTCTCGCCCACTACACCGGCACCGCGCCCGAGCATTTCCAGCGCTTCGTGCTGTTCACCAACTACCACCGCTATGTCGACGAATTCGTCGACTGGGCGGGCAAGCAGCTCGGCAAGGACGGCTATGTCGCGCTGTCGGGTGCCGGCGGCCTGCTGCTTGATGAAGCGACCGACAATGCCCGCGCACGCCTGTCAGACACTGCCTGGCGCCGCCACCAGATGCCGGCCTATCACCTCGTGCGCGAGGACCGGATGGGGATCACCCTGGTCAACATCGGCGTTGGCCCATCGAACGCCAAGACGATCTGCGATCACCTGGCCGTGCTGCGCCCCGAAGCCTGGCTGATGATCGGCCATTGCGGCGGGCTGCGCGATACCCAGCGGATCGGCGACTATGTGCTGGCCCACGCCTATCTGCGCGACGATCACGTGCTCGATCCGGTGTTGCCGCCCGAAATCCCGATCCCGGCAATCGCCGAAGTCCAGATTGCGCTCGCCCGCGCCGCCGAAATGGTCAGCGGCGATGTCGGCGCGAACCTCAAGAAGCGGATGCGCACCGGCACGGTCGCCACCACCGACGATCGCAATTGGGAACTGCGCTATACCCAGTCCGCCCAGCGCCTGAGCCTGAGCCGTGCAATCGGCATCGACATGGAAAGCGCGACCATCGCCGCGCAGGGCTATCGCTTCCGCGTGCCCTACGGCACCCTGCTCTGCGTGTCGGACAAGCCGCTCCACGGTGAAATCAAGCTGCCGGGTCAGGCCAACCGCTTCTATGAAGAAGCCATCGCCGCGCACCTGCTGATCGGCACCACCACGATCGACCTCCTGCGCGCCGAAGGTGCCCGCCTCCACAGCCGCAAGCTGCGCGCCTTCAACGAGCCGCCGTTCCGGTAAACGCATCGCGCTTGGCAAATGGCGTGAATGTGCGATGCTCCCGCAAAATAGCGGGAGAACAGCCATGCCCTGCTATGCCAAGGTGATGGAAGCCAGCCTGACGCGCCTTGCCGATACCGGCGTGGAATTGCGCCACGGCCTCTATCAACGCTTTTTCGCGGCCTACCCAGAGCGCGTCGCGGCGTTCCTCTGCCCCGACGCGACCTCGCGGCGGATGACCGACGAAACGCTGCAGATCCTTTATGGGCTGGCCTGCGAGGAGGATTGGGTCTGGACGCTGGTCGCCGAACTGGTCGCCACCCATCGCAGCTATGGTGATCTGCCGCTCGCCGAATATGACGGCTTCGTTGACCTGCTGGTCGAGGAACTTGGCCAGACTCTCGGGGCCCAGTGGACCCCAAACTGCGCCGCCGTCTGGCAGCGTCAGGCCGCGCGGCTCAAAGCGATGATCGCCAAGGCCCGCGCGGATTGGGACCGTATCTTGCCCAGGACCGCGGCGGCCTAGGTGGTCAGAAAGTCGCGGATAGCCTCGCCCAGCGCGGGGCCGGTCACGCTGCCCATGTGGGTGCCGGGGATCACCGCGCGCGCCGCATTGGGCAAGGCCGCCACCAAGCGGTCGGCCGAGCCGTTGTCATTGTCCTCGTCGCCGCAGACTACCAGGGTCGGCATGGCTAGCACGGCCAGTGCTTCGGGCGGGGTGTCGGTCATGGTCTGAAGCAGCAGGCGGGCGGCCTCGCGGTCAACCTGCATCGACTTCATGAACTGCTGCGACATATAGGCCGGATCGCCCGGCTTGATCGTGCCGTAGCGGGCGATTACATCGAGGAAGAACGCCTGCCGCCCGGTCCAACCGGCCAGCCCTTCAAGCCCCATCCCGCCCAGCACCAGTCGCGCCGGCCGCAGCCCGCCGATCACCGCCCGCACCGATGTGCGCGCCCCCAGCGAAAACCCGCCAAGGTCATAGTCATCGAACCCCAGCGCCTCGACCAGCGCGATCGCATCGTGGGCCAGCACGTCGGCCGGATAGGCCACCGGATCGTGCGGCGCGGCGCTGTGGCCGTGGGCGCGCAGATCGGGCATCAGCACTTCAAAGCCGGCCGCGGCCAGGCAGGCGGCATGGCCGAACTTGATCCAGTTCATCTCGGCCGAGGAAAACAGCCCGTGGAGCAGCACCAGCGGCCGGCCCGTCCCGATCCGGTGCAGCGCAAGCCGCGCCCCATCATGGCCCGCATAGAATTCGTGTCGCACGTCCATCGCCGTTCCCGCCTTCGATCACAGTCCCTGCCCTCCTAGCTGCGCGGGGCCGACAAGTCATGCTGCCGCACAATATATTGCACTGCAACATTGACCTCATAAGCAGGCTTATTATATGCACCCTTACACATGGAGAACATCGGCTACCTGCTGGGCGACCGTTCGCGCTTGCTGCGCCGCGCTTTTGACGAGCGCGTGCGCGCCTTGGGCGTGACTGGCCCGCAGGCGCGCCTGCTGTTCCACCTCACCCGCAGCGAGGGCGAAAATCAGGGCTTCTACGCCGAGGAACTCGATGTCGAGCCGATCACCCTGTGCCGCATGGTCGACCGCATGGAAGAAGCCGGCATGGTTGAGCGCCGCCCGGCCCCTGCTGACCGCCGGGCCCGCCAGCTGTTCCTGACCGAGCGCAGCCGCACGGCCATTCCCGCGCTGCGCGAATGCGTTGACCAATTGCTCGAAGACATGCTCGCCGGGATTGGCCCGAATGAGCGCGAAACATTTGCCCAGGTCCTGACGACGATCGGCACCAATCTTGGTGCCCGCCGCGAAAACCGTGACAACAAGGTATTGATCGATGGCTGATGCCGATCCCAAGTTCGCCGATTCCAGCGCCGTAGCGGGCGAAGCGGATATCCGCCCGGCACGCAACTGGGGCCGCCTTGCGTTGATGCTCTCGCTGCCACTGGCGCTGCTGATCGGCGCGGTGGTCTATTGGCAGAGCCTGCAAGGCAAGGTCGCGACCGACAATGCCTATGTCCACCTCGACAAGGTTTCGGTCAGCGCCGAAGTGAGCGGCAAGATCACCAAGGTGTTCGTCAAGGAAAACCAGCACGTGAACGCCGGCGATCTGCTGTTCCAGATCGATCCCGAACCCTATCACCTGCAGCTTGCCCAGGCGGATGCCGCGATTGCCACGGCCCAGGCGAGCGAGACCGCGCTCGCCAATTCCAGCGCCATGTCGGGCGCCGATGTCGCCGCCGCGCAGGAAAACATCGCCTATGCCCAGACCAACCTGGTGCGTCAGGAAGCGTTGTGGAAGCGCGGTTTCACCACCAAGGCCGCCTATGACGCGGCCCGGCATCAGGTGTCGCAGGCTCAGGACCAGCTCGCCATCGCCCAGTCGAAGAGCCGCGAAGCCGCCGCCAAGCTAGCCACCGGCGCGCAGGTTCCCGGGATCTATCCGCAAGTCGCCGCCGCCCGCGCCCAGCGCGCCACGATCGAAATGAACCTGCGCCGCACCGAAGTGCGCGCGCCGACTTCGGGCACGATCAGCCAGGCCGACCGCCTGACGATCGGTCAGGAAATGGTCACCGGCCTGCCAGTGGTGACCATCGTGGCCGACAAGAGCGCCTATATCGAGGCCAATTTCAAGGAAACCGAACTGGCTGACATGAAGGTCGGCCAGCCGGCGGAAATCCGCTTCGATGCCTATCCGGGCCTGGCCCTGCGCGCCCACGTCGCTTCAATCGGGGCCGGCACCGGCAGCGAATTTTCGGTCCTGCCCGCGCAGAACGCCACCGGCAACTGGGTCAAGGTGACCCAGCGCGTGCCGGTGCGGATCGTGCTCGACGAAGCCTGCCCGCGCCCGCTGATCGCTGGCCTGTCGAGCAAGGTCAAAGTCTTTATCGACGGCCGCAAGCACTAAGGCTGCGGATCATGGCGAGCACCGCCACCCCTGCCCAGCCGCGCCGCCGCCGCCGCGCGAGCTCCGCGCCCCTGGCGCCGCCGCCCGATGTTGCACTGCTGCCGGTCGAAAACCCGATGCTGCTGACGGTCGGGATCATGACCGCATCGCTGCTGCAGGTGCTCGATACCACGATCGCCAATGTCGCAATTCCGCACATGCGCTCGCAACTGGGCGCCACGGCTGACGAAATCAGCTGGGTGCTGACCAGCTATATCGTCGCGATGGCAGTAGCCATGCCGATCACCGGCTGGCTGGCCGACCGGTTTGGTTCGCGCCGGCTGTTCATCTTCTCGGTCGCGGGCTTCGTGATTTCCTCGATGCTCTGCGGCATGGCCCAGAACATCACCGAAATGGTCCTGTTCCGCGCCCTCCAAGGCGCAACGGGCGCGTTCATCTCACCGCTCAGCCAGGCGGCGATGATCGATACCAACAAGCCCTCGCGCCAACCGCAGATGATGGCGCTGTGGGGCATGGGAATCATGATCGGGCCGATCATGGGGCCAATCCTCGGCGGCTGGCTGACCGAGAACTGGAACTGGCGCTCGGTGTTCTACGTCAACGTGCCGCTGGGGGTGCTCTCGCTGGTCATCATGCTGGCCGAGCTGCCCTCGCGCCCGCTGGTTACGCGGCGGTTTGACCTTACCGGCTTCACGCTGGTCGCGCTGGCTCTAACCTCGATCCAGTTGCTGCTCGACCGCGGCAACCACATCGACTGGTACGATTCGCTCGAAGCCTGGGTCTACACGATCGTCGGCATCTCGACCGCGTGGATGGCGGTGATCCATCTGGTGACGGCCAAGGATCCGCTGTTCAACCGCCACCTGTTCGCCGATCCCAACTATGTCGTCGCGCTGGTCTTCATGGTGGTGATCGGCGTGGTGATGTTCGC